>JANYAS010000164.1 GCA_025361205.1 Holophagaceae bacterium
GTCAAGGAAGCGATCCCCGGCGGCACCGTCAAGAAAAAGGCCGTTGTCCAGGCCGTCATCGTTCGCCAGCGCAAGGCCTACCGCCGCAAGGACGGTTCTTACATCCGCTTCGACGAGAACGCCGCCGTCATCATCAAGAAGGATGGCGAACCCGTTGGAACCCGTGTGTTCGGCCCCGTGGCCAGTGAACTGCGCGAGCGCAAGTACATGAAGATTGTCTCCCTCGCCCCTGAGGTGCTGTGATGGAAATCGCGACCAAGATGAAGCTCAAGAAGGGCGATCAGATTGTCGTCATCGCCGGCAAGGATAAGGGCAAGACGGGGCTAATCACCAAGGTCAACCCCGCCACCAACCGCGTCCTCGTAGGAGGCATCAACATGATCAAGAAGGCCACCAAGCCCAACCAGCAGACGGGCGAGGGCGGCGGGATCATCGAGAAGGAGGCCCCCATTCACGCCTCCAACGTCATGCTCCTCGACCCGAAGACCGGCAAGGGCACCCGCAAGCGTGTCTAATGTTCTCCGTGTGTTTCCTCGCAACGCATGCGCTGCGAGGATCTAAGGTCCGCGCTTACGCGCACACCCCCCGGACCCCTGCGCTCTCGGAGGCAAAGCTCCTCAAGCTTCCACGGGGATTTCCGCTTCCCTTGAAGCTGCATCCATGGGAAGATCTTCGTTCTGTCCCGTGCGCGGGATGGGTATCCACGGCGCATCCTGCGCCATGACAACTGAGGTTGGGGGGAAACGGGCCGGACCGCCGTCCCAAGCCCCCCCGCTCTCCCGAACCCCTGGGGCATTGCCGTCCCACGGAAATGGAGGAATTCATGACTGCCACGCAAGGCCACGCGGAGCCCCGCGTCAAGGCTCGCTACCACCAAGAGGTGGTGCCGAAGCTCAAGGAGGAATTTGCCTTTACCTCCGCCATGCAGGTACCCCGCCTGCAGAAAATCGTCATTAACATGGGCGTCGGGGATGCCATCCAGAACATTAAGGTCCTGGACGTTGCTGTGGAGGAACTCTCCGCCATCGTTGGCCAGAAGGCCATCGTGCGGAAGGCCAAGAAGAGCGTCGCCCAGTTCAAGCTGCGCGCCGGCATGCCCATCGCCTGCATGGTGACCCTGCGCGGGTCCCGTATGTGGGAGTTCTTCGACCGCCTAGTGACCCTGTCCCTTCCCCGCGTCCGCGATTTCCGCGGCGTACCCACCAAGTCTTTTGACGGCCGCGGTAACTACACCCTGGGCCTCAAGGACCAGTTGATCTTCCAGGAGATCGACTACTCCAAGGTGGACAAGATGAAGGGCATGAACGTCACGTTCGTGACCACCGCTGCCAACGACGCCGAAGCGCGGGCCCTACTCGCCCACCTCGGTATGCCCTTCCGCAAATAGCCAAGGAGATCATACCGATGGCCAAGATTTCCAAAATCGTCAAGGATTCGCGCAAGCCGAAGTTCTCGACTCAGCACCGTAATCGCTGCAAGTGCTGCGGTCGTCCCCGAGGTTATATGCGCAAGTTTGAACTCTGTCGTCTGTGCTTCCGTAAGCTCGCCCTGAATGGCGAACTGCCGGGCGTCCAGAAGTCCAGCTGGTAAGGAGAGGGGACCATGAATACCGATCCCATCGCTGACTACCTCACCCGCATTCGTAACGGCATCATGGCCGGTCACGATGCCGTGGTGGTGCCTGCTTCCAAGATCAAGGCCGGTCTATGCGGCATCTTGAAGCAGGAGGGCTACATCCATTCCTTCAAGCAGGTCGAGCACGAGGGTCGTATCTACCTCATCCTCAATCTGAAGTACGTGAAGGACAAGCAGAACGTGATCCACGGCCTGCGCCGCGTGTCCCGACCCGGCCTCCGCATCTACACGGGTGCTCAGGACATCTCCGACGTGCACGGCGGCCTCGGCATCGCCATCCTGTCCACCCCGAAGGGTCTCCTGACGGGCAAGGACGCCAAGAAGCAGAACCTGGGCGGCGAAGTCCTCGCCCACGTCTGGTAACCCATCCTGAAAAGGGCGGAAACCCCGCCCTCATCTAAGGAATCAACTATGTCTCGAATCGGAAAGAAGCCCGTGGCGCTGCCGAAAGGCGTGAAAGTCACAGTCACCGGGTCCGAGGCCATCGTCGAAGGCGCCAAGGGCAAGCTCACCTGCCCGATCCTCGCGGGGATCACGCTCGACATCCAGGCCGACTCCGTGAACCTCAATCGCGCCAACGAAGAGGCCCAGACCCGGGCCTTTCACGGCCTGACTCGCGCCCTCCTCAATAACGCCGTTGTCGGCGTGACCGAGGGCTGGAAGAAGGAACTGGATATCGTCGGCGTAGGCTACAAGGCCGCCATGGACGGTGCCAAGCTGCGCATGGAACTCGGCTACAGCCACCCCATCCACTACGAAGCCCCTGACGGCATCCAGATGGCCGTGGAAAAGACCACCCACATCGTTGTGACCGGTACCGATCGACAGCTGGTGGGTCAGGTCGCGGCCGACATCCGGAAGTTCCGCCAACCCGAGCCCTACAAGGGCAAGGGCGTCCAGTACACCGGCGAGGTCATCCGCCGCAAGGCCGGCAAGACCGGGAAGTAAGGGGAACCCATGGCGAACGATTCCAACACTCGACGCGACAAGACCAAGGCCCGCATCCGTGGCCGCATCAGCGGGACTCCCGAGCGTCCCCGCCTCACCATTTACAAGAGCCTCAAGCGCATCTATGTGCAGGCAGTGGACGATACCAAGGGCATCACCCTTGCCACCGCCAGCAGCCTGGAGAAAGACCTGCGCGCTTCCCTTAAGAACGGCGCCAACATCGAAGCCGCCAAGGCTGTCGGTGCCAGCATCGCCGCTCGCCTGAAGGAAAAGGGCATCACTTCGGTGGTGTTCGACCGGAATGGCTACGTTTATCACGGCCGCGTCAAGGCGCTGGCCGACAGCGCCCGCGAAGCCGGGCTGCAGTTCTAGGGGATGACCATGGCGATTGCAGAGCGAAAAGACAATAGGGACTCCCGCAATTCTGAAAGCGGGGAATTCAAGGACCAGGTCATCTACGTGGGCCGCGTCACCAAGGTGGTCAAGGGGGGTAAGAACTTCTCCTTCTCGGCGTTGGTGGTTGTGGGCGACGGCAATGGCAAGGTCGGATTCGGCCTTGGCAAGGCCCTCGAAGTGCCCTCCGCCATCAAGAAGGGCATCGAGAGCGCCAAGCGCAACATGATCAGCGTTCCAATCACCCCGAACGGCAGCCTGCCGCACCCGGTGATGGGGATCTTCGGCGCCGGCAGCGTGCTGCTGAAGCCAGCCCCCGAGGGCACCGGCATCATCGCTGGGGCCGCGGTGCGCGCCATCATGGAGGCTGCGGGCGTCCACAACGTGATGACAAAGAGCCTGGGCTCCTCCAACCCCCACAACGTGGTGCGAGCCACGTTCGAAGGGCTGAAGGAACTCATGGATCCCTACACGGTCCTGACCAACAGGGGCCTGGACCAGGCGGAGGCTTAACATGTCGCAATTCTTCGGCAAGCAGGTGGTGATTACGCTCAAGCGTTCCATCATCTGCACCACTCCCAAGCACCGCGCCTTCATGCAGACCCTCTGCCTGAAGCGGCCCGGCGATACCCGCGAATGCGAATACACCCCCAACATCCACGGGATGGTCAAGCTTGTCCCGCATCTCCTCAGCGTCACGGTGAAGGGGTAGGCCATGAAGCTCAACGAACTCAAGCCCGCCGAGGGCGCCACCAAAACACGCAAGCGCCTGGGTCGCGGCAAGGGCTCCGGCCTCGGCAAGACCTCCGGTCGCGGCGAAAAGGGCCAGAAGTCCCGCAGCGGCTACCGCAGCAAGCGCGGCTTCGAGGGCGGTCAGATGCCCCTGGTTCGCCGCCTGCCCAAGCGCGGATTCACCAACATCTTCGCTCCTGAAACGAAAGAGGTTCCCCTCAGCCTCATCTCCATCCACTTCAAGGACGGGGATACGGTCTGCCTGGAAGCCCTGCGGGAAAAGAAGCTCGTCAACTCCCGCGTGGAGAAGATCGTGGTACTGGCCAGCGGCGAACTCACCACCAAGGTGAATGTCGTGGCCGACCGCATCACCAAGGGCGCCCGTGAAGCCATCCTGGCCAAGGGCGGCACCATCCAGGAGCCCTGCGCAAAGTCCGCCGAGTAACGGCCGATGAACCGCATTAGGAACCTTTTCGCCATTCCGGAGCTGCGCAAGCGGCTCCTCTTTACCCTTGTGCTCCTGGCCATCTACCGGCTGGGAGTGCATGTCAGCGTGCCCGGAGTGAATGCCGAGAACCTGGCGGCTGCACTTCGGCGCGGCGGCGGTGGGCTCTTTGATGTCATCGACCTCTTCTCGGGCGGTGCCTTCAAGAAGTTCTCCGTTTTCGCCCTCGGTATCGCGCCCTACATCACCGCCAGCATCGTGCTGCAGCTGATGGGAGCCGTGGTGCCCTATCTGGAGAACCTCCAGAAGAAGGAAGGCGAGGCCGGTCGGCAAAAGATCAATCAGTGGACCCGGTACCTCACCGTGGGCCTGGCTTTCGTGCAGGGCATGGGCATCGCGTCCCTGGCCCAGAGCCAGAACGCACCCGGCCTCGAGGTCGTGACCTCGTCCATTTCCCCGACGGCTTTCCGATTCCTGGCGGCCTTCACGCTGTCCGTGGGCACCATGTTTGTCATGTGGATCGGCGAGCAGATCACCGAACGGGGCATCGGCAACGGCATCTCCCTGCTGATCTTCGCGGGCATCGTGGCAGGCCTTCCCCAGGGTCTCACGACCCTGACGGTGATGATCACCCAGTCCTTGAAAAATGCCCCGAACGTCCCACCTCCCGGCATCTTCATCCTGCTCATCGCGGCGATGATCGTGGTGCTGCTGGCTGTGGTGATGGTGGAGAACGCCTACCGGCGGATTCCCATCCATTACGCCCGACGTTCTGACTCGGCCGGCATGGCCAGCCAGCGCAGTTCCTACATGCCCCTCAAGGTGAACACCGCCGGCGTCATGCCCGTCATCTTCGCCAGCTCGGTGATCTTCTTTCCGGCCACCATCGCCCAGTTTTTCCGCTCGGAATGGCTGGCTCGAGGGGCATCCTACCTCAGTCCGCAGACCCATTTCTGGATCTACACCCCCGTGTTCGTGGGTGTGGTGATCTTCTTTGCCTTCTTCTACACCAGCATCGTCTTCAATCCCGACGAGACCGCCGAGAACATGAAGCGATCGGGTGGCTACATCCCGGGCATCCGCCCGGGCAAGGAGACCAGCATCTTCCTGGACAGCATTCTGTCCAAGCTGACTTTCGTGGGCGCCATCTACCTCGCCCTGGTCTCCCTGGTGCCCCTGCTCATCACGAACAACATCCCAGGCCTGAACTTCTACTTCGGTGGCACGAGCCTGTTGATCGTCGTGGGCGTGGCCATGGACACTGGCTCGCAGTTGGAAAGCATGATGGTCATGCGCCGCTACGATGGCTTCCTCGAGAAGGGCCGGATCCGCGGCCGTTCGACTCGCGGGGGGTCTGCATGAGCCTGACCGCACACATTCTTCTCGGGGCCCCCGGCTCCGGGAAGGGAACCCAAGCCAAGCGATTGGTGGAAACATTCTCTTTGACTCACCTGTCAACCGGTGACATTCTGAGAGATGCCGTTTCGAAAGGAACGGAGATCGGCCTGAGAGCGAAAGCCATCATGGCCGATGGAAAACTGGTGGACGACGACACCGTTAATGGCCTTGTCTTTGCGCGGCTGCTGGACGAGACCTCTGACGTGCTGTTCGACGGCTACCCACGTACTCTGCAACAAGCTCAGGCCCTGGAAGACTTCCTCTCCTCCAAGGGCATGAAGGTTGGGCACGTGGTGCTGGTCGATGTCCCCCAGGAGGTGCTGGAAGCCCGCGTGGTGGGCCGACGCGTCTGCAGCAACAATGCCTGCGGCGCCATCTACCACACGGAATCCAAGCCCCCAAAGCAGGCCGGTGTCTGCGATCTGTGCGGAAGTCCCCTGAAGCACCGTTCCGACGACACCGCTGAAGCCTTCCAGAGCCGGATGGCCGAGTTCCACTCGACCTTTCAGCCCCTTATCGGCTTCTACAAACACCGGCCGACCTTCCGGAGCGAAGATGGCAATCGAGCCCCGGAGCTGGTGTTTGAATCGCTGCGTCACGTCTTCGGAGAACCCGCTTGAGCAAAGAAGAAGCCATTGAGCTCGAAGCCACAGTGGTCGAGGCCTTGCCGAATGCGGTCTTCCGGGTCGAACTGGAAAACAAACACCAAGTGCTGGCGCACATCAGCGGAAAGATGCGCAAGAATTTCATCCGCATCCTCCCCGGTGACCGGGTTCTCGTAGAGGTAACCCCCTACGATCTCTCCCGCGGCCGCATCATCTACCGATTCAAGTGAACGAGAGGACACCATGAAAGTAAGGCCCTCCATCAAGAAGTTATGTGAGCACTGCAAAGTGGTTCGGCGTGAAGGTATCAACCGGATCATCTGCAAGAAGAACCCCAAGCATAAACAGCGTCAGGGTTAAGGAGACACGATGGCACGTATTGCAGGCATTGATCTGCCAATCGGCAAGCGCATAGAGATCGCGCTGACCTACATCTACGGCATCGGCCGGGCCAAGGCCCACAGCATCTTGACCCGAGCGAAGGTGGACTTCGGCAGGAAAGTCAGGGACCTGACCGAGGACGAAGTCGTCCGTATCCGTCGCGTCATCACCTCCGAAGAGACCGTGGAAGGCGACCTCCGCAGGAACATCG
>JANYAS010000166.1 GCA_025361205.1 Holophagaceae bacterium
CAGCTCGGCGAATGCCTCTGCGCCTTCGAGCGCGAGAATCTGCAGGACGATTAGGGGGTCGTTTTGTTGGCGGAACGAAATGAGGGGCTCGAACCCGCCCCGGCAACGCATGCGTGGCCGGGATCTAGGTAGAGTGGGCTGGTCATCCCGTCGTGGAGGCCCTTCAGTGGAGGGCCGGAGCAGGGATGGCCAGACCGGCTAACCCTAGCCCAAAGGGCGACGGGGACGCGTTCGAGCCTTCGATGGTGTGAGTCGACGAGAGAGGCGGGGAACGCCCCCGCTCGAACCCCCGGGCAGCCTCACCCCTTCTCCGACTTCAAAAACCACACTTTCCGGATCAGTCTGTCCTGCACCAGGTAGATCACCACCACCTCCAGCGCCTCCTTTTGCCCCGCCAAACCCGTCACCTTCTCCCGGTGGATAACATAGGGCCCGCTCAAAATCTGGTCCTTGGCACTGGCATGCAGCTCCGGATTCTCCTTGAACCGCTGGGCATAGTGCGCCTTCAGCCCAGCCTTGCCTTTGGGCTCCCTCAGCGCTGCGGGAAAATCGTACAGCTCCACGTCCTCCGCATAGGTCGCGGCGAAGGCCTCCACGTCGCGGGCGTTGTAAGCCTCCAACTGCCGGAGCACCACCGATTCCGGGTTTTGGGACCGGGAGGGCGGCGCCGCCACCAGGAGCGACGCAATAAGCAAGATGAACAATGGGCGGATCATGGGCGCTCCGAGGGAGAAAGCCTCACTCTAGTCCCCGCGCCGAAATCCGCCCACGCCCTTTTGGTCTATGCGCGATACACTGGAGGGCTTGGAACAACCATGAAACTGCCCCTCGTCGCCCTCTGCGGACGCCCCAACGTGGGGAAGTCCACCCTCTTCAACCGGCTCACCCGCAGCCGGGCGGCCTTGGTCCACGACCTGCCGGGCATGACCCGCGATCGCAGTTACGGCCGCGTGACCTGCCTGAGCGAGGAAGGTGTGGCTGAGGAAGTCTTCGAACTGGTGGACACCGGCGGCCTGGACTTCGAGGGCGATGACGTTATCACCCAGGGCATCACCCGTATGGCCGAAGCCGCCTTGAGCGAAGCCCACGTGGCCATCCTGCTGGTGGACGGCCACGACGGCCTCACCGCCGGGGACGAAGAGATCGCCGCCCGCCTGCGCCGCATGGGCAAGCCCCTGCTGCTGGTCATCAACAAGCTGGATGGCATGAAGGGCGGCGCTCCCGACGGCGGCTTCTACGGCCTGGGCTTCGAGGAGGCCTTTGCCATCTCCGCCGCTCATGGCGCCGGGGTCCCTGAACTGATCGCCGCCATCCGGGCCCGCCTGCCCTTCCATCGCACCCCCGATGAGGCCGAATTCCATGCCCCCGGGGACGAGCGGCGTTTCGCCCTCATCGGCCGGCCCAACGTCGGCAAGTCATCGCTGGCGAACCGCCTGCTGGGCTATGAACGGAGCCTCGTCAGCGAAGTGGCCGGCACCACCCGGGACACCGTGGACACCGTCATCCACGTCAAGGACAGGGTCTACCGCCTCATCGATACGGCGGGCATCCGCAAGAAGGGCAAGACCCACGAAGGCGCCGAAAAACTCAGCATCCTGAAGGCCAAGCAGGCCATGGCCCGGGCCGACGTGAGCTTGCTCCTGCTGGATGCCGTCGAGGGCGCCACCCACCAGGATGCCGTGATCGCAGGCTACGCCCAGGACGCCGGCGCCGCCGTCATCCTCGTGGTGAACAAGTGGGATCTCGTCGAGAAGGACACCCACACCATCTACGGGGCGGAGGAGGACCTGCGGCGGAGCCTGGGCTTCCTCCATCACGCGCCCATGATCTTCCTCTCGGCCCTGACGGGACAGCGGGTGTCCAAGATCTTCGGGATGATCGATGAATTGGCCGAAGCCCACTCCCGCCGCATCTCCACGGGCGAGATGAACCGCTTCCTGCGGGAGTGCGTGGACGCCATGAGCCCCCATGCCGTGGACGGCAAGCTGCCCAAGCTCTACTTCATGACCCAGGTGGGCGTGCGGCCCCCGAGCTTCGTCATCAAGGCCAACACCGACCGCGGCCTCCACTTCAGCTACGTGCGCTACCTGGAGAACCGCCTCCGCGAAAAGTTCGGCCTCGCGGGCGTGCCCCTGCGGATCAGCGTGCAGAAAAAGCAGAAGGGCGAGGGCGAGGAGGCCGAGGTCGTGCCCGTGCGCCGCATCCTCGATCCGGGCGAAGGGCTCAAACCCTCCCGCAGCAACGAGACCCTGCAATCACAGCGCGACGACAAGCTCAAGGTGCGGCCCCGCCCCAAGAAGGAAACCCCCAAGCCCGCCACCAAGCAGGCCCCGCGCAAGGGTAAGAATGCCCCCCCGAAGCGGGTGCGGCAGAAATCCACAAAGCGGCCCTAGACACTCCCATTTGAAGTTGTCGGAACAGGGCGAACCCGAGCGGGCTATCGTAGGCCACGCTCTGGAGATCCCATGATTCCGCGATGCCTCTTCGTCGGCCTCTTCAGCCTTGCCCTGTGCGCCCAGGAACGCCCCCTCATCCTCGAGGCGGCCCGGCTCCTGGACGTGCGCACGGGCAAGATGGAAGCCCCCGCCCGACTCTGGGTCCAGCATGGCCGGATCCAGGCCGGCACCCCGCCTGCGGACGCCGAGACCCTCGACCTGGGCGACCGGACGCTGCTGCCGGGCCTCATCGACTGCCACACCCACCTGCTCATTCCGGCCGGCATCGGGGAACTGGGCTACCTCAAGCGCAGCCAGGGCGACTTGATCCTCGCGGGTGTCGTGAACGCCCGCAAGGTACTCGAGGCCGGCTTCACTACCGTGCGGGACGTGGGTGCCTCCGCCGAGTTCGGCGACGTGGCGTTGCGGGATGCCATCGCCCGCGGTGACATCGCGGGTCCCCGCATGCTGGTGGCGGGTCCGGCCCTGTCCATTACAGGGGGACACGGGGACCTCAACGGCTTCCCGCCCCACGTCCATACGCACGCAGAAAACATCGTCGATTCACCGGACGCCGCCCGGCACACCGTGCGCGAATGGCGCAAGCGCGGTGTGGACCTCATCAAGATCCATGCGACCGGCGGCGTGCTCTCCAACCACGACGATCCCGGCGCCCCCAGCTTCAGCCCGGTCGAATTCAAGGCCATCGTGGAGGAGGCGAATCGCCGCGGCATGGATGTCTGCGCCCACGCCCACGGTGACGTCGGCATCCTCGAAGCCACCTGGGCCGGGGTGCGGTCCATCGAGCACGGCAGCCTGCTGAGCCCCGCGACCGCGAAGGAAATGAAGGCCCGCGGCACGTTCCTGGTGCCCACGCTGTACGCCCTGGAATCCATCCTGCTGCCAGGCAATCCCTACCAGGTGCCCGAAGGTTCCTTGGCCAAGGCCCGCGCCATCCTGCCCCTCCGGCGGAGGGGCTTCCAGGTCGCGCTGGAGGCGGGCGTTCCCATCGCCTACGGCACGGACATCGGCGTGTTCGAGCACGCCCAGGTGGCTGCGGATTTCCGCTACCTGGTGAGCTACGGCATGACCCCGCTTCAGGCCATCCAGAGCGCGACGCTCGTGGCCGCGGAGCTGCTGCGCCTGGGAGGCGAGATTGGCAGCCTCGACCCGGGCCATCGGGCAGACATCATCGCCGTCGAGGGGGACCCTCTCAAGGACATCAGCACCCTGGAGCGGGTGCGCTTTGTCATGAAGGACGGGAAAGTGGTCCGGAAAGCCGTTGGATAAAATCTCGTTGATCGGATCTCTTGGTTGAAATTAAGTATTTATCAAGACTGGCTTTATATGGATATTTTCTAAATAGAACTGATTCTCGATAAAATTAACAATCCTTAACTTGAGGAACCAAGGGGCTGGCTGGAAGCTGACTCTATTCACCCCCAGCTCTTTTCACATTCCACCCCTCGACGTCATGAGCACCCCATGGCCTCCGGGAGCCCTCCAGGTCGGAAGAACCTGGGCGGTTGTGAATCCCCTTCCCCCCTCCTGAAGGAGTTGCTCATGGCAACTACCAAGGGCCGCATGGCCCTGTCCTTTGTCACCGTGGCCCTGGCCGCCGGTTCCATGTACGCTCGCACCCCGCAGGAGACCCTGCGAGTGAACACCGCCGCCGACCATCTGCTGGCGAATCGCACGCAGTTGGGCCTGGACGCGGATCATGCCTTCCAGATCCGTCTCTCCCAAACGGATGAGCTCGGCCAGACCCACCACCATGCCCAGCAGCTCTACAAGGGCGTTCGCGTCTGGGGCGGCGACATCATCGCCCACACCGCCATGAATGGGGCCGAACTGCCCCACACCAACGCCCTGCACAAGAACATCCACATCAATGTCACGCCCGCCCTCGCCGAGACCGAGGCCCTGGCCGTGGTTCACGGGGACCTGAATCCCAAGGGTTCCTACTCACACGCCCCCACAGCGGAGCTGGTCATTTATCCCGAGCTGGTGGACGTGGTCCGCCCCGGCCGCCACGCCGATCGGAACATCAACGCCGAGGATGTCACCCACCAGGTCCTGCGCTACACCCTGGCCTACCACATCCACACCGAGCTTGAGAACGCCCTGGATGGCATCAAGCACACCGATTACATCGTGAACGCCCACACCGGCGGCCTCCTGACCCGGTGGAACACCCTCCACACCAGCGCCGCCATCGGCACCGGCAATAGCCAGTACTCTGGAGTGATCAGCCTGAACACCAACAGCATCACCTCCGGCTTCGAGCTGCGCGACATGACCCGCGGCACCGGTGGCAACTTTGTTTCAAACGCCGCCCACGCCGCCGATACCTCTACGGCAACGGGCACCATCTACACCGACGCCGATAACACCTGGGGCGATGGCGCCAACTATGTAGAAGGCAGCTCCACCACTGCCCCCAACGGCCAGACGGCCGCCGTGGATGCCATGTACGGCATGGCAAGGACCTGGGACATGTATAAGAACGCGCTGGGCCGGAACGGCATCGATAATGCCGGTACCGGCACTTACAGCCGCGTCCACGTCAGCAACAGCTACGACAACGCCTTCTGGTCGGACAGCTGTTTCTGCATGACCTACGGCGACGGCTCCAGCTTCACCACCCTGACCGCCATCGATGTGGCTGGCCACGAAATGAGCCATGGCGTTACAGCCAACTCGGTCCCCGGCGGCCTCACCTACTCCGGCGAGTCCGGTGGCCTGAACGAAGGCAATTCCGACATCTTCGGCACCATGGTCGAGTTCTACGCCCATGGCGGCGGCACGACGACCATCCCCACCACCGGTGGCAACTGGACCATGGGCGAGCAGCTCGCCTCCACGCCCTTGCGCTACCTCTACAAGCCCAGCAAGGACGGCACCTCGCCCGACGCCTGGTATTCCGGCATCGGCAGCCTGGACGTGCACTACAGCATGGGCCCCGACAACCGGATGTTCTACTTCCTGAGCCAGGGCGCCAGCGCCACCTCCTCCAGCGACTACTACAGCTCCTACACGCCTGCCGGGTTTGCGGGCGTGGGCAACGACCACGCCGCACGCATCCAGTACCGGGCCCTCACCACCTACTACACTTCGGGCACCACCTACGCCCAGGCCCGCGCGGCCCTCATCAACGCGGCTAAGGACCTCTACACCGCCGGCAGCGCCGAGGAACAGGCCGTCTGGAATTCCTTTGCGGCCATCAACGTGGGCGCCGCCTGGGCCGGCACGCCTCCCCCGCCGCCCGCCAACACCTTTGTGGAAGTGGAAACCAACGACACCATCGCTGCTGCGAACGTGGTCGCCCACACCTTCACGGCCATCCAGGGCAAGCTGACTGTGGCCACAGACAAGGATTTCTTCGCCTTGACCCTGGCCGCCGGTGAGAAGGTCGCCATTGCCATGACCGGCCCCACGGGCGTGGATTGGGATCTCAAGCTGGTGAATTCCGCTGGGACCCAGCTCGCCATCTCCCAGGGCAGCACCGCCACCGAGAATCTCACCTACACCAACACTGGCACGTCGGCCATGACGGTCTATGCCAATGTCTATGCCTACAGCGGCGTCAGTGCCACGCCCTACAACCTGGGCTTGACCTACACCGCTGGGACCCCCCCTCCCACCGGAACCACCTACACCGAGGTGGAAAGCAACAACTCCACCGCCACCGCCAACGTCGTGGCTGACACCGTCACCAAGGTCGTGGGCTACATGGGCACCACCACCGATCTCGACTACTTCAAGATCAACGTGGCTGCAGGCCGCACGGTGACCGTGGGCATGACCGGACCCTCCGGCGTGGACTACGACCTCTACCTCCTCAGCAGCGCTGGCACCAGTCTGACGAGCAGCACCGGAAGCACCGCCACCGAAAGCGTCACCTACACCAACAGCGGCAGCACCACTGCGGTGTACTACATCAAGGTGCTCGCCTACGCCGGCTCCAGCACCACCACCCCCTACAACCTGGCCCTCACTCGCTAAGGTTACGCACTTCCTAAAGAACAGGGCCGCCTCGCGCGGTCCTGTTCTTTTTTGGACTTCCCGGATGATGCCACAGCCACCGGGACCCTGACCTTCTGGCTCCCCATCGACACGGCGGAAACCACCATCACCACCGCTTACGACACCATGAACGTCCAGGTCCTCAACACCTCCGGCACCGTGCTGGCGACCCTGGCCACCTACTCCAACCTGAACAAGGGCACCGGGTACACCCAGAAGTCGTTGAGCCTGGCCGCCTACAAGGGCCAGACCAGCCGCCTGTGCTTCTACGCCGTGGAAGACAGCAGCCTCCAGACGTCCTTGGTCGTGGCCGACGTGAGCGTCAAGTAGCTGGACCCGCACCCCGGAACGGGCCGCCCTCGTGCGGCCCGTTCTCTAGCCGCGCTCAGCCTTCCAACAGCACCTTGGCGTGTTCCAGGGCCTCGATGCGGTCGGGATGGCCGGACAGCAGGCGCGCCAGTTCGCGGTTGCGGGCATCACCGGCCACCCAGCCGAGGGCGCTGCGGGTGCGGCCGCCCTCGGTCTCCTTGTGCAGGTAGCCGTGCCGGTCCGCCCGGGCCGCCACCTGGGCCAGGTGCGTCACCGCCAGCACCTGGTGGGCCTTGCCCAGCTCGGCCACGGCCTTGCCCACGGCCAGGGCCGTCTCGCCGCCCAGGCCCGCGTCCACTTCGTCCAGCACCAGGGTCAGGCCGTCGCGCACCCCCGCTCCCAGCGCGAGCCCCGCGCCCACCAGGGCCAGCATGAGCCGGCTCAGTTCGCCGCCTGACGCGATCCGGGCCAGGGGGCGAAAGCCTTCGCCGGGGTTCGGCTCGATCCAGATGGCCAGGGCGGAGAAGCCCTGGGCCGCCACCCGCACGGGCCGGCCGCTCTGCTGCACTGGGCTGCCACTATCCTCGGCCAGCGAAAGCCGCAGCTGGATGCGTGCGCCTTTCATACCAAGCCGGCCCAGGCGCTTCTGCACCTCCGACTCCAGCTTCGGGATGGCCTCGCCCCGGCGCCCATGCACGGCCTCGGCGGCAATTCGGTAGGCTTCGGCCACCTTCGCCAGGGCCTTCTCCAATTCCTTCACGGACACGTCTCCCGCCAGCAGGGAGCGCTGCTCTTCCCTCAGTGCCAACATCCGGGCCGGCAGTTCCTCGGGCTCGCAGCGCTGCCGGCGGGCCAAGCGTTCGTACATGGCCAGACGCGCCTCCATGGCCTCGATGCGATCGGCCCCGGCGCCGGCCCAGTGGATGGCCTGGTCCCTGGCCAGTGCCAGCAGATCCTCCAGCTCCAGCACGGCGGAGCGCAGACGGTCCTGCTCGGCGACGGCGTCCGGCCAGTGGCCCACCGCCCGCACCAGCGCCTTGTGGGCCAGCTCCACCTTGGGCAGGCCCTCGTTCAGGGAATCCGCCGCCTCGCGGAAGGCCTGCTCGAGGTGCACGGCGTGGCGCAGGGGCTCGCGATCCCCCTTGAGCTGGACCCATTCCCCAGGCTTGGGCATCAGCTTGTCCAGGTCCGCGAGGGCTTCGGTCAGCTGCTCCAGGCGTTGCTCCCGCTCGGCCTCGCTGCGGCGCCGGGCCTTCAAGGCCGCCCCCGCCTCTCGCACGGCCGCGGTTTCTGGTTCCAGGCAGGGTTCGATGCCCAGCACTTCGTCGATCAGTGTCAGGTGCCGATCTTCGCCCAGCAGGGACTGGTGGTCGTGTTGGCTGGTGAGGCGCATCCAGAGGCGGCCCGCGTCGCGCAGGTCCGCCAGGACACAGCTGGCGCCGTTGATCCAGGCCCGGCTGCGGCCCGATCCCACCTCGCGGCGCAACACCACGGGCTGCTCTTCCGGCAGGCCGCGCCCAGCGAGGAAGGCCTGCCAGGCCTCGAAGCGGCCCTCCACCACTGCCTCGACCGTAGCCCGTTCGGCCCCGTGGCGCACCAGTTCGGCATCGCCGCGGGCGCCCACCAGCAGGGAGAGCGCGTCCACCAGCAGGGACTTGCCGGCGCCAGTTTCGCCCGTGAGCACGGTGAAGCCCGGCCCCCAGTCCAGGGACAGGTCTTCGACGAGGGCGAGGTTCTGGATGCGGAGGGAAGAGAGCATGGGAACAGTCTAGCGGGCCCGTGGGCTGTGGGCCGTGGGCTGTAGGAAGGGCCTTCTGTGGCGGCCCCCCGGGGCCGCGCCATGGTTTCAATTCTGCGTCGACCCATGGGGGCAGCCCAATTTAAATCATCGGTGTGGCCCGCAGGGCCGCATCAGGGATCAGTTCCCACGGCCCAAGGCCTACAACCCATAGCCCCGGTCATACTGACCCCGGAGGATCCCCATGCACTACCGGAAGCCCTGCGGCAGCGTCCTGGAAGCCATCGGCAACACGCCGCTGGTCCGGCTCCGCCGCGTCATCGAGAACCTGCCAGTGGAGGTCTTCGCCAAGCTCGAGTTCCTGAACCCCATGGGCAGCAGCAAGGACCGCATCGCGAAGTACATGATCGAGGCCGCGGA
>JANYAS010000182.1 GCA_025361205.1 Holophagaceae bacterium
CCGCGAGGATCTGAGCCAGGTCTGCCAATAGCGCGAGTGTCATGGGACTCCCGGGAAAGGTTCCATTCCAGCATGGGGCAGGCCGCGTTCCGGGCCAATCCATCGCCGCCGGGAAAAAACCCAAAAAAGAAGGGTTTGCCACCGATGAACACCGATGAACACCGATAAAAGAATGATCTTGATCGGTGTTCATCGGCGTTCATCGGTGGCTAAAAATGGCTTTTGCTTTTCTTGATATACCGGAGTGATCCGGACCTAGTTCAGCATTCCCATCTTGTGGAAGCTGCTCAGCTGACCCGCGTAGACGAAGATGTAGCGGAGCAGGAAGCCGCCGAAGAGCACGAGGCTGGAGGCCACCAGGGCCAGGTTGCGATTCCCGTGAAACACCTTGCCCTTGAGAAGGCTGGGGGCCAGTTCGTAGACTTCGATGCCCAGGGGTACGAGGAGGCCCAGGCCCAGGAAAAAGACCCAGAACACCACCGTGTAGGGCCCGCCAAGAATGAGCCAGAGGGCCTGCTTCACCGCCAGGACAGAGAGCTGTCCATGGATGAGGTAGGGCAGGATGATGAAGAGCTCCAGCACGATGAACACGATGTCCAGGGTGATGAGGAACTTGGTTTCGTGGGTCTCGATGGGGTTCCGGCGGTCGAGCACCATGGCCAGCAGCAGGGCCGCCGCGCCGCTGGAGAGGGCCGAGAACAGGAACATCTGCGCCACCAGGTTGGTGTTCCAGAAGGGGCGGGCTGATACGGCGCCCAGCAATACGCCGGTGTAGATGCCCACGCCGATGGCGAAGGGAAAGCCGATCATGGCGATGGTCTTGCGGTGGTCGGAGAGGTCCACGTTCGCCCGATGGACCAGCTTCCAGGTGGCTGGGATTTTGCCGAACGCTTTCTGACGCCAATCCTTAGGCAGCCAGGCGAAGGCGTACACGAAGGCAATGCCCGTGAAGATCGTCAGCAGGTAGGTGCCGATGGACATGGGGCTTTCCCAGCGGAAATGCGTGAACAGCATGTAGAAGCGGTACCAGTTGCCCAGGTCGAGGATGAGCAGGGCCGAACCGATGGCCACGGGCCAGGGCGCCAGCAGGGCACCCATGCGCGCGATGCGGGGATAGGCGGGCTGGCCATCCACTTCCAGGTAGTTGGCCAGACCCGCGGCAAAGAAGAGCCCGGCAGACAGACCGCCCAGGAAGAGATAAACGACGATGAGGAGACCCCAGTTGAACTCGTGCATCTCATTCTCCTAGAGCAGGTAATAGAGTTGGGGGCCGTTGCCCGTCTGGGGTTCCTTCACGCGGTAACGCCGCGTGGCGAGCAGGTCGTGGATCCGGCTGGTGGGATCCTCCAGATCGCCGAAGATGCGTACCTTGGAGGGACAGGTCGCCACGCAGGCGGGAACGTCCCCTTTGTCCACCCGGTGGCTGCACAGGGTGCACTTGTCGACCACGCCCTTCTCCTCGTTGAAGTAGCGGGCGTCATAGGGGCAGGCCACCATGCAATAGCGGCAGCCGATGCACTCGTCGTAGTTCACGAGCACGATGCCGTCCTTGCGCTGCCAGGAAGCCCCGGTGGGGCACACCCGGACGCAGGAGGGATGCTCGCAGTGGTGGCACTGCTCCGGCTCGAAGTCCATGCGGAGTTTGGGGTACTCGCCCTGGCGATCCTCGTTGATCCAGTTCCGGGTGTTTCCCACCGGAACGTCGTTTTCAGCCTTGCAGGCGACAACACAGGCTTTGCAGTTAATGCATTTCCTGGAGTCGATGACGAGGGCGTAACGCTTCTTCTTCATGGCCATGGTCCACTCCCTCAGGCGTTCGCGACTTTAACGAAGGTTTCGTGGAAGGCGGCGTTGCCCGATACCTGGTCCCAGGCAGTCTCGAGGATCACGGCATCGCTGGCGCCCACGTTGTAGACCAGGCTCTGCATCTTCGACTTCTTGCCGAAGCCGTGGAGCATGAACACGCAGTCCGGGCGGATTTCCTCGGTGACGCGGACCTTGAGCTTGACGCTGCCCACGCTGCTGGTGACGGTCACATAGGCCCCGTTCCGGATCCCGAGCCGCTCGGCAGGCTTGGGGTTGATCCAGAGGTCGTTCTCCTTCATGAACTCGTGCAGCCAGATGTTGTTCGACTGGTTGGCATGGGTGAAATAGCCCACGCGCCCCAGGATGAGGCGGAACCGGTCGCTGGGAGGTTGGACCGGTACCGTGTAGACGGGCAGGGGGTCATAGCCCGCTTCCTGGAGGCGCTCCGAGAAGATCTCGATCTTGCCGGTCTTGGTGACGAAGCGGTGGTCGGGGTTCAGGGTCTTGCCATAGCTGGGCAGGCCGGTGGCCGCCCACACGCCGTGCTTCTTCATGTGTTCGGCGGCCATGGGAATGGGTAGTTCCTTGAACTCGGCTTCGACCCACTGCTCGATGGTGTAGTCGAAGTAGTCGCTGAGGCCCAGGCGCTTGGCCAGCCCCTGGACGATCTCCAGGTTCGGCTTGGTGTCGTGGATGGGCTTGACCACCTGCTGGCGGAAGACCACGGCGGGCCAGATGCCGGGCATGACTTCGACGGGATCCGTGCGCTCCAGGTAGGCGCTTTCGGGGAACACCACGTCGGCATACCAGGCGATGTCGCTCATTTGGACGTCGATCACGCCGATGAAGTCCATCTGCTCGATCATCTTGAGCGTCTTGGCCTGGTCAGGCAGGGCGTTCATGGGGTCCTGTTTGTAGACCATCCAGGCCTTGATGGGGTAGGGCTTGCCGCTGAGCACGTTCTCACGCAGTTTCAGGTAGACGCCGTCGCCCTTGGCGGCCAGCGGGAAGTTCTTCTCGATCTCGTCCACGCGGGATGCCTTGGGTTCGTCCCAGGGCATGAAGAGGAATTCGCCCTTGGGCAGCTTGGCGTTGGGCACCATGCCGCCCGGCTGGTCCCAGTTGCCCACGATGGCGTTGAGGATGGCCTGAGCACGGCGCATCTGAAAGTCGTTCTGATACCAGGAAGAGCGCCGCCCCGCGTAGTAGAGGGCCCGCGGCGCCGCGTCGGAGAACTCCCTGGCGATGCGGATGATGTCCTTGGCCGGGATCTCCGTCTCCTTCTCGGCCCATTCCGGCGTGTACTGCTTGACGTGTTCGGTGAGCTGTTCAAAGCCGACGGTGTAGGCGGCCACGAAGTCCTTGCTGTGACGGTTCTCCTTGATGATCACGTGGATCATCGCAAGGATGAAGGCCAGGTCCGTGCCGGGCCTGATGGGATACCACTCGTCGGCCTTGGCCGCGGTGACGGTGAAGCGGGGATCGAGGTAGACCAGCTTGGCCTTGCGCTCCATCACACTGCCGATGAGGTCCATGGTATCAGGCGTGATAATGCTCTCGAACCGGTTCGCGCCGGACATGATGACGTATTTGCTGTTCAAAAGGTCGAAGCTCGGCACGGTGCCGAAGGTGGCGCTGTAGGCCATGTTGACCGAGGCCAGGCAGAGGGTCGGATGGCGCACGAGGTTGGGCGAACCGAAGGCCAGGCCCAGGTTCTTGAAGAAGACCTCCTGAAAGCCCTCGGTGGAGGACCAGAGGGAGGCTTCTGGTCCGTGCTTGGCCTTCACCTCGGATAGCTTCTTGGCAGCGAAATCGAAGGCCTCATCCCAGCTGACGGGCTTCCATTTGCCTTCGCCCCGGGCCCCCACGCGGATCATGGGTTGCTTGATGCGGTCAGGATCGTAGACCTGCTTGATGGCCGCGTTGCCACGGGCGCAGAGCATGTCACGGGATTTCGGGTTCTCGGGGTTGGGGTTCAGCTTCTTCACGAAGCCGCCCTCGACCACGGCGATGGCGGAGCATTTATTGGGGCACAACTCGCAGGTGGTGGGAACCTCCCGGTTGTCGGCGGCGGAGGTTCGACCCTTCTTGAAATATTTGAGGCATCCCACCTGGGTGGTGGCGACGACTCCGGCGGTGGCACCCGCGGCCTTCAGAAACAGGCGGCGATCCATGCGAATGGTTCCCATAGTTGCTCCTTGCTAGCGCGGAAAAGGCCGGAGGGTTTCCTCCGGCCTTTTCCGCGTCATGGCTAGAACTTCACTTCGATCGAGGCGTAGGTCGACTTCACCGAAGCGGGGAAGGCGTACTGCATCATGGGGTTCTTCGCCAGGTCGAAGTTCTCCAGGCCCATGGGGGCGATGTGCCAGCCACTGAAGGCCGTGCTGTACTTGTAGTCCAGGTAGCCGATGCGGAAGGCGGCGTTCTTGGCGAAATTCCAGTGGATGTAGCCTTCCCACACGTCGCCCCGGGTGCCGAGCTTTTCGGTGGCCTCACCGGTGGCGGGGCTGTACGTCCACCACTTCGGGGACCCGTGGTTGAACTCGACGCCGAACCCGATCTTCTCGGTGGGATCCCATCGCAGGCCCACGTAGTAGGCGCTGGCGGTCTGGCTGTGGTTGGCATCGCCGAGCAGTCCGCCGAAGCCCGTCAGCAGCACGTTCGGACCGGAGGGGTAGCCCGGGGGCATGACCGCCGGGAAGTTCCAGTTGGCGCCGTACTGGCTCTGCTTGCCATTCGGAAGGGTCTTGATGCGGCC
>JANYAS010000184.1 GCA_025361205.1 Holophagaceae bacterium
GCTCGGGGTCGGTTGCCAGGGGTGCTGGTTTGAAGACCTCGATAGGAACAATGTGGAGAGTGAACCTTAAAACCACCTTAAAAACGACCAAGAAATCGTGTGATAAGCGTCACGGCTTTGTAGGGGGATTGTCCTGGGCCCTGGAGGCCAAATCGCAGGCCCCGAGCCGTGGGTTCAGGCAGGCCCTTGATGTCATATGCAAAAAGCCGCGAATCGAATTGATTCGCGGCTTTCCACGGGCAAGGACAGGGTCTGAAGAAGCCTAGCTTTTCCCCTTGGCCGGGGTGGGTTCTTCCTTCTTGGCTGGGGCGGGCTCTTCCTTCTTGGACGAGGGGAAGTATTGAAAATGCTGCAGGCGCTTGTTCATGGTGTCGGCCACCCAGATGGCGCCATCCTTGCCGACGGCGATGCCCTCGGGCACCTGGAAGGTGCCGGGGGCGGCGCCGAGGGTGCCCACGAAGACCAGCACCTGGCCATCGAGGCGGAAGAGCTGGAAGTTCGCGAAGGTGGCGTCGACCACGTAGATATGGCCTTCGGCATCCACGGCGATGCCCTTGGGCCGGGAGAAGCTGCCGGAGAAATCGCCCTGCTGGCCAAAGGTACTGAGGAACTTGCCCTCGGAGCTGAAGATCTGCACACGGAAGTTGCCGGTGTCCACCACGGCGAAGCCCTTGCCCGGCAGGATGCAGCAGTAGGTGGGGTAGTTGAACTGGCCGACCTTTTCGCCCCGGGAGGCCACCTTCTTGATGAGCTTCAGGGAGCGGTCGAAGAGCAGCACCTGGTGGGTGCCCCCATTCACCACCACCAGCAGGTTCTTGGCCTCGTCCACGGCGATGCCCACGGGCCGTTGGATGCCTTCGCTGGCGCCGATGGTCTTGAGGCGGCGGCCCTCCTTGTCAAAGATGGATACCTGGCTTTGGTTGGCGTCGGTGGCGTAAACGAACTTCGAGTCCACGGCGATGCCCGTGGCCAGGGTGGGGGCCTCCGGCGACAGTTTGGAGAAGAGCCACATCTTCTTCTTCACCGGATCCAGGGCCACGATGCCGAGGCGGGAATCCCCCACAAACACCGTGCCCTGATCGTCCACAGCCACGGACACGGGCTGCCTGAAGCCCATGGAATCCTCACGCTTGCCGGTCAGGCGATCCATGAAGCCGGTGCGCTTCTTGGCGCCCACGTCAAACTCACTGCGGTACTCGGCCACCCATTTGATGCGGGGCTCGGCGGGTGGCGCGGGCCAGACCAGGTCCGCTTTCGGCGGGACTGGCGTCTTGCCCGCTTTGGCAGGCGCCTGGGCCAGCAGAGACACGGCACAAGCCAGGCCACACAGGACCACCCGCAGTGCCTGGGCGAAGGGGGAGTGCTTCAACATGGTGGTTCCTCCAGGGTGCCTATAAGCATTTCGATGGAGCGTGCTCGGACAGGTAAGCGGAGGGCCCGCCAGGAGCGCCTGCCCATCCGCTCAGCCTTCAAATTTAGCTCAATCCAGCGTGTTCCGCAGGGATGGTGATTTCCATCACTCAAGGCAGACCCATGCCAAGGGTGCTATCGGTTCGAATTAAAAAAAAGGGTGGCAACCAGGATCAGGCTGTCCTGGGCCCTGGCTGTTCACGGCGCCTTGGCGGAGAGATCAGTCCCGCTTGTCCGGCTGCGCCGGCGCCAGCAGTCGCGCTTTTTCCTGTTGGTATTCCTCGGGGCTGAGGCCGCCCCGGTCCAGCTTGGCCTTGAGGGCCCGGAGCCGCTCCTCGACGCTTTCGCTTGCGGCCCCCGCGGGTTTCCCGGCCAACAGGGCCTTGCGTTCCCGCAGGCGATTCGCTTCGGCCTTGATATCCACGAGGTCCATCTTCAATTCAGCGTTGCCGTACCAATGGGTGTAGGCGGGGTTGTTGTGGTAGGCGCCCTTGATGGTTTTGGCGAAGTCGTACTTCTTCATCTTGAAGAGCAGCCGCTCGATGCGCGAGGTGTCCTCGTAGAGCATCTGGCTGTCCAGCACCAGCGCCTTCCCCCGCAGAGGGTGAGGCGGGCGCTGGTCCGGCATGGGGTCCAGGAGGCGGTGATCGGCGAGGTCGCCCACGATCCTTTCGGCCTCTTTGACGATGGCCAGACTATCCTGCTGCACCGCATCGTCCCGTTCCAGTTCCTTCTTGGCGAAGGCCGCGCTATGACAGGTCACGCATAGCCCAAGCATCTCCGCCCGCCGGGCGGTTCTGAGGGCCTGGGGCAGCCGGTCGCCGCCGGAGGTCAGCGTGAGCCCCACGGACACATCGTGACTGCCCTTGGGCATGTGGCAGGTCTGGCAGGAAGGCGCCGTGCCCGGGGGCGCACTGGTGAAAAGCGTGCCATGGCGCGAGGTCTGCCACATCTCCCACTGGGGATGATCGGGGCCCATGTGGCACGTGGCGCAGACGTTCGGATCACGGACGATCTTCAGGTCGGTGCCGTGGTTGCTGTGGCAGGAGGCGCAGGAGGCTTCCACCTGGTGGCAGGCGTTGCAGCCCACCTGACCCATGGCCGCGCTCTGCTTGAGAAAGCGGGCGCACTGCACGGTGGACTTCGGGGTTTCGGTGCCCGCTTCATGGCAGAACCGGCATTCATCCATGTTCCGATCCGGCAGGTTGCGGACGCAGCCCCAGCCGGTGTGCAGGGCCAAGCCGTGCCGGCTCGCCTGATGCTGCTGCAGGGCTTTGGCGTGGCAAGCACCACAGACCTTGAGATCCACCGGTGCCTGCCCTTTTTCGATACGGGCATGATCGGTGCCGTGGCAGGCGGCGCAGCCCACCCGGGCCTTCGCATGGGCGCTCTGCTCCCATTGGCGCACTGCGGCGGGGGTTTTCTGCTGGTGGCAGGGCAGGCAATCCTCCGCGGACAGGGCGCCCGTCAGGAGCACCAGCACCGCCAGGAACAGGACGGTCCTCCGAGCCTTGAGCGTCATGGCTTCCCTTCCTGCAGGCGGTAATCCTCGGTCGTGATCAGGCCTTCACTCAACCACTTCCGAAGCTCCCGGCGGCGGGAGGCTTCCGCCTCCATCGGCGGGATTATGGCTCCGTCAGGGGCTCCGTCGGGGAGGCCCGACACGCGGAAGAGGTGCGTTCCGTGCTGCACGAGGAGCGCCCTGCCCCAGGCGGCGAAGAGCCCCCGGCTCTCCGCGGGAAAGCTCGCCGCCAGCCTGCCGTCGATGAACAGCTGTCCGTCCAGAAGCAGCAGGCCACCGGAAGGCGACATGGCCACCCGCTTCCCGGCCACGGGATACCGGGCCAGGACCCGGTCGCCCCAGGGATCCAGCAGGCGGGTTTCCTGCTCACCGTTTCCATACAGAATCCGGTCGCCAGCCCCGGAGAAGGCGGCGCCCACTGCGGCGAGCGCGACATCGGCAAGGATACGCTCCCGGCCGCTGCCCAGATGGTACAGGACCAGCCGGAGCTGGGGCGTCAGGGCGGGTGGATTGTAGAGCCGGTAGTAGAGGATCTCGTCTTGCAAAGGGGACAGCGCGAAGCCCAGCATGTGGGCCAGAGAAGCCTCCAACTGTTCGGCCACCTTGGGCATCAGGGTGCTTCCGTTCAAGCGCCGGGCCGTGGGCTCACCCTTCCTGTCCCAGTGGTGGAGCACCTGCTCCATGGAGGTGCCAAACCGGAAGCGTTCGACGGTGAACGTCAGCACCAGCAGCGTGCCATCCGCCCGCCACTGGAGGCCGCTGACCCGGCCTGGCAGCGTGGTTTCCGCCGTGCTTCGGCCTCGGTCATCGAAGACCCGGATCAGGCTCTTTCCGCCCTGCTCGAAGGCTGCGGCCAGGGCCTCGCCATCCGCCGACCAGACCAGGTGGACCGGTCGATCAGGCGTCAGCGTATGCGTGGCACCCGAGACGAGATCCCTGCTCCAGAGTCCGCCATCGAGGTAGGCCACCTTTCTTCCGGCCGCATCCACCGCCAGGGGGCCGTTCGCCTCCACGCGGGCCAGCGCCACCACCTGGGCGCCTGCGGGGAGGCGGCCGGACACCGGCAGAGAAGGTGCTGCCGCCCAGGCGGACGGAAGCAGCAAGGCCGCCAGGGCCACGCCCCGGAGAAGGCGACTCCCTTCAGCCATGGGCCGCCTCCATTGGAAACGCCACGGTGAAGATGGCCCCGCCGCCGGGGCGGTTGGCGGCCCGGAGGGTCCCCTTGTGCTCGCCCACCACCCAGGCGGCGATGGCGAGGCCTAGCCCCAGGCCGGGCACGTGCCCGCGGGACCGGGAGGGATCCGAACGGAAGAAGCGCTCGAACACGCGCTCAAGATCCTCCTCGGGAATACCCGGGCCAGAGTCGCTGACGGCGATATTCAACGTGTCCTCCCGGCGCTCCATAGCCACCGTGACCCGCCCACCTGGCAGGGTGAACTTGATGGCGTTGTCCAGCAGGTTGCCCACCACCTGATGCAGCCACCGCTCGTCGCCGAGAATTTCGTTGGGCAACACGGTGAGCATCTCAAGGTGGATGTCCCGCGCCTCGGCCTGACTCTGGTGGGCTTCGACCTGGGCTTCAACGATGCAGTCCAGGCAGACGGGCTTCATCTTCATCACCATGCGTCCAGAATCCGCCCGGGCCAGCAGCAGCAGGTCCTCCACCAAAGTACGAATGCGATCCACTTCCTCGCCGATGCTGTGCAGGGCGGTCTCCTGCTCTTGGGGTGTGCGCGCCTTTTCCAGCGTCACATCGATGGTGTTGCGGATGGTGGCCAGAGGACTGCGCAGCTCGTGGGAGGCATCCGCCGTAAACCGCTTCATGGCCTCGAATGAGTTTTCTAGGCGGCCGATCATGTGGTTCATGGTGTCCACGAGGCGGCCGATCTCGTCATCCACGCCCGGGTGCGGCAGCCGCTGGTCGAGCCGGCTGGCCTCGATCTCCTTCGTCAGCGCGATGATGCGGACGACAGGAGAGAGTGCCCGGCCCGAAAGCATGAAACCGCCCAGGAAGGAGACCAGGAGACCGACAGGGACTAGGTGAAAAAAGGCCAGCCGCAGCCGCTTGAGGGTGGCGTCCACCGCCCCCAGCTCCTCGATAATCCAGAGGGTGTTGTGCCGTCCGGCGGGTGAATGTTGATGGACGATGAGAACCCGCCAATAGTCCCCATTTTCCACGAAGGTCTTTAGGGTGTTCGGTTCCCCTTCCCCCGTGGGCAGGGCGGTGGGCAGGGCCGTGATCCGATTCATGATGGAGGCGTTGAACAACTCCGGGGATTCATAGACGATCAGATCGACGCCCGCGATCTTCTGGGCCACGGCCACCTTGCCCAACTGAGCCAGCTTCTGTTTCTGCCATTCACTGAAATCGCGTTCGGGCCCGTGCTGGGCCAAGATTTGCAGGGCCGAGGCCCCCCTGAAACTCATGGCCTCGTCATGACTGGTCATCAAGTGCTTTTCCGCCATGCCCAGGAGGACGGCCCCGAACACGATCATGCCCCCCGCCAGGGCGATGCAGTACCAGGCCGTCAAGCGGAACCGAAGCGTGCGGGTGAAGCGCTTCATGGTTGATCCTGGATCACGTAGCCAGAGCCTCGCACCGTCTGGATCAGCTTCACCTCATGCCCCAGATCCACCTTCTTGCGCAGGAAGTTGATGTAGACCTCCACCAGGTTCGAGCCGGTCTGGCAGTCCGCATCCGCGGGCCAGACGCGGTCCATGATCATGGCCTTGGTGAGCACCAGCCCCTTGCGGCTCATCAGGTACTCGAGGATCCCGAATTCCTTGGGCCCCAGATCGAGGAGCTTGCCCGCCCGATGCACCTCGTGGGTCCACAGGTCCAGCGCCAGGTCGCCCACCGTGAGGCTGCTCTGGATCCGATCCTTGGGCCGTCGCGTGACGGCGCGCAGCCGCGCGAGCAGTTCCTTGAAGTCGAAGGGCTTGGCCAGATAGTCGTCGGCCCCGAGGTCCAGCCCGCGGATGCGGTCATCCACGTTGCTGCGGGCCGTGAGCATCACCACGGGCATGGTGCTGCCGGATTTGCGCAGCTCGCGGAGCACTTCGAAACCGTCCCGCACCGGCAGCATCACGTCCAGGATCATGGCGTTGAACCGCCCGGTGAGCGCCATCTCGAGACCCAGGCCCCCGTCCTCGGCCCACTCCACCACGAAGCCGTTCTCCTTCAGCCCCTGCTCCAGGATGTGGGCCAACTTGGTTTCGTCTTCGACGATCAGGATCTTCATCCACGCCCCGGGGACATTCAACTAACCATCAGGTAGCCTGATAATATTCGACAGGGCCTTGGGGAGGCGTGACACCCATCACCGACCGGGCGAACTGGCCTATTTCTTCACCAGAGTGGCGTCCTCGATGATGACCTCGTAGGCGTAGCCGGAGCCGAAGTCCTTGTTGATCCGGACCACCCCCCTGGCTGTCACGACGTCGCCAATGGCAGCCTGGTCCTGGGTGGTGAGGGTGAGATCGTGGGTGCCCTTCCTGGTGTCCCCGCTGCCGTCCTGAAGGTGGATCCAGTTCTTGCCCATGACCCCTGCATTGTATTTCACGACCTTGCCGCGCAAGACGACTGTCTTCTCCTTCAGGCTGCCCTTCTGGGCCCAGACTTCGGCGACGGTGCGCGCCTCCGGGCCGGCGGCCTTCGGGACCTTGCCCCCCTCGGCAGGCGCGGTCGCCGGCTTGCCATGGGGATTGGCGTGGGGATCGGCAGCGGCCGGGGCGGTGGCCAGGGAACCGAAATAGACCACGGGGAAGGTGCGCTTCAGTGTCTTGGATTCAAAATTGGACATCATCATCGGGTTGACCACCGTCACCTCGGCGCCCTTGTCGAGCTTGGCCTCGGGGACGGCGGCCCAGACCTCCCCTTTGGCCGTCATGAGACGCAGGTAGCAGTACGGGGGGGCCTCGATTCGCTCCAGCAGCTTGCCGGTGAGACCTTCGCCCTGGGCAGGCGCCCCAGCGGCAGCGGCAGCCGGTGCAAGGGCGCGTGCAGGAATGGGCGCCGGGACGGTAGCAACTTTCTCATGCACGGCATCCTTCGGCATCTCAGGAGCGGCTGGAGGGACGGGCTGCGTGCTGGGGGCCGCTACCGCAGGCTCGGAAGCTTTGGGCTTGCTGGCGCCGCAGCCGATAGCCGCGACCATAAGCAGGAGGGGTAAGGCGGTGCGCATGGGGGACTTCCTTTGGGAACCAGAATGTCGACGCGAGAGCTGGGTTCAGGGGTGGCCAGCCATGTGGGGATGCATCTTCGGCATCTTCGCGCCGAGGTGGCTGAAGTGCTTGCCGTAGGCGGCCATCATTTCCTTGCAGGCGCTGAGGAGATAGCGGCGTTTGAAGCCGTCGGGCAGGGCCTGGATTTCGGGGATTTTGGTGGCGTAGAACTCCATGTAGCACCGGCCGAGGGCGATGGTGACCTCTTCCAGGGTCATGGCATGGGGCTCGATGATCGGGGTGGAGAGGTTGTATTTCGAATAGTCGAAGACGCGGATGCGGTCCTTCATCTCCTCGAAGAGGGGCGTGAAGGGCATGGGCGTGAGCACCGGGAACACTGCGATATCAGGGTTCATCCGTTTCGCGACTGCGATGGTCTTATCGATGGATGCCCAGGTCTCGGTGGGGTGGCCGATGATGAACGAGGCTTCTGTCACGATGTCGTGCTCGCGGGCCAGGCGGATGGCCTTGGCGATGGCCGCCACGTCGTTGCCCTTGTTGAGGGCGGCCAGCAGCTCGTCAGTGCCGGCCTCGGCCCCGATGTACAAATGCACCACCCCCGCCTCCCGGTACTTGGGCAGCAGGTCCTCGTCCCGGACGATGTCTTCGGCGCGGGTCTCCATCAGTAGCCGGACCCCGAGCTTTGCCTCGATGAAGAGATCGAGCAGGTGTTCCCAGCGGGCGCGGTCGTTGGTGGGATAGGGGTCGATCAGGGTGATGGATTCGACGCCGTACCGCTCCACGAGCAGCCGGACTTCCTCGATGACGTCCTCCGGTGTCCGGGCGCGCCAATCCCCCCGCCAGAAGGCCCGGTGGCTGCAGAAGGAGCAGCCCATCATGCAGCCGCGGGAGGTGAGGACGGAGGCCATGCGCCCCGGCGGGTCGATCCGGTAGCGGTAGAGGTCCCAGTCGAGCAGGTGCCAGGCGGGCTTGATCGAATCGAGGTCCATGATATGGGGGTGGAGCTCGGTGGCGATGACCGTGTCGTCCCGGAGGAACGCGATCCCTTGGACCGCGTCCAGCGGGCCATTCTGGAGCGCCGCCATCAACTCGGGGAGGGTCGCCTCCGCCTCGCCCCGCAGGACGATATCCACGGCGCCGGAGGGATCCCGGAGCAGCTCGTGGTACTTGAAAGTCGGGAACGGGCCGCCGAGAAAAGTGGTGATGGCGGGGTTCACGGTCTTGGCCAGGGCCAGGGCCTTCAAGGCCGCGGGCACCACGGCCGTGCTGATGGCGCCCGTCACGGGCAGGTAGTCGTAGGCCACGACCACGTCCGGGCAGTAGTCAGCCACGGCCGCCCGGATGGTCTCAAAAGTGCCGCCCTCCGTGTTCATGGCATCGCAGATCCGGGCTTCGTGCCCGGACTGCTCGATGGCGGCCGCCAGGTAGGCGATCTGCAGCGGCGGCCAGGTACCGATGGCCTCCACACCCCAGCTGGAGTACGGCGGCACTACGAAGAGAACCTTGCTCACGGCTTCAACCTCATCAACGCCACCGATGTCCTGCGGGACGCATGGTACGGCGGTGTAACGAGCAGGCTGTCAGGTGTCCTCCGGGTCATGGCACCTCCCCCTAATCAGAATTCTAGATCTCAATTACCTGTCGTGGGTCACATCTCCAGACTCACTGAAAATAGGCCGAATGCAGGGAGGGAATCAGGAACGGAAAGACGAAGGCGGTGAGGATGGACACCCCGAAACAGGCGATGGTGACCCAGGCGGTGGTTCGGGGGCGCAGGCGGTAGAACAACCGCAGGTGCAGCAGGGTGCCGAAGCAAAGCCAAGTCACCAGGGACCAGGTTTCGATGGGATCCCAACCCCAGTAGCGGCCCCAGCTTTGGTTGGCCCAGATGGCCCCGGCGATGATGGTGGTCGACCAAAACACGAAGCCGAAGCCCACGAACCGCACCATGGACGCGTCCAAGACATCGGCCGCGGGAAACCGTTCCAGGAAGCGGCTGGTGGCCCCCTTGAGCTTGCGGAGCAGGAGCACGGCCGCCGCGAAGGCGAGCAGGAAGGCGCCCACCGCCAGCTTGGTGAAGATGATGTGGAACACGAGCCAGATGGAACGGAGCGTGGGCGGCAGGTCCTTCGCGGCGGGGTTGGTGAGCAGGCCCAGACCCACCATGAGGATGGAAGCCGGTAGTGCCACGAGGGCGAGGCCGGCCCAGCTGGGGCGGCGCCAGAGCACGATGAGCAGCATGACGATGGCGATCCACGCGTTGGAGGAGAGCACCTCGTACTTCAGCATGTAGGGGCCGTGGCCCACCTCGATCCACCGCACGATGAGCGCGGCGGAATGGGGCAGCAGCCCGAAGCCCGTGAGCCAGACGGCCCAGCGCACCCGGGAGACGTGGTTCCACAGCAGCGCGTGGGTGAAGAGGATGGCGGCCAGGATGTAGAGGCCCACGGCCACCCAGTGCAGGATGGTTTCCAACAGGAACGGAGTCATGGCTTCCTATCTTCCTTGGTGGGCGGCGCGATCATCCCGTGCGCGTCCTTGGCGTCCATGGCCCAGGGAACCTCCTTGCGCCCGACCTGAGGCGTCGCCGTGAAGCGGATTTCCTCCACCAGCCAGGTGCCTTTGTGGTTCTGGAAATGGTAGAGCATCTCGTAGTGGTCCACGGAGGCTTCGCCCACTTGGCGGCCGGTTTCGGTCTGGAGATCCCGGTAGCGCCACCGTTCGCGGGTGCGGACCCGGAGGTCCTCCTTGACATGTTCCACCCCCAGGACCTCCATGGTATCCATGCGGGCGTCGAGGATGAGGCCCATGTCAAGCCGAGCCCCGATCAACCCGGTGAGCCGCCGACCGTCGGCCGTGTCCGGGCCCACCACGCCATCGATCTTCCGGATATCTCCCGTCCGGTAGGCCTCGCATACCGCCTCGTTGTAGCGGAGCACCAGGACCTTGGCCTCGCTGGAGGAAACCCGCCAGCAGCCGAGGGCCAGCAGGAGCAGGGTCAGGGGAAGGAGAAGGGTGCGCATGGTCATACCTCCCCACCACGTTCCCGTACTAGCTGCTCAAAGCGTTCCTTGAAAAGCGGTGCGAAGCGGTGGGGCCGCAAAGCCACCACCACCTGCTCGACCTCGCCATCCCGCGTGATGGCCACGAGCTCGTCCACCTTCGTCACGCCATAAGTCAGGGCCGCGCCCAGCAAGGCCAGGGCAAAGCCCAGATAGGCCAGGCCCAGGGCAGGATCATGGTTGCCATGCAGCCGGGCCCAGTACGGCAGGCTGTGCAGCCTCAGCAGGCCGCCACCCGGGATGGGGAGGGTCTCTCCGGGCCTGAGGGTCCCCTCGACAAGAATGGCGGCGCCGTTGAGGATCCGCACCTCGACCGCGCCGGGGCGCTGGTCCCCCTCGGACATGGGTGCCCGGACGCGGGCCCGCAGGGAGCCTGGACCTTGGGTGTAGGCCCCGTAGGCATGGGCCTCCTTCTTTTCCAGCAGGCTGGCGACGCGCAGGGGGGCCTGGGACGGTGCCTCCCATTCCAGCAGCGCGGCGGGGCCGTGCTGGCGGTCCAGGAAGAGGCGGCCCCGGCGGGTGGATAGTTCCTCGTTGACGCCCATCTCCTGGGGCTGGTCCTGTTCGGCGCCCTTGCTGACCAGCTTGAGCCGCAGGCTTTTCAGGTTGCCGTCCGGATAGTGGGTGCCTGCCACGGAGGTCAGCAGGAGAGGTTCGTCCAAGCAGAAGGACTTGCCCATGGGCCCCGGCCACTGGGCCCCCCAGGCTTCGACGGTGGGGGGGAGGATTTCCCCCTCGTACAGGTCCACCACCGCGCTCACGCCGAAGAGGGCCTGCAGGGCGCCCGCGAGGATCACGCAAAGCAGCCCGATGTGGAAGAGCGGCGATCCAGCCAAGCCCAGGCGGCCCCGGCTGCGGAGGGTCAGCGGTTCCGGGTGAGGTCCTGTGGCTGGGCGCGTGAAGGTCGTCCGGAAGGGGGCATTCTGGAAGTGGGCCTCGATTGGTTTATGGTTCCATTGGGCCTGGAACCGGCCTACCTGCTCGATCACTACGATGGACAGGGACGCGGTGGAGAAAGCCATGAGGGTGAGGAACCCCACGCTGTTGAACACATGATCCAGGGCGAGGCCATTGACCAAGGCGGTACTCAGGGCGCCGTGTGACCTGAGGCCCGCCACCACCGCCGCCGGGGCGTTCCCGGCCTGAGGCAGGGTCGCGCCCAACGCACAGGCGACGGTGATGAGAAGGATGTCCCCGACGATGGTCGCCGGGGAGCGGAAGAAGCGTTTCAGGGCGCGCGGCCAGTCGAAGGTCATGACATCAGATTGACCGGTCCCCAGGCCGGGTTACCAGGTTTCCGGAGTAGTAATGGCGCTGTGGTGTGTCGTGGCGTAGCAATTGCTGGTCGTATAGGCCTGGGGGGCGGCCTTGTTGAACTGCACGATCAACATGTTGCTGGGATTGTTCTGGTAGGCGTAGCGGGCTGGCATGTTGGTGTTGCAGCCGATAAGGCGGGACATCTTGCTGCCGTGGGGGACAACCACATGGCAGTTGTAGCAGAACTTCCCCATGTGCGAGCTGTTCCGGGTATGGACGGTGTTGGTGGTCGTAATGCTGTTGGTGAGCACATGGCAGTTTTTGCACCAGGACTGACTGGCGACGGTGGCGCCAAAGGTGGCATTCAGGGTCACATTGGGCCAGTTGGCCGCAGGCGCGCCACCGGCAAATTCGCGCAGCATGAATTGGTTAGCCGAACCGTGGGGCCCCTGGGCCGCCGTGCCATTGGTGTTGTGGCAGTCAGAGCACATCATGGTTTGCGTGCCCACATTGGTGCTCCAAGGGGCCTTCATGTAGGTGTTGATGAGGGCCCTGGGCGCGACGCTGCCCGTGTAATTGTTGAGGGAGGCCACCACCGGATGGCCGGACCTGTTGCCGGGGTTGAACTCCTGGGCCAGATCGGTCTCGTCCTGGGTGATGGTGTAGGCGGACGCCGCGGCCGTGGTTTCGGCGTAGGCGGTGGCCAGGGTGAGGCTGGTGCCGGAGACGGAGGCCGAGATCTTGTAGGCCGGGGAGTTGATGTCCCGTTGGATGTACATGCCCACCATGGCGGTGGTCCAGGTGGTGCCGGCGCCGGTGACGCCGGTCAGGCCGGTGGTGAAGGTGGCGGTGCCGGTGCTGTAGTAGTTCGTCACGCCGCCCCAGGCCACGGGCCGGAGCACGGCGGCGGCAGGGGTGGAGGCCGCGGGGTCGTAGCTGGTGTGGCACTTGAAGCAGACCTGGTACTCGTAGGTGGCGCCACTGTCGGGCGTGGCGGGGTTGCCGGTGGCGATCTTGGTGAAGTTTGCGATCCCGGGCGTCGCCCACAGGGCGAGGCTGCTGTAGGTGAACTTCACGCCGTCCACCCCCCGGAGGGAGTTCGTGTTGTTCAGCACGCCGCCAAGGGTGGCGCGAAGGCGGTTCCGGTCGAGATCGGCAGTGGTGGCGTAGGTATGGACGCCGACCACGGCCATGTGCGGATTGTGGCAGTCGCCGCAACCCACGAGCCGATTCCCGGCGGTGCGGGCCACGGGATGGCGGACCGTCTTGATGATCTCGGCCTGGATGTTCTTGTTGGATTGACCAGCAGCCTTGTGGCAGGACATGCACAGGTTGCCCTGGCGGGCGCCGAAGCCGCCGTTGTAGTTCTGGGTGGGGGTGGCGGCATCGGGCCAGCCGTGGGGGGTGTGGCAGTTCTTGCAGGCGCCCTTATCGGCGGCCAGGGTGTAGGCCGGGTAGGTGCTGGGCGTGGCGGCGCCGCTCAGGTCCCCGGGCCATAGGATGCCGGTGGTGGGGTTGGTGTGGGTATTGGCGGTGGTGGTGTCCGCCAGAGTGTGGCAGTCCGTACAGAGCGCCGTGCTGTTGCTTACGCGGAGCAGCATGCCGCTGGGGGTGGTGGCAGTGGGGGCGCCGTGGATGTCGTGGCAGGTGAGGCAGCCCACGTTGCCGGCGGCGGAAAGCACTAGGCTGGCGGAGGGGGCCTTGGTGTTGGGAGCCGCGGCGCGGTTCACGCCCACGGGGTGGGAGGTGCCGCCCTTGCCCACGTTGCGGGAGGCATGGCAGTCCCCGCACATGGTGTTGTCGTCGTTGCGCACCCGCTGGAAGTGGCGGTTGTTGGTGGTGCCAGCCGTGTAGGTCTGCGACGCGAGGGGATCGAAGGGGGCATTCGCCTGGAGGTGCTGGTCGTGGCAGGAGGAACACATCATGTTCCCGTTTTCCGTGCGGCCCGCCATGACGACGTTGACGGGGGCCCGCAGGCCGCCGCGCACGTAGACGTAGAAGATGTCATTGAGGACGAAGGTGCCGGTGCTGGAGAAGGCCAGGGAGACGCCGGTGGCGCCCACGGCCGTAGCGATGGTGCTGGTGGCCACGCCCACGGTGGCGGCGCCGAAGGTGGTGGAGCCTGCGGGAGTCATGCTCCAGTCGAACTTGGCCACGCCGGTGGCGCCTGCCGTGCTGATCTTAATCTGGAGGGTGGAGGCATAGGCGCCGGTGTAGGCCCCGGAGGGCTTGATGGTGCCCGTGGAACTGTTGGGCGAGCCCATGGTGAGGCGGCCCTGGGGGCCCGAGTCCCAGCGATGGGAGGTTCCGCCCGCAGTGGCGCCCGCCAGCCCGGCGGGCACAGCCATGTCGCTATCCGGCATAGGCTTGTTGGTGGCGGTCCCGCCGCTGACATGGCAGCTCTGGCAGAGGTTCGCATTGCCGCTCATGGTGGTGAGGGCGCCGCCGTTAAGGGCGCCGCCGTGGAGTTTGTGGCAAGTGGTGCAGTAGTTGAGCGATCCGTAGGAGTTGGCGGTCGCGATCTTGTGGGGCGGGTCGGTGGCGACCAGGGGGGCGCCGATCATGGTCAGCAGGCCCAACACGAGGGTGGGGGAGAAGACGTTGAAGCGGGTCACTGGACACTTCCCTGAGTGGGAATCACACGGATGTCGGCGATGCTTTCAAAGGCGCGGCCGTCGGTCAGGCGGCCTGAGAGCACCAGGAAGGCCTCTCCGTCCGGCATGGTGGCCACCAGACGGTGCTTGTCGAACCAGGCCCGAAACTCGAAGTTGCCATCGCCGTCGAAATCCCCGATGAAGGCGCCGGGCACGTGGGCGGGTTGGATGCCATTGGCAGTGATGGAACTTTCCTGGATGGAGGAAGGATCCACGCCCGGAATCTTGATGAGCACTGATACCAGCAGCGACTTGCGGTGCTGCAAAGCGTCCTCGGGCTGGCCATGGTGGCCCTGCTTGCGTTCAGGGACAAGGGTTGCGCTGCCCGGGCCGGCTGGCTCAGGTTCATGGCCCCGCCGCAGTTCATGGCCCCGCCGCAGATCATAGGGATCAACCGTGAGGTTGGCGGAGAGGATGTGGGGATCGGTGTAGGCGTCGAGGCCAAAGATCTCCACCCGGGTGTTGCCGGGTGTGGCCACGAAGAGGCGGTTGTTCCGGTCCAGGGCCAAGCTGGAGGGGCCCTTGAGCTGGCCCGGATCCGAGCCGAAGGCCCCGATGGTCCCCAGCACGGCGCCTGTGGCATTCACCACCTTCACCACGCCGCGGAAGGCGTCCGCCAGATAAATGCGGCCCTGCCCGTCTGCGAGCAGGCCCTGGACCCGTCCGAAAGTGGTGTTGTTGCCGAGCATGCCCAAGGTACCGCCGAACTTGCGGAGAAAGGCGCCGGTGGCGTCAAAGACCTGAATCCGCTCGTTGCCCTGGTCGGAGACAAAGATCTCGCCGACGGAAGTCACGGCGAGGCCCGTGGGGAAGTTGAGCTGGCCGTTGAGCCGGCCCGAGCCCCCAAATTGCCGCACCACCTGGTTGTCGGGACCGTAGACCTTCACCAAGTTGGCGGCGCTGTCCACCACGTAGACCAGACCGTCAGGGGTGATCTGGATATGGTTGGGCATCTGGAACTCGCCATCGCCCTGCCCCAACGCCCCCGCAGGAACCCAGTCCGGCGTGAAGATCGCCACGCGACCCTTGCCCGCTTCGCAGACAAAGATGCGGCCTGAGGCGTCTACGGCCAGACCTAGGGGGCGGTCGAAGCCGCGCCTGACGCCCAGCAGATGACCGGATTCGTCCCGGATGGTGATGAGGCCCAGGCGCGGATCGGCCACGTAGAGGCGCCCGGCCGCATCCGTGGCCAGACGCACGGGCTCGCGGAATCCCTTGTCATAGGAGCGCAACGGGGTGGCCGTGGGTCCGACCTGGGCCATAAGGACCGAGGCGCCCTGGAACAGGAAGGCCAGGCCCAGCATCTGCGTCAGGAAGGGAGTGAAGCGGCCGTTCATGTGATTGACCTCCACGAAGGGACCAAACAGGATCCGGGAGTAGGCATTCCAGCCCAGTGGCCGGAAGCCCTCCAAAGATTAAGGGACACTTTCCTTCTGATGACAATGGTGTGATCTATGCCACAGGAGGTGAAAATGATGTCAATCGCAACATGCGGCTGTATTTAGGGATACTTGATAAGAAAAACAAGACTGTTGACACAAATCACCAAAATAGATGACCACATGTTCCCCTATGCGACCTATCTTCGTGGAGTCGGCTGCCGGGTTACTGGGATGTTTGACCGACACAAGATTCCTGGAAGTTCCATGCGCATCCGCTCCTCCAGCCTTCTCCTCACCCTGGCCATGGTCGCTGGGACGGGGGCGTGCCTGTTGGCGCAGAAGGCCGTGACTGCCCCTGCGGTCGCCACCGATGAAGTCCTCGCTTGGCCCGCCCCGCCGGCTGCCGCGCGAATTAAATGGGTGGCGGAGTACCGCAACGCCTTTGACGTGGGTGCCAAGAAGAAGCGATCGTTCCTGGATCGCCTGGCTGGGAAGTCCGAAGAGGTGCTCTGGATCGAGCGCCCCCTGAGCGTGGCCGTGGACGACATGGGCGTGATCTTTGTGGGTGACTTCAGCCGGGGGATCGTGGTCTTGGACCCCACCAACAAGGAGGCCTGGGCCTTTTCCCATGTCAGCGGCGCCATCCTGCCCACCCCGACGGGCCTGGCGGTGGACTCGAAGCTGGTCTTCGCCGCCAGCGCCAACACCAGCCAGGTCGTGGCCTTCGACAAGAAAGGCCGACAGCTTGGCGTCCTCAGCAAAGCCGATGGCATCAATCGCCCCGTGGGCTTGGCTGTGGACGAGGCCCGGGATCTGCTGATTGTGGTGAACGGTGAGGAGCACGCCGTGCGCCTTTACACTCGCACCCTCAAGTTCATCAAGACCATCGGGGGCCGGGGCAGCGATGAAGGCCTGTTCAACCTGCCCTCCTACGTGTGCATCGTGCCGGGCGTGGGCTTCGCGGTGGCCGACACCGGGAACTTCCGCATCCAGATCTTCGACTTCAACGGCCAGTTCCTGCGGGCCTTCGGGAAAGTCGGCGACATGCCCGGCGAGTTCTCGCGGCCCAAGGGCATCGCCGTGGATCCCGATGGCCACCTCTATGTGGTGGACGGCACCTTCAACAACTTCCAGGTGTTCAACCAGGATGGCCGGGTCCTGATCTCGGTGGGCCGAGCCGGCGTCCGCCGGGGCCAGTTCCAGGTCCCCAACGGCCTCGCCATCGACGCCAAAGGCGCCATCTACGTTTCCGACCAGATCAACGGCCGCATTCAAAAGTTCCAGTATTTGCCGGAAGAAAAAGAAGCCCCCCCTTCCTCTCCCAAACCGCAGTAAAAACACCCAGCCGTTTAAGCTCCCCCCGACCCACCCTTTCTGAGGTGAACCATGAAACCCCGCCTTCTCGTCCTGCTGGCCGCCGGCTCCCTGAGCCTCACCGCAGGCATCACCGGCACCAAGCACGACCTGAGCAGCGCCGGCCCCGGCACGGCCAAGACCACCAACGTCAACCAGACCTGCGTGTTCTGCCACACGCCCCACAATGCTGCCACCGGCGCCAGCCAGGTGGTGCCCCTGTGGAACAAGACCACGACGGTCACCACTGGTTTCACGATGTACAACGCCACCAACAACATCGGTAGCAACCTCCAGGGCGTGGTCGATGCCACTCCCACCGGCGCTTCCATGGCCTGCTTCACCTGCCATGACGGCACCCAGGCGATCGGCAACATGATCAACCTGCCCTTCGGCCTGGCGACCGTCACCTACGCCAGCGCGGGCACCACCATGGATGGCACCGGCAAGATGCTGGGCATTTCCATGCTCGGCAAGGACCTCAGCAACGACCACCCGATCTCCATCACCTATCCCAGCACCGACCCGGGTCTGGTGGCCAAGGCGACCGTGCTCGCCCTGTCGAACAGCGTGAAGCTCTTTGGCTCGGCCGGCTCTGAAAAGGTCCAGTGCGCCTCATGCCATGACGTGCACAACAATGCCAATGCCCCCTTCCTGCGAGTGAGCATGACCAACTCGGCCCTCTGCACCACCTGCCATCTCAAGTAGGCAGAGCGATGATCTAGACTGCGGGGGGCGGTCCCATCCGCCCCCCGTTTTGCTTGGGTCCTCTTTGCCGAAGGTCTTCTGTAGAGCCTCGCCTGATCCGATGGGGTCCCATGAACGATCGCCGGCGCCAAACGACGCTGTGGAGCCGATCCATGACTGATGCAACGTCCGTGCGGGTCCGAACCTCGTTCCGACGGGCAGCGTTCCTGGTGCTCACCACCCTCGCCACCCTAGCCACCCTCCCCATGGCCCTGTTGGCCCGGCCTGCGCCCAAGCCAGGCAAGCCGGCCGCCGAGCCCACACCCGCGGCGAAGCGGAAAGCGTTGCTGGCGGCCTCTCCGGGCACCTTGCCCGAGGCCGTCGAGACCCGGGTTCGTCGCCTTGAGGTGGCCTGGTCCCGTGCCCAGGCGATGGGGCTCCTGAAGGGCCCCGAATGGCAGGAATCGGTCCGGGAAGGCCGCCAGCAGCTTCTTGAGAAGGCCTATCTGGATGGCCGTCCGGGGCACCCCGGAATGACCGAAGAGCAAGTCCGGGCTGCGTTTCTCGCCCAGGGCGACCAGCGCCGGGTATCGCATCTCCTCTGTGCGACTGAAGCGGAAGCCACGGCGGCCTTGAAGCGGCTCCAGGCTGGTGAGGCCTTCGATCAGGTGGCCGCCGAGGTGTCCAAGGATCTGAGCGCGGCCGTGAACCGGGGGGACCTGGGCTGGGTCAGGCAGAAGGAACTGGTGGCTGCATTCAGCACCCCGGTGTTCGCAGGGACCATCGGCGACCTGGTGGGCCCGATCAAGACCGAATTCGGTTGGCATGTGGCCAAAACACGGGAAGTTCGAAGTCCGCAGCTCGACGATTTCCAGGCCCACCGGGAGGCCTTGCTGAAGCAGGCGGCCGATGCCCAGCTGGCCGTGAAGCGGGATCGGGCCCTTGCGGACCTCCGGAAACGGTACCCCCTCAAGCCCGACCTTTCGGTGCTGGGGGCCGATCGCACCACCGAGCCCCTACCTGGGGATGAGGCGCGTGTCGCAGGCAAGGTGGCTGGCGCGACCATCTCCTTGAAGGCCTTGAAACGCCACCTGGCGGAGGTGCTCAAGACGATGGGACAGAGCCATTCCCTTGGGGCTGCGACGAAGGCGCAGTTCATGGAGGGTTTGGCGGACCCGATCCGTCTCGCCGCTGCCGCCCAGAAGGAGGGCCTGGACCGTCGGCCCGAGACCTCGTCCGCCCTCTGGGTGGACGAGAGGGAAAGGGCCTACACGGCGTTCTCCCGGACCTTTCTCGCGGGGTTGGAGGTGCCGGAGGCCGACCTCCAGCGCGTGTACACGACCTATCCGGATCGCTTCCGCCCCGTGGGCACGCTGCGCCTCCAGGTCCTGGTGGCCGACAGCAAGGACCGCGTGGATGAGGCGCTGAACCGGATCCGAGTTGGGTTGGCCTGGCGCACAGCGGTAGAAAGCTATGGCAGCGCCGAGGCCACGGGTGATCCCGAACCCGGCTGGGTGGAGGTGGAATCCCTCCGCAGGCTGGTGCCCCCCTCGCTGCTCCAGCCCATGCTGGCGGGCCCCCTTGGCCAGCCCTTGGGGCCGATGCTTGGGCCGGACGGCTTCATGCTCTTCAACGTGCTCGAACGGCGACCGGGTCCGGTGCCGCCCCTGGCCGAATGCCGCGATGCCGTGCGGGCGGACTACCTCAAGGAGAAGGGCCGGATCCTTGTAGAGCAGGAACTGGACGGAGTCCTGGCGCACCCTCATACCAACAGGCGTTCAAGGCGATAGAAAGAAAAGCTTCACCACCAAGGCACCAAGGGCACCAAGAACTTCATGGATATTGGCTTTCGCTTTTCTTGGTGACCTCTCGGTATCGCCTGCGGCGATACACGAGGCGAAATGATTACTGGTGTCTTGGTGGTGATCTTTATTCTTTTTGTATGCAAATTCGTATTACCTGGTTACCAATCAGACAGAGCCTGAAAACCTTGAACCGCGAAATCACGCGAATCGCCCTGCGGGCGCGCGAAAGGCGATCGGACATCCTTCCGCCTCCTCACATGGGGCTGTCCTGGCGACTTTCTGGGAGTCGGCAGGCCAGCCCCATGTGTGGCCAGCCACGCGAAGCACAGCTGGGGGCCATAGGCCCTGGCGGCCCCTCCCCGCTGCGTTTCGCGCCCTTTCGCGGTTAAATGCATTTATCGGTTGGGCTTGAGTGAGATCGGGCTGAGTTTCGTGGGTAACCAGGTCGTATTAAAGACACGGTGATGCAACCCCTCAGCGTGGCGCCCTCGCCGCGCTGAGGCTTCCCGCTTTCCCGAACTTCGGGAGGAACCTCACTTGTGGCAGGTCTCGCAATCCGTGATGGTCAGCAGTTTGGTGTTCTCCGAGAAGTGCGGCTGGTGGCAGGACAGACAGGTCAGCGGCTTGCCTGTGGCTTTGATGATCCGATCCGAGACCGGATGGTTGGCTGCCGGGTGGTTGAAGCGCTTGTCTTTGTGGCAACTGATGCAGAGGGTCTGAATGTTCCCGCGGGGGAACCCCTTGGCGTCGCCCCCGTGGGAGGTGTGGCAGAGGGCGCACTGGCCATCCATGACGGGTTTGTGTTTGGACTGTGCCTTCTTGGCTTCCTCGCGCAGCGTCTTGTGGCATTGGAGGCACAGTTCACTGGGATTTCCGGCCAGCAGGGACGGCAGGCTTGAAGCATGGGGAGCATGGCAAGCGCCGCACTCCCCGTTGGCGACGGGAGGATGGGGAAAGGCTTTCTTGACAGCCTTGGCCACGTCCTGATGGCAAGCGAAGCAGAGCCCAGGCAACGCGGCCTTGAGCTCGAAAGGCTTGGCTGAGGCTGCAGCAGTGTGGCAGGTGTCGCAGTTGGCCTTCGCCACGGGCGGGTGGGCGCTGGACCGCAGCATCCCATCGATGTTCGAGCCGTGGGGGTCATGGCAGTTGGCGCAGTCCTTGGCCGCCACGGGGTAGCCCTTGTGGGCATTCTTGAGGTCATTCGCGTCATGGCAGGACACGCAGAGCTGGTCCACGGGCTGGTTGAGGCCCTTCGGCAGGTTGCCCGTGTGGGCTGCATGGCAGGTGAGACATTCGCCCGAAGCGGCGGGCTGGTGGGGGTGCTTGGACTTCACTGCGGTGCCGATACCCTGGTGGCAGGCCAGGCATAGGTCCAGTGGTTTCTGGCGAAGCAGGCCCGTCGCCTCGCTGAAATGGGCCACGTGGCATTCGCGACAGTTGTTGTCGAGATAGGGCTTGTGCCCCCAGCCCTTGCGGGGCTGCACGGGCTGGCCATGGCAAGTGAGGCAGACCTGGCTTCCAGGTGCAGCCAGCAGGGCCTCGTAGCGGGAGGCGTGGGGCTTATGGCAGCTGGTGCATGCTCCGGCCCGAAAGGGCTGATGCTGGTTGACGGTACCTTTGGGTGCCAGGGCCGGGTGGCAGCTGAGACAAAGCTCAGGCATGGGGCGGACAAACGGCGTGCCCTGTCCAGGGGTCTTGCCGGAGATTCGGGGTGGGTGACAGGTCGGGCACCCATCGGGGCCGATAGGGCCCTTGCTGAAACCCTTGGCAAAGGGCGTATGCACGTTCTTCTGGATCAGGGCCCTCGTCTTGGACGTGTGAGGCTCGTGGCATCCGAGGCAGTCGACCTTCTGCAGGGAAACTGAAAGGTGCTTCTGCCTGAGACCTTTGTCGTCGAGATCGTGGCAGTTCGCACAGAGGGCCTGGGTGGTCGGGGCCGTGAGCAGGGCGGGCCCGATGCCGGAGTGCGGATCATGGCAACCGCTGCACGCGCCCTCACTCACCGGGGCATGCACCACCTGGAAGCGATCCTGGCGCTTGTGGCAGGCATAGCAGTTGTCGGGCTGTTTGCGCCTCAGGTACTTCGCCTTGTCCCCTCCGTGGGGATCATGACACGCAAGGCAGCCCCCCTTGCCGGTGGCTGGCTGGTGCTTAGTGTCTTGGACGAGTAGGCCGGCGTGGCAGGTGGTGCACAGCTTCTCCGTTTCATCCTTCAGGAGCTTGCGAAGGGTGCCTCCGTGCGGAAGATGGCAGGCGCTGCATTCCCCGGTCTTCACCGGTCCATGAAGCACCGCCCTAGCCAGAATTTTCTTATGACAGGCACCGCAGGTCTGAAGCTGCCCTCCAATGATGAGGCTGGCGGCGGCAGCCGCATGCGGCGAGTGGCAGGTGAGGCACAGCCCCTTCTTGGCGGGGTCATGGGGGACGGGTCCCTTCGCCACATCCATATGGCAGGCGGCGCAGAGGGCGTTGCCCGCCTGTTTCAGGACGGGTGCAATGGGGCTTGCGTGGGCTTCATGGCAGGCCAGGCATTCCCCAGCCGCCGCCGGGGCGTGCTGGCTCTTGCCCTGGACCAGAGCCGCATGGCAGGTGAGGCATAGCTTCCCTGCGGGGGAGGACAGGAGCTTCTTCTCGGCCGATTCGTGGGGCCTGTGGCAGTCGAGACAGGCGCCGTTGCGGAACGGGCTGTGCTGGGATTTACCGGTGACAAGTCGGGTGTGGCACGTGAGGCAGAGTTCCCGAGGCGGGGCCGACAGCAGGCCCTTGCCATCGGCCGCGTGGGGCCTGTGGCAGGCGAGGCAGGCCCCGGCCTTGGCTGGCTGGTGCTGCACACCTGGGCCGGGGATGGGGCCATGGCAATCCTGGCAAAGTCCCGGTACGGGCTTCACGAGTTGAACGGTTGGACCGCTGGCGGGCTGGTGGCAATCAAGGCACTGGCCGGGAGTGAAGGGGACATGCTGCTGGTCCCGGATCATCCCCTTCGTCTTCGATCCATGCGGGTTGTGGCAGGTGACACAGGCATTGGTCTTCAATGGCATGTTCGCGTGGGATTTCAGGAGGGCATTGGCGTCGTGGCAGGTATCGCACTGGCCGGGCGGGCCCACCTTCAGCAGGTACCGGGCCGGAGATGGATGGGGCTGGTGGCAGGCCAGACAGTTGTCCGCGGCCGCATGAGGGTGGGCACTGCCCAGGCGCGCCTTGATGTCGGCATGGCAGGAGAGGCACAGTTCCTGAACAGGCTTTCTGAGCAACTGTTTCCGGCCGGTATCGTGAGGTCCGTGGCAGACGCCGCACTCGCCCTTTCCTTCGAAGCGGTGCGTGCTGCGTTCCTGGGGGTTCTGCTTGTAGGGCTTATGGCAGAGAACGCACAGTGGCCTGCCACCACCAGCCTGGAGGATGTTCATGTTGGCCTCGCCATGGGGCCGATGGCACCATTGGCATCTGCCATTCGTCAGGGGCTTGTGCGCCGTGGGGGAAGCAGCCAGCTTGGCCACCTTCAAGTGGCATGCCTGGCAGGTGGGTGGGGCGGATTCCAGGCGCGGGGAGCCCACACAGAACGCCAGGACGATCAGGAGGCGGTAGAAATACCGAATCGAGCCGGTCATGACGTGAGCAATCTCAAAAAAGAGCCCGGCCGTCGTGACCTGGGGATACCCCATCCTATCGGCTTCTTTGGCCAACCTTGGACGTGTTTAGGCCTGCAGGGGTTTCGGGTAAGACTCCGATCTGCGCGACAAGCTCCTGGGCGATTCGGGCCGTCAATAGGCGTTCGGATCAGGTTGCGCCGGACAGGCCGAGCAGGGCCCCCGCCACGCGCTCCGGCACCAGCTCCTCCAGGCACTGCCGCCGCTGGCAGTCCCGCTCCCGGCAGGGGGAGCAGGCGATGCCGGTGCGGAGGACGGTGCCTGCGCCTTCCGGCAGGCCCGCCACCACGGGATCACTGGAGCCATAGAGCCCCAGGACGGGAACCCCCAGCACTACGGCCAGGTGCAGCAGCCCCGTGTCCGGGGCCACCACGCGATCGGCCTGGCGGAGCGCCGCGGCCAGCTGCCAGAAGCCCAAGCGCGGGAGGGCCGCCACGCCCGAGGCTTCCGGCAACCACCCCCGCAGCACTTCTTCCTCCGGCCCCAGGGACCACCGCAGCTCACAGCGATCTTTCAGGCTCCGGGCCAGGGTCAGCCAGTGGTGCAGGGGCCAACGCTTGAT
>JANYAS010000007.1 GCA_025361205.1 Holophagaceae bacterium
GGCCCAGCACCAGGAACCAGCTGCCCACGGTGGCGAACACGTGCATCCAATGGAACTGGGGCAGGTGGACGTAGTAGCGGCGCGGCATGCCCATGTTCGTCGGCTTCAACATGCTCTACTTCGGCATGATGATCCTCGGCATCATGGGCATGCCGCGCCGCTACTACGTCCACCTGCCCCAGTTCCATTGGATGCACGTGTTCGCCACCGTGGGCAGTTGGTTCCTGGTGCTGGGCCTGCTGATGTTCTTCGGGGCCCTGATCTACGCCCTCTTCAAGGGCGAGAAGGCCGAGGACAACCCCTGGGGCGGCGTGACGCTCGAGTGGACGGTTCCCAGCCCACCGCCCCTCGAAAATTTTGAAGTGATTCCCATCATCACCCACGGCCCCTACCACTTCGAGCAGGAGGAGGGCAAATGACCGAGCACGTGCACCGCGACGACTACGGCTCCCGCCTTGGCATGTGGCTGTTCCTGGTGACCGAGATGGTGCTCTTCGGGGGACTCTTCATCGGGTATTCGTACATGCGGTACCGCTACCCCGGGGAGTTTCATCATGGTGGCGAGGAACTGAACGTCACCCTGGGCGTCATCAACACCTTGGTCCTGCTCACCAGCAGCCTCACTGTGGTCCTCGCCATCGTGGCCGTCCAGCGGGCCGAGAAGAAGCGGGCCATGGCTTTCCTGGGTACCACTCTGGCCCTGGGCGCCACCTTCCTGGTGATCAAGGGCTTCGAGTGGGCCGCCAAATTCCACCACGGGTTCTACCCGAACTCCGCCCACCTGGCCACCCTGCCTCCCGGCGAACAGGTCTTCTTCGGCCTTTACTTCACCATGACCGGCCTCCACGGACTGCACGTCATTGTGGGGCTTTCGGTGCTGGGGGTCATGCTGTGGTGGGTGGCCACGGACCGCATTCGGAAGGACCGCTACATCCACCTGGAGAACAGCGGCCTCTACTGGCATCTCGTGGATGTCATCTGGATCTTCCTCCTCCCGCTGTTCTACCTAGCCGCGTAAGGGCACGAGCATGAGCGAATCCACTGAACACGCTGAACCCAACGAGCACGCCTCCGAACACATCGAACACCCCGGCTACGGCACCTTCATCAAGGTCTGGGTGGCCCTGCTGATCCTTACCGGCTGCCTGGTGGGCATGAGCCATGTCAGTCAGACCTATGCCGTTTGGGGCCTGCTCACCCTGACCCCCCTCAAGGCCGGTCTGGTCTTCTACTTCTTCATGCACCTGCGGTATGAGGGTCCATTGTTCAAGGTCGTGATCCTGGTCACCCTGGGCACACTGCTGATCTTCTTCGCCCTGCTGTTCTCCGACGTCGCTTTCCGCTGAGGCCTCCCATGGATTGGATGAACCAAGCCGCCATTTCGGCCCAGAAGTCAGACGCGGTCTTCTTCTACGTGTTCGGGCTCTCGGTGGTATTTCTGGTCTTCATCACGACCCTGATGATCTACTTCGTGGTGCGCTACAGCAAGAAGCGGCACCCCGTGGCGGAGCAGATCGAGGGCCACCTGGGCCTTGAGATCGTCTGGACCACCGTCCCGCTCATCATGTTCCTGTCCATCTTCTACTACGGCTGGACCAACTATGAATACATGCGCCAGGCGCCCCGCGACGCCATGGTCGTGAAGGTGACGGCCCGCCAGTGGAGCTGGTCCTTCGAATACCCCAACGGCAAGCAGAGCAAGGTGCTCTTCGCCCCCATCGGGAAACCCATGAAGATGGAGGTGCGGAGCGTCGACATGGTGCACGGGTTCTACATCCCGTCCTTCCGTCTCAAGATTGACGCCGTGCCTTCCCGCACCAATACCACCTGGTTCCAGGCCACCAAGCTAGGCTCCTTCGACATCGAATGCACCGTCATCTGCGGCGTGGATCACAGCCTCATGCTGAGCAAGGTCATCGTGGTGCCCGAAGATGAGTTCAAGGCCTGGTACTTCGGCGGTGAGAACGCTCCGGAGCCGGGGAAGAGCTTCCGCGCCGCCGAGGCTCATCCCGACCTCAAGGATCTGCCCCCCGGCCTGGCAGTACTGACGGCCAAAGGTTGCCTCGCCTGCCACTCCGTGGACGGCAAGCCCAAGGTCGGCCCCACCCTCAAGGCCCTCTACGGCAAGGAGGAACAGGTCCTCGTGGCCGGCGTCCCCAAGACCATCACCGTGGACGATGCCTACCTGCGCCGGGCCATCACGAGCCCCAGGGAGCAGATCGTACGCGGGTATCCCGCCGCCATGCCTAAGACCCCGCTCACCGAGCAGGAACTGAACGAGGCCGTGCGCTACATCAAGACCCTGAACTAAGTTGCATCGCTTTCCCGAGTTCAGGACAAGACCAAGGGCAAAAAGGAAAAGCGGAACACAGAGGACACAGAAAACTGAAAATAGAGAATAGAGAACTGGAAACCGAGTCGCTTTGCTTTTTCTCTGTGCCCCTCTGTGTGAACTCTGTGCCCTCTGTGTTCCGCTTTTAATCCCCTAATCCAGCCCCCCTAGAGAGAGCCCCTTGAGCGCTGCCGCCCTTCCCTTCTCCAAGCCCAGCCCCCTCGCCACCCTCCTAGAGCTGACCAAGTTGCGGATCTCTGGTGCCTCCACCTTTACGGCGGCGGCGGGGTACGTGGCCTTCCAGCGCGGCGCGGACGCGGGCCTGGTGACGACGCTGCTGGGCATCCTGCTGCTGGCCATGGGCAGCAGTGCCTTGAACGAAGTGCAGGAACACCGCTATGACGCCCTCATGCCCCGCACGGCTAACCGGCCCATCCCTCGGGGGGACCTTTCGCCCACTCGGGCGGCGGTCATCGCCCTAAGCCTGGCCATCGCCGGCTTCGTGATCCTGCTCCTGGCCCAAAACCTGACTTCTGCCCTGCTGGGGGCCCTGGCCCTGGGCTGGTACAACGGGTTCTACACCCCCCTGAAGCGCATCAGCGCCTTCGCCGTGATCCCGGGTTCCCTCATCGGCGCCCTGCCACCCGCCATCGGCTGGACGGCCGCGGGCGGCAGCGTCGCCGATCCCTCGGTGCTCGCCCTCGCCTTCGTCTTCTTCATCTGGCAGGTGCCCCACTTCTGGCTGCTGGTGGGGCTGCACGCCGAAGGCTACGAGGAAGCCGGCTACCCCACCCTGGTGACCCTCTTCGGCCGGCCCCGCCTGTCACGCCTGACCTTCACCTGGACCTGCGGCACCGCTGCCGCCTGCGGGCTGCTGCCCCTGTTCCGGGTGCTGGTATCTTGGCCCGCCGAAATCATGCTCGGCCTGGGCGCCCTCTGGCTCATCGCCGGCTCGTTGCCCTTGCTGCGGCCCGGCCAGGACGCGTCCCTCTACCGCCGCGTCTTCATGAATATCAACCTGTTCGCCCTCGTGCTCACTGCCGCCGTGATCCTAGATCCGTTCTTCGCACGGTAAACCAACTAAAAAAGCGGGGACAGGATTAACAGGATTGAAAGCTGGATTAACAGGATTCAAGCCTACTTGATCGGTCGATGGGGAAATGTGTTTCGCCGGTGATGAACGGTGATAAAGCGGGGTGTGGCTGGACCCCGCCTAGGGGTGCCACCCATGCTCGAGTGGGAGAGACAACAACCCCGTGCATCACCGGCTGATCCTGTCTTTCGAATCCTGTTAATCCGCTTTTAGAATCCGGTCAATCCTGTCCCAGTTTTTCATGGTCGGCTTGCCTTGACCTTCGGAAGAAGCCCGCTGAGTTACACTCTCGGGCATGCCCACCCAGCGCACCCTCCAAGCCCCGGGAGTTCGTCCGTGGACGTGACGCGCTTCCTCGGGACCCATCGCTACACCTGGCTCCTGGAACTGGGCCGGGGCGAGGGCTGCGCCTGGCACCTCATGCGCCGGGAGTTGGATGGGACGCGGTTCCTCGCCCAGATCTGGTCGCCTCTGCCGGCGGACCACGACCTCGACCAGATCCGCGACACCTTTCTCGCCCGCTTCCTCGACGCGTCGCCCCTGGATCCTGTCATCGGCCACATCGGGTTCGACGGCGAGCAGTTCTGGTGCCTCCAGGCGCTCCAGGGCACACCCCTGGCACGCCTCTGGACCAGCTGGGGTGAAGGTCAACGCGAAGCCCTGCTGCAGCATCTCCGGGCTAGCCTGGCCGGGGATCCCCATCCCCGCTGCCTGCATCCGGAAGTCATCACCTTTCGGCCCGGGCTCACCCAGATCCCCCGCGTCATCGGAGTTCCCCCGTGGACTCTGGAGGCGCTCCAGGAATCCCTGCCGCCCACGACCCCAGCCCCGACCCTGTCCGAGGAGCTTCCCTGGAAGCAGGCCCGGGACCTGTCTGAGCCCATCTCCCAACCCTTCCGCGGGCGGAGCCAGGAATTGCCCTACCTCAAGTCCCTTATGCTCGGGTTCAGCGCCCCGGTACCCATGGAGCGGATCGTTCTGCTCCAGGGCGAAGAGGGCGTCGGCAAGGAACATCTGGCTGCCTGGGCCTGTGCGGTGGCCGAAAGCGAAGGCATCTGGGTCCACCACGTGGCCGCTTCGGCCGACGAGCCTCCGGGGCGTTTCCTGGGCCGCTTGATCGAGGCGCTGCTCCTGGGCAGCGAGGTGGATTTCTATGCGTTGCGCCCCGAGGCCGCGAAGGCCCTGTCCTTGCGGGTGCAGGCCTTCGCCTTTCTGACGGGAGGCCGCCACCTCCATCGGCAGGAAGCCGGCCCCGAACCCGAGGAAATCAAGGGCGCTCTGGAGGTCCTGGATTTTGCGGGCCTCCAGCATCCCCGGCTCTTGCACCTGTCGGCCCTGGACCGGGCCACCCCGGCCGTGCTGACCCTGGTCCGGGAGCTGGTCCACGCCTCGACCCTCCCCTGGCTCCTGTCCCTCACCACGGGCGCCCATGGGGTGGGGTTGAAGCCCCTCATCGCCCAACTGAGGGGAGAAACGGCGGCCGCCCTGGTGGGTGTGAACCGCCTGGAGGACGAGGACCTCCGGCTGGTACTGGACGACTTGCTCGGTCGCCACGACCTGCCCGAGACCTTCCGCGCTGACCTGATCACCCAAAGCCTCGGCAATCCGGGGCTGCTTCAGAACTTTCTGGAACTGGCCCAACAGTCCGGCGCCCTGGTCTGGGACCATGGCCGAGACCATGGCCGAGACCGGGGCCGAGACCGGGGCCACTGGGCCCTGGCGCCCGGCCAGCCCCCCATCCTGAAGGCGGAAGACGACCTCATGCGCCAAATCTTCCTGGGTCGGATCCAGCGGCTCACGGCGGCCTCGGCCACCCTGGTGCGGCTGCTGGCCTTGGCCGAGCGGTCGCTGCCCACCAGCGCCCTAGGGCGCCTGCTCGGGCTGCAAGAGGACGCGCTCGAGGATGCGCTCCAGGGCGCCGCGGGCTCCAGACTCATCCAGATCCAGCGCGGTCAGGCCATGCTCCCGGATCCCCGGTGGCGAGAGCTGGTGCGCACCCACACCCCGCAGCCCGAGCTCAAGCGTCTGGCCCGGGCCCTCGTGGCCGTCCTCCAGGAGCAAGGCTGGACTTGTCCTGTGGCCCTCCGCTCCCTGGCTTCCGACGAGGCCACGGCCCTTGCCGAGGTGCTGGCCGCCATCAGCCCCACCCCGTCGGCACTGCCCCTGGACGCCGTCCGGCACACGGTGGCCCAAGCCCTCCAGCTGAAGCCCTCACCCTGGGAGGAGGCCCGGCTCCATGAACACCTGGCCGACGCCTGGACGTGGGGCGCCCAGGCCTCCGGGGAATCGCCGGCCCGCCCCCCCGCCGAAGAGGCCCTTGAAGCCCTGGGCAGCGCCCTGGAGGCCCTTGCCCGCACCCCCCGAAGCGAAGAGGTCCAGCTGGCGGAGGCCCGCATCTTCCGCAAACGGGCCCAGCTCCTCCTGCACCTCCGTCGCCCGGCCGAGGCCCAGGAGGCCCTGCTCTCCGCAGCGGAACGCCTGGCGGACCATCCCCTCAATCCCGAGCAGCCTCGACTGAGGCTGGCCCTCGGCCAGTTCCACTTGCTTCAGGGGCACCTCACCAAGGGCATCCGCGCCCTGGAGGAGGGACTCCAGGTCCAGAACGGCTGCAAGCCCCTGGTCCAGGACCAGGCCGCCCTGATGTTGGCCTTGGGCCGGGCCCTCGGGAGCCAGTCCCAGTTCCTGCGGGCCGCCTCGCTGCTGCAGTCCGCCCAGCGCCTGCTGGAGCACAACCAGGACTTCCGCAGCCTCGTTCCGGTGCAGATCGCCCTGTCCCAGGTCCGCCTGGCCCAGGGCCAATCCGAGGCGAGCATCCACCTCCTGCGGGAGGCGCTCCAGACCGCCCGGATGCAGAGCGACATCGCCCTCCAGGCCCAAGGGCACCTCGCCCTCGGCATGGTGCGCAGCCTCCAACAGTTTCTCGGACCCGCCCTGTCCCACCTGGACCGGGCGCTCACCCGTGCCCAGCGGCTGGGTGATTCGGCCCTGGTGGCCCAAACGCAGATCTGGCGGGCACGGACGCTCGCGGCCATGGGCGATACCGTGGCCGCAGACCACACCCAGTTCCAGGCCCTCGCCGCCAAGCCACCCCTGATGTCGCCCGAGGAGCAGGGGGACCACCTCTTCCTGCAGGGCGAGGTGGCCCGCTTCCGCAGCGCCTGGCGGGACACGGCCCGCCTCTTCAAGGCCGCCGCCGAACACTACGAATCCACCGGTTTGCTCTGGCGCCAGCGGCTGGCCCAGCTGCGCTTCAGTCAGGCCGTGGCCCGGGAAGCGCGCCAATCCCGATTGGAGGCGCCCGAGCAGGGCTGGGCCATCCTGGAAAACCTCAAGGGTCCCGTGGAAGGGTCGGGGTCCCGCTGGCTCGACCTGGAGTGGCACCGGGCGCACGCCCTACTGTTATCGACGGTGCCAGCCACCGAACCCGTGGTGCAGGAGGCCCTCCAGGCCTGGAGCGAGGTCCAGGCCGCCGCCCGGGATCTGCAATTCCCCGCCCAGATCCTCGAGGCCAGCGCCGAAGGGGCCCAGCTGCTGCTGCAACGGGGCGAGAAGCTGGGGGCCCGGGCCCGGATGCAGGACGCCTTCCCCAGCTTCCAGCAACTCTGGACCCGCCTGCCCGAGCACCAGGAGACTGGCTTCCTGGGCCGCGAGGACATGCACCGCTTCCGCCAGACCGTCGAGGCCGTGGGGCTCACCTTCATCCGCCCCGAACGCGCCGATCCCCTCGTGGATTGGACCCCCACCCAGATGAACATCCCGAGGTTTCCGGATCCGGAATGAAAGGGCTTGGACAGAGTTTAAAGATTGTATTAAAATGATTTAAATGCAAATAATTTCTATCAAAAAAATATTTAACCGCAGATAACGCAGATTCACGCAGATAAAAACCAGCCCGGTGGATCGGCATTCATCTGCGGCATCTGCGGTTCAAATCCTTGATCCTGTTCATCCATCTTTCAATCCTGTCTCCGCTTTTGGTGTTCTCATTAGGTCCCCACGGCTTCGACCTTCCAGCGGAGACCCCATGAGCCACCTGCCCGCCGAATCGCGTGCCCGCGTCACCCTGCTCCAGTTGCACGCCTGGCACCACGCGGGGCGCAAGCTGGTGATGACCACGGCCTACGACGCCGTCACCGCCCGCATCGCGGACGCCGCCGGAGTGGACGTCATCCTGGTGGGCGACAGCGTGGGGAACGTCTGCCTGGGCTTCGAGAACACCCTGCCCGTGAGCATGGCCATGATGAACCACCACCTGGAGGCCGTGGCCCGCACCCACCCCACGGCCATGCTGGTGGCCGATATGCCCTACCTGAGCTTCCACCTCAGCGTGGCGGACACCCTGCGCAACGCCGGGGGCTTCCTGCAGCGGGGCGCCCAGGCCGTCAAGCTGGAGGGCGGCGCCAAGCGGCTGCCCATGATCCATGCCCTCCTCGACGCCGAGATCCCCGTCATGGGCCACCTGGGGCTCACCCCCCAAAGCGTGAACCCCATGGGCGGCTTCAAGGTGCAGGGCCGGCAGAAGGGCGAGGCCATCCGCCTGCTGGAGGACGCCCAGAAGCTGCAGGACGCCGGCTGCTTTAGCATGGTGCTGGAGGGCATCCCCGCCGACCTGGCCGCCAAAGTGACCGAGACCGTGGCGATTCCCACCATCGGCATAGGCGCCGGACCCCACTGCTCGGGGCAGGTGTTGGTCTTCCATGATGTGCTGGGCCTGCTGCCCGGTACCTCACCTAAGTTCGTCCGGCGCTATGCCGAGGGATTCGAGGATATGCGCACCGCCCTGGCCGCCTGGGCCGAGGACGTCCGGGGGGGAGGGTTCCCGGATGACCGGGAATCCTATACTCTTCCAGAAGCCGTTCGTCCGGCCTTGACCCAGTGGCACCCCTGAGGTTGCCCATGAAAAATGAGTAGACGCCCCTTGAAGGATCCCGTTTTTGGCCATGCGAGTTGTTCGTACTATTGCTGATTTGCGCCCCCTCCTGCGCTCCCTGAAAGAGGCCGGCAAACGAATCGGCTTTGTTCCCACCATGGGCTTCCTGCACGAGGGCCATGGGGCCCTGATCCGCCAGAGCGCCGCCCGTTGCGATGCCACGGTGGTGTCCATTTTCGTGAACCCCACCCAGTTCGGACCCGGCGAAGACCTGGTCAATTACCCCCGCGACCTGGAACGGGATCAGAACCTCTGCCTGGAGGCCGATGCCTCGGTACTGTTTCTTCCCGAAGTCTCCGAGGTCTACCCCACCGGCTTTCAGACCCACATTGAACCAGGTCCCCTGGCCGAGCCCCTCTGCGGACGCTTCCGGCCCGGCCATTTCCGGGGTGTGGCTACCGTGGTGGCCAAGTTCTTCAACATCGTTCAGCCGGATTTGGCTTTCTTCGGCCAGAAGGACTTCCAGCAAACCGTGGTGATCCGGCGCATGGCACGGGATCTGAACTTGCCCGTGGAGATCATGGTGGTGCCAACCGTTCGCGAGTCAGATGGTCTGGCCCTCAGCAGCCGCAATGCCCACCTCGGTGAGGCTGGCCGACGCCGAGCCCTCTGCCTCAGCGCGGGTCTGATGGCCGCCAAGGCCGCCTTCGATCAAGGCCAGCGCGACGCTGCCCGCCTCCTGGAGATTGCCCGCGTTCCTTTGTCCGGTGTGGATTCCCTCCAGTACCTCGAACTGGTGGATGCCCACCATCTCGAGCCCATCCAGGGCGCCGTGGACCGTACCGCCGCCCTTTGCGTGGCCGCCTACGTGGGCAGCACCCGCCTCATCGACAACGTGGTGCTGGCCCCCTCCGCAGTGGAAGGCCTGAATGTGAGCCTCAGCCCACAAAGCGCCTAGACTAAGCGTGTCCCCGGCCCTGCCGCGGAGATCATGGGAGGCTCCATGTTCGTGCCGATCCTAATGTCACTCTCCCTCGTGGCCCTTCCCCAGGGCCGGGTGGATCTTTACATGGTCCTGTTCAACTAGCTGAATGGAGGTTCCCATGCGTCGTTTGCTGACTGCCTTCCTCGTGGCCACCACCGCCCTGACCGCCCTGCCCGGCCTCGCGGACCCACGCCACGACGATCAGAAGGAAGACAAGTGGGAGAAGAAGGAAAACAAACGGGAGCGAAAGGCCTATAAGGAGGAGCAGAAGGAAGACCGCCACTACTGGAAGGATCACGACAAGGCCGAGAAAAAGCATTGGCAAGAGCAGGAAAAGGAAGGCCGCGAGCACCGGTCCCATCGCTACGACAATGACGACGACCGCGGCGATGAGCACGGACGCCGTCAGCTGGCCCCGCCCTGGATGAACGGCTACTGGCACTCCGGCGAGACCCGACGCTACGTGGCCCTGGTGCCCGGCGATCCCTCCCGGATGTACGTGTTCGTGGACGGGCGCTGGATGCTGCGCGAGGTCCGCGACCCAAGGGCCCGTCTCGACCTGGAAGGGGCCTACCGCCTGCCCATGGTGGCACCCCCGATCGCTCCCCCCCGGCTGGGTGTGAACCTGCATATCGTCCTATTTAACTGATGGCAAGAAAAAATCGAGGCTGGACCTGGGGGAATCCTGGACCCATCCTTATACCATTGGCCGGGACTCCCGACGGAGCCTGGACCGGAGGATGCATGCTGCGTCACTTCCTGCTCGGTAAGATCCATCGCGCCACCGTCACCCGCGCCGATGTGGACTACATGGGGTCGATCACCCTGGACCCGCTGCTTATCGAGGCCGCCGGTTTCCTGGAGAACGAAAAGGTGGACATCTATGACGTGACCAACGGGTCGCGCCTGTCCACCTACGTGATTCCCGGCACCCCCGGATCGGGCGAGGTCGGTATCAACGGCGCCGCCGCCCATCTGGTCCAGAAGGGTGACCTGGTCATCATCGCCGCCTATGGCTGGATGAGTACCGAGGAAGCCGAAACCCTGGCCCCCAAGGTCGTCTTCGTGGATGACCGCAACCGCATCACCGAGCGCCGCACCCAGGAACGCACCCCCCTCTGTGTGTCGGCGTTCACCCACTGAAAAGCGGGGACAGGATTAACAGGATTCAAGCCTGGGTAACCTGTCGATCGGCGTTTCCCGTTTTTGAATCTCGGCAAATGTGTGGACCCGCCTTTTTTCTGCGTCATCTGCGATTCCACGCTTCTAAATCCTGTTAATCCATCTTTTAATCCTGTTAATCCTGTCCAAGCTTTTTCCCTTGAGCAGAATAAAAATCAATCACGGAACCTTTGGGCATTGGCGCGGCATCCAATGGTCATGGTAGAAAAGAGTCACCCTTCGGCCCGGTACGGCCCTGGGGCCCGCGGTGGGGGCATGGCGCCTTCCTGCAAAGTTCTGAAAGGTTGGTTTTATGGAAGTCCGCAAGTCCCTGGTGGTCAATTCGACCCCCCTGGAGACGCGCATCGCCCTGCTTGAGAATGGCCAGCTCTGCGAGCTGTTCCTTGAGCGGACGATGAACCGGAGCCAGGTGGGGGATATCTATAAAGGCCGGGTGGCCAAGCTGCTCCCCGGCATGCAAAGCGCCTTCGTCAACATCGGCGGCGTCAAAGATGGTTTCCTCTACCTGGACGACCCCGTCGCCCAGCGCCTGGGGGCCGATCTGTCCGTTGAAGAGGACGGCGAGGAAGCCACCGCCGAGGAACTGCCCCCTCCCCCGCCGCCCCTGCCGGCCCTCCGGGAAGGCGAGGAAACCCTCGTCCAGGTGGTGAAGGATCCCATCGGGTCCAAGGGGCCCCGGCTGTCCCGGCACCTGAGCTTCCCGGGGCGCTTCCTAGTCCTCATGCCGGGCATCGACCACATCGGCATCTCGCGCAAGATCACCGATCCCGCCGAGCGGGACCGCCTGCGCGAGCTCATCCGCAGCCACGCCCAGCCCGGCGAGGGTTTCATCGTTCGCACCGCCGCCATCGGCGAGAAGGACGAAGATCTGGTGGGTGACGTGGCCTTCCTGCGCCAGATGTGGCAGGAAATCCAGGTCAAGGCCAACACCGTGTCCGCTCCCGGCATGGTTTGGCAGGACCTGGGCCTGCTCCAGAAGGTGCTCCGCGACATCTTCCGCGAAGAGGTCTCCACGTTCTGGGTCGACGACGCCGAGGCCCACCGTGAAGTCCTGGGCTTTGTGGAAAAGCTGCACCCCGAATGGGCCAACCGGGTGAAGCACTTCACGTCGGATTTGCCCATCTTCGACGCCTTTGGCATCGAGGGCGAGATCGATTCGGCCCGCCAGCCCAAAGTCTTTCTAAGGCACGGCGGCTCCATCGTGTTGAACCAGACGGAAGCCCTGGTCAGCGTGGATGTGAACACCGGCAAGTTCGTGGGCAAGAAGGATCTGGAAGAGACGGTCTACTTCACCAACCTGGAGGCCATCCCCGAGATCGTGCGCCAGCTCCGCTTGCGCAACCTCGGTGGCATCGTTGTCATCGACTTCATCGACATGCTCGATCCGGCCCACCGCGACGAGGTGCTGACCCGGTTCCAGGAGGAGCTCAAGCGCGACCGCAACCACGCCCGGGCCGGAGGCATCTCCGAATTCGGCCTGGTGGAACTCACCCGCAAGCGCACCGGCCCCTCCTTGGAACGGCTGCTCACCCAGCCCTGCCCCACCTGCAGCGGAGTCGGCCGCACCCAGAGCCCCGAGACCAGCCTGCTGAAGGCCTACCGCGAGCTGGTGCGCCTGGGCGAGCGCCTGCGGGGCGCCGAAGTGCGCCTCACCCTGCATCCCGAATTGGCCGCCTCCCTCAACCAGGAAGCTCGGGAGGGCCTCGTTCAACTGGCCCGCCTCCTCGGTGCCAAGGTCCAGTGGATCGAGCGCGCCGACACGCCTCGCAGCGCCGTGGTCATGGACCTCCAGCTGCCCGGACAAAACACCGCGAGCGCTTAAGAATGGGTTGTGAGGAAACCCGCAATCTCCCTAGAGCGCTCCATCCCGGAGAACAGCTGCCAGATCCTCGCGGTTGGCTTCAGCCTTGGCCGCCTTCCAAGCCGTTTCCTCCAGCCTTGTGAGCCAGGCAGCGTCCGCACTCAACTGAACCCCATTCATCTCCAGTGTCACAGCGGCCGCCAGGGTCCCCACGCGCTTGTTCCCATCGATAAAGGGATGGTTGGTGATGAGGGCAAACATCAGCGCCGCGGCGTAGTCGAACAGATCTCCCATCCCATAGACGTAGTGATGCTGCGGCGAAGCCACGGCACTCTCCAGTGCTCCGGCCGAGAGAATCCCATGATGGCCCCCCCAGGCTTCGATTTGGCTCAGATGAAGCGCCTGGACCTCCTCTGACGAAAGAAAGAGCGGGATCACCGCGCTAGGCTCTTAAGCACGGGAGCCAGCTTCCGTTCGGCGCTCTCCTTGGCTTTGAGGAACAGGGCCATCCGTTCGGCAGAAGGCGAGCCGGCAGGAGTCACGATGAGAGACTTGCCGTCCGTCCGCACCTCCAGGGGCGTGTCGGGGGTCATGCCGAGCAGTTCCATCACACTCTTCTCCACCACCAAGGCATAGCCATTACCGTGTCGTTTGAGGTTGCGAAGCATGTGGACCCTCCGTATTACAACTGTAATACCGCGGGTCCAATATGCAAGAACCGGATTTTCGGCTTATTGCCGCTAGAAACCAATGGAGACTCACCCTAAGCAGGTGGGACACCGTAGGCCGTCCTGCAGGCCCTGGATGAGCTCGGGCAGGCGGTTCAGGTTGCGTACTTCGTAAACGGGGGCCTCGGGGTGGTGGGCTGGTCGGGGCTTGGCGTCCCGGTTCACCCAGATGGCCGTCCAGCCCGCAGTCAGGGCGCCTTCTACATCGTCCGTCCAGTTGTCGCCCACCATGGCCAGGTTACCGGGGAACATCCCCAGTTTCCGCTGCACGGTCTCGAAGGCCGCGGGTTCGGGCTTCAGGGCCCCGATCTCGGCGCTCAGGACCTTCGTCCTGACGCGCTGAGAGATGCCGAGCCGGTCCAGCAGCTCGAGACCAAACGTCTGGGTGTTGGACAGCAGCGCCACCCGCACTAGGTCCCGCACCACCGCCACCGCCTCGGGGACCCCAGCGAAGCACTCCGCCTGGACGCCCGCATCCAGGAAGGCCTGCGCCATGGCTTCCATCTGGGCAGGCTCCAGCCCCACGCGCTCCCGCCAGGCCTCCAGGAAGGCCCGCACCGAAGGATAGGGCCGGACCATCCCATCGCGCACCAGCTCCGGATAAAAACCAAGCTGGTCGGGATGCAGCAGCTCCTTCAGCCGCTGGAAGGGGCTGCCCGCCGGGCTGAACACCAGCGTGTTCCACAGATCGAAGACGACGGCACGGATCATGTTGGGCTGCCACTAGACAGCGGGCTGCGTAGACGCCGCCTGATGAGGGCTGTGCACGCACATCACTGTCCACTCTCCTTGCGGATGCGGAGGGGCACGCCGAACTCGATGCCCAGCAGCTCGAAGCGAGCCTCGCCGGTCAGACCCCAGGTGGCGGGTGTGTGGTGCAGCACGGTGCCGGACAGGGGGCCCCAGGCGCTCCTGAGGTCACTGTAGCCGAAGGACACGTCCACGCGGAGCAGACTGCGGCCCTTCGGGGCGATATCCGCACCCTCGGGAAAGCTCACCTTGCCCAGCGCGTAGTCCGCCCCTTGCGCGTTCAGGTTCAGGTCCCCGCTCACGCGGCGCGTGCGCAGGCGCTGGTCCGAGGGGTTGTCCACACCCACCTCCAGCAGCAGGCGCACCCGCGACTGCTCCAAGGGGAAGGCCAGTTCCACCTGTGGCACCACCCGGTCCAGCGAGAACCGCAGCTGGCGAGCAGCCTCTTCGTAACGCAGCGCCGGATTGATGGCCTCGCAGCCGACCACCAGCAGCAACGCGGGAACCAGCCAGAGGCGTCGCATCTCACTCACCCCGGTAGATCACGCAGTTGTCGGTGGTCTCGTAGACTTCGATCTGGCAGAGCATGGGCAGTGCGGGCTTCAGCTGCTCCCAGATCCACACGGAGATGTTCTCGGCGGTGGACAGGGGGATCAGGTCGTTGAGAAAGCGGTGGTCCAGCCGGGAGATCACCTTTTCGATGACCACCTGCGACAGGTCATCGAAGTCAATGATCATGCCTGTCTCGGGATTCACCGCACCCTCCAGCAGCACGAACAGCTTGTAGCTGTGCCCGTGCAGGTTCCGGCACTTGCCCGGGTGGTTGTAGATGAAATGGGCGGCTTCGAACCAGTACTCTTTGCGCAGGATCATGGCACTCACGACAGAAGGCCCCGCGCTGGCGGGGCCTTCCAGTCTATCAGGGGTGGATCTACAGCTTCAGGGTGGTGAAGAGGATCGCCAAGGGGGTCAGCGCCGTCAGGTTCTCCTGCCAGCTGGAATCGCGGCGGAAGCGTTGGGGCACCAGCACCGTATCGCCGGGCTCGACGGCCTTGCTATTCAGCCAGCTGTCGAGGATCCGGCCATCGGCCTTCATTAGGCGGATGTTCGAGGTGTCAGCGTTCCGCGTGGTGCCGCCGGCCAGCTTCAGCAGGTCAGGCACTTTCATGCCCTTCAGCACCTTGTAGGTGGCAAAGGGGCTGGCGGTTTCACCCACCACATAGGCCGCCTCGGTGGTCCGGGGAATGATGATCTCGTCCCCGTCCTGCAGCTCCACGTCCGCCTTGGCATCGCCCTTCAAAGTGCCGCTGAAGTCCACCACCATGCGGTTCAGGTTGCCGGCCAGCAGCCCGTGGAGGAGGGGATTCTTCAGCAGCATCCCCGTGGAGGGCTGACGCTTGGTCTCGTTCAACCGTTCGAGGATCTCGTTCACGCCCTTGGCCGTGGGATCTTTGCCCACCAGGCCCGATTCCTCCGCCGCCCGCTGCAGGGAAGCGTCCTGGGTGCTCATGCGCCGGAGGAAGATGCCCGCCTGGGGCATGGCCTCGGCCGTCAGCCCGCCCGCCCGCTGGAGGATGAGGCTCAGGGTGGACTTGGCGGAATCGAGGGTGTACGAGCCGGGGCGCACTACCTGGCCGCTGACGCGCACCGTGCGGTGCACCTTGAAGTCGGGCTTCTCGAAGAAGCTCAGCTGGTCGTCGGCCTGGATGCGGGGATTTACCGCGTCATCCACCAGGGCCACGGGGCTGCCCTCCTGCGTGGATAGCAGGCGGGACAGGTCCAGGCGGAGGACGTCACTGGGCTTCCCGTCCTTGCTGTGGGCCAGTTCCGCCACCAGGCGATCCGCGGCCTTCTGGGGCACCCCCGCCCGGAAGATCAAGTCGGAGGCGCGCATGCCCTCATGGAACTGGAAAGTCCCCGGCCAGGCCACGGGGCCCAGCACGCTCACCGTCCGGGGCAGCCGCAGGTCTTCCACGCGAAACAGTTCGACGCGATCCCGGTCCTCCAGCAGCAGGTTGTGGGCTGGATCTCCGGCCAGGGCCTTGTCCACGTCGAAGCTCTGGAACCGGGTCGTCCCGTCCTGAGCCGTGTGCACCACTTCGCCGCGGGCCCGGTAGCTGTCCGGCAACACCTGCGCCTCGCGTTTCAGCAGATCCGCCACCCGCATCCCCTCGGCCCGGGCATAGAGGCCGGGGACCCGCACCCAGCCGGAGATGTTTACCACCGGCCCGGTCCGCTCCCGCCGCACGGGGGCGGCCAGCACGTCTCCGCGGCCCAGCGGCACCCGGGCGGCCTCGCCCAGGGCCACATCCTGGCCGCGGGTCACTCCCGAAGCCTCGCGATGCCGCAGCGTGAGCGTCCCTTCACCGGCCTCCTCGGCAAAGCCCCCGGCGAAGTGCAGCGCCTCGGCCACGGTCTCGCCCGGCTTCAGCTCGAATTGCATGGTCGGCGCCCGGCCCGTCCGCTCCCAGGCGCGCAGCCATTCCGGCTGGGATCCACCCTCCGGCTGGAGCACGGGAAGGTTCGTCTCCGGGTTGATTCGCACGCGATGGTCGCCGACCGGCGCCTCCTGGAGCGCCACGAGCTGGCGCTTCAGGAAAAAGAGGCGGTCCTCCAGGCCGGAACGCTCCGTCAGGGTGCGGGTCACGTTGGGCGCCTGGGCCTCCCGCCCCTGCTTCGTCTCCGGGGCAGGGGCTTCCTGCACAGGTAGCAGCTCGGCCTCGATGGCCTTGATTTCCCGCTGGAACCGCTCCCGCTGTTCCTTCAGGGGATCCAACTCCCCAGCCTCAGCCTCGGTCTTGTCGCCCTTCTTCGACGCCTCGGCGGGCGCAGCCACCACCCGCTGGAAGGCCCCCTCCAGGAGCACCTGGTTCAGGGCCAGGGGCACGAAGATCGTATCGCCATTCTGGAGGGCCACATTGGGATTGCCCAAGCCTTCCGCCCGCAGTGGGTAGAGATCCAGGGTGGACACCTTCTGCCCGCCCCGCAGGACGCGGATATCGCGGTAGCTACCCACGGCCGTGGGCCCGCCCGCCAAGCTCAGCACGTTCACCAGCGAGCTGAGGCTCGACACCAGGTAGCTGCCGGGCTTGTAGACCTCGCCCATGACGAAGACCCGAACCTCGCGGAGCTTGATCACCTGCAGATCCACCGTGGAGCGCGAGAAGTTCCGGCTCACCAGACTCTGTACTGCCTGCTTGGCCCTGCCGAGCGTAAGACCGCCCACCTTGGCGGTGCCCACCTTGGGAAGGACGATCTCGCCCCGGCCGTCCACCTGCACCGGCAGGTCGAAGGTGGCGCTGCCGAACACGTTGAGGTTCAGCCGGTCACCCGTGCCCAGGACATAATCCTCGGAAATGCCCCCCTCCGTGGCCGCCGTGCCGCGCTGGCGCACCTGAAAGAGATCCGCGGCAAAACGACGGGGGCCCTTCTCCCGGCGCTTCATGCTCCGGAGCTCCTCGTCCCCCTTGTCATCTTCGCTGCGCTGACGGGCCGCCTCGTCCGGCGTGACCGCTGCCGGCAGCCCTGTCCCCTTTGTGGGGACCGCGTCCACCGCCGAGCCGCCGTTCTGGCCCGCCGCCTGCTTCAGGGCCTGAAGATCCAGGCCCTGAGGCAGCTGGGCGAACAGGGCCGACACAGCCGACACGACCATCAATGGAAATACATAACGAGCCATGCGCATCAGACCAGTCCTATGAAATGAGCCCCGGAGCGGAAACCGGCCCGCCCCGAGACAATGCCTTGCTGCTTCCGAGTATGCCTGAGCCCAGCGCCGCCGACGCACGCAACCCGCACGTCAGAGCTTGCTGTGGGAACCCGAGGCTTCCCGGAGCTTACTGCACACCATGAGGGGGATCACACGGCGCACCAGGGCCTTCGCCTCGACAGCCTCCTCACTGGCCTTCGGCTGCGTGACGCGATCCTTGAACGCCTTGAAGGCCACCACCCCCAGGGCCACGAGCCCCAAGGTCGATAGGGCGAGGTGTCCTGGGAAGGGGAGGGCGTGCGCCATGGGCAGGGCTGCCAGGCCCAGCAGCAGCGGCGTGGCCAGCCAGGCGCGACCACCCATCTGCTCCATCATCCAGTGGTGAAGGTGGTTGCGGTCCGCCCCGCTGAGGGGTTCCCCCTTCCAGCGCCGGATCCCCACCACCAGGGTGACGTCCATGATGGGGTAGGCAAACACCCAGAGCAGCAGGTCGGGAGCGCGTTGCCCAAAGGCCTCAATCCCCAGGATTGCGAACAGCGTGCCCAACATCAAGGCCCCGCAGTCCCCCAGAAAGTGATGGGCCCTGGGGAAGTTCAGGGCCAGGACGGCCGCGAGCCCGCCCCACAGGAAGGCGGACTGAACGCCGAGGTTCCAGCCCAGCACGCCCAGCAGCAGGGCGGCGAACCCCATGGACAGCCCGTTGATGCCGTCGATGAGGTTGTAGGCCTGGGGCACGGCCCAGAACCACAGCATGAGCAGCGGGAAGATCAGGGCGGGGTGGGCGGGCAGGTCGATGCCCAGGAACGGCACCTGGCCCATGGTCGGGCCCAGAGACCGGGTGACATGGAACGCCAGCAGGAGGGCCACGGTTAGGCCGGCCAGGGCCTTGTATCGGGCCCGGAGGTCGAAACGGTCATCCAGCAATCCGATCAGGGCCATGGCATGGATGCCGCACCAATCGGCCCGATCCAGCCGAAAGGGCACCACGCCCGAAACCTGGGCCGCGATGAGACCGATCCAAAGGGCCAGCCCCGCAGTGCGGGCAGTGGGACGGACATGGTGTTTGCGCGCCTCGTCGGGATGGTCCAGCCAGCCCAGGGGCGCCACCCAACGAAGCAGGGCCCAGGACAAGCCCAAGCCCCCTGCGCAGCCGATAGCAACCTGGACCCATGGGGACAACACACGACCTCGATTCTGGTTCAACACATGTAGAGAAACGGCCAGAGCCCCTGGGGTTGAAAGAAAAAACAATGGAGCAAGTTTGGCAGGGTGTCACGGCTAAAAGAAGGAAAAATCCTGCAACCCCCGTTCCACCGACTTGGCTTTATCTTCCCTATTCGAGACGGCGTTCCCTGCAATCCCCATCCTGATCGGCCACCCTCCCTGCTATGCTGAATCCTGCCGATTTTCACCTGCTCCCCTTCGGCGGCGACCTCTGCAGGAAGCCCACCTCCCCCTCCTGATCCAGGACTCGGCGGACGGGTTTCATGGAGTGATCGCAGGAGTCCCGGGCCGGTGCCCGGGCTCAGGGGAGCCATCAGGGGCCCCGGGCCCCGGAGAACCCATGACCACACTCAAATTCAACCCCACCACCGTCTCGGTGGACCTGGGCGACGCGCCCATCAGCATCGAGACCGGCCGCATCGCCAAGCAGGCCCACGGCGCCGTCGTGGTCCGCCAGGGCGACACCATGGTCCTCGTGGCCGCCTGCTACGGCACCCCCCGCGAAGGCATCGACTTCTTCCCCCTGACCGTGGACTACCGCGAGCCGGTCCTGGCGGCCGGCAAGATCCCCGGCGGCTGGTTCAAGCGCGAAGGCCGCCCCACCACCAAGGAGACGCTGACCTCGCGCCTCATCGACCGGCCCCTGCGGCCCCTCTTCGAAGAGGGCTACAACGGCGACACCATGATCACCGCCCAGGTGCTCAGCTACGACGGCCAGCACGCCCCGGAGACCCTCGCCATGGTGGGCGCCTCTGCGGCCCTCATCATCAGCGAGATCCCCTTCACAAACCCCATCGGCGGCGTCCGCGTGGGCCGCGTCCACGGCCAGCTGGTGGTGAACCCCACCACCGAGCAGCGCGCCGACAGTGACATCGACCTCCTGGTGGCGGGTACCAGTGACGCCCTGGTGATGGTGGAGTGTGGCGCCAAGGAAGTACTGGAAGCCGACATGGTCAAGGCCCTCGCCTTCGGCCACGAGCAGATCAAGATTCTCGTGAAGCTGCAGAAGGATCTGCAGGCCAAGGTGGGCAAGCCCAAGGTCGCCGCCGTCAAAGCCGTGCGCAACGAAGCCCTCTACAAGGAGGTCGCCGCCGCCTTTGCCGAAAAGCTGTTCGCCGCGCTGACCATGAAGGTGAAGATCGACAGCTACAAGACCATCGACGGGCTCAAGAAGGAAGCCGTCGCCCAGTTCTGCGCCGACAAGCCCGAGCTGAAGAAGGTACTCGTCGCCTGCTTCGACGAACTGAAGGAAACCCTCTTCCGTAACGCCATTCTCAAGCAGGGCGTGCGCCTGGACGGCCGCAAGTTCGACCAGATCCGCCCCCTCAACATCGAGATCGGCGTCCTCCCCTCCGCCCACGGCAGCTGCCTCTTCACCCGCGGCGAAACCCAGGCCCTGGTCACCACCACCCTGGGCACCATCAACAACACCCAGATCATCGATGGCCTGGAAGAGGAGTACAGGAAGAAGTTCTACCTGCACTAC
>JANYAS010000051.1 GCA_025361205.1 Holophagaceae bacterium
CCTTGGCGTAGGGGAGGCCCCGGTCCTTCAGGCCCGCGGCCCGGTAGATGAGCAGCCGTGCGGCCTCGATTTCGGTGCCCATGTCCGCCAGCTTGAACTGGATGCCCTGGTGATCGCAGAGGGGCCGCCCGAAGGTGTGCCTGATCTTGCTGTAGCGCACGGCCTCCTCGAAGGCGCCCTGGGCCATGCCGAGGCCCAGGGCCCCGATGCTGATGCGGCCGCCGTCAAGCGTCTTCATGGCCTGCCGGAAGCCCAGGCCATCCTCGCCCAGCAGGTTCTCCACGGGCACCTTCACGTCCTCCATGATCAGCTCGGAGGTGTCGCTGGCGCGCAGGCCCAGCTTGTTCTCCTGCTTGCCGGCCCGGAAGCCGTTCATGCCCTTCTCCAGCACGAAGGCGCTGATGCCGTCGGCGCTGCTGTGGCCGTGCTCGGGCGGCCGGGTGCGGGCCATGACCACGAAGATGTCGCCCACGGTGCCGTGGGTGATGAAGGTCTTGGTGCCGTTGAGGACGTAGTGGGAGCCCTCCTTCTTCGCGGTGGTGCGGAGCGAGCCCGCATCGCTGCCGGAGCCGGGCTCCGTGAGCCCCCAGGCGCCGATGGCCTGGCCGCTGGCCAGGGGCCTCAGGTACTTCTGCTTCTGGGCCTCGTTGCCCATGGAGAAGATGTGGTTGCTGCACAGGCTGTTGTGCGCCGCGACCGTGATGCCCACGGAACCGTCCACCCGGGACAGCTCTTCCACCACCACGGCGTATTCCAGATACCCCATCCCCGCCCCGCCGTACTGCTCGGGGAAGATGACGCCCATCATGCCCATCTCGCCCAACTGCTTCACCACCGCCGCGGGAAAGGTCTTTGCCTCGTCCCAGGCCATCACGTGGGGGCGGATTTCCTTCTCGGCGAACTTGCGTACTTCTTGGCGCAGAGCTTCGACATGCTCGGGCAGCGTGACGTCCATGGGAGGGTCTCCTAGGGTGCGGTGGCGACCGTGGTGGGGGCGGCACGCTGGAGCAGTTGCTTCTTGTGGAGCAGGGCTTCGGCCTCCGGCATGACTTCGAGGGCCTTCAGGAGCACGGGATCCTTCTCGCACTGGATCTTGAAGCCCGCCTCGATGCCGAAGGCCACGTTCTGCATTTCGATGGAAAGCTGCTCCTGGATGGTGTTGAGGTTGTCCGCCCAGTCCTTGTCGGAGAGGGTCAGCTTCTGGTCCAGCGCCCAGGCGCGGAAGCGGGCCATGACCACTTCATCGGCATGCTGGCCAGACTTGACGCCGAAGCGCTCCTTTTCCTGGACGGCGAAACGGAAGAAGGCCTGGAACCGGAACCGGAGGTTCACCATGAATTCGTTCAGGCGCAGCGTGGGCAGGGCGTAGTCGGGGTTGATGCCGCCGCCGCCGTAGACCATGCGGCCGAGATCGGTCTTGAAGGCGGGGCCCAGGGGCTTGGCGTCCTTGTCGTCTTCGGGGTTGTAATAGTCATCCAGGCCGTGGGTGTAGTCGCGCTGGATGCTGCGGCCCGAGGGCGTGTAGTAGCGGGCGGTGGTCAGTGCCAGGCCCCTGGAGCGGTTGATGGTGAGCACGCTCTGGACGAGGCCCTTGCCCCAGCTGGTCTGGCCGACGACGAGGCCGCGGTCATGGTCCTGCACAGCGCCGGTGACGATCTCGCTGGCGCTGGCGGAGCCGCGGTTGATGAGGATGACGAGGGGGAAGGAATCGAGCTGGGTGCCCTTGCTGGTGCGCGTCTGGTTCTCTTCCCGCCCGTCCCGGCCCTTCTGGCTGACGATGAGCTGATCGGGTCCCAGCAGCTGGCGGCAGATGCCGATGGCGGCGTCCAGCACGCCGCCGCCGTTGCCGCGCAGGTCCAGGAGGAGCTGCTTCATGCCCTGTTTCTTGAGGGTGGCGACGGCCTTTTCGAATTCCTCGGAGGTGGTCTCTCCGAAATCCTTGATGAGGATGAAGCCGGTGGTGGGGTTGAGCATGAAGCTGTAGTAGACGCTGTTGGTGGGCACCTCGGCACGGGGGATGGAGAAGCGCAACAGCTCAGCGACGCCCCCCCGCTGAATGGCGAGCTCCACCAGGGCGCCCTTTTCGCCGCGGAGCTTCTGGAGCGCGGCGTTGGAGCTCATGCCCTCGGTGCTGGCACCGTCAATCTCCTTGATGATATCGCCGGACCGCACGCCCAGCCGATCCGCGGGGCCGCCCTTCATGGGGCTGATGATGGCGATGCCCTGGTCGTGCTGCTGAATGATGGCGCCGATGCCGAAGAAGGAGCCCTTCTGTTCCTCGCGAAGCAGGCGGAACTCGCTTTCGTCCATGTAGTTCGAGTGGGGGTCTAGAGTGTGCAGCATGCCCTGGATGGTGGCGTGGGTGAGCTGGCGGGGGGCGGGGGGCTCGGGCGTCTGCTTCTGCACCAGATCCATGACCTCCGTCAGGGTATCCAGGCTGCGCTGGCGGGCGCCCTCGCCATTGGCCCGGGCCAGCAGGGGGCCCGCCACGGCCACCGTGGCCAGCATGACCATCCACATCCAATTGCGCTTGATATAACGGGCCATGAGGCTCCCCGACAGAGTCCTTCCAGGATACGCCCGGGCCGTTCCCGGGGCGATGCGGGGTTTTGCGTGGCCTCGGAAAATGCATGTAACCGCGAAAGACGCGAAAAAACGCGAAAACAGCGGGGAGGGGCCGCTTAGGCCTCTGGCCTCTGGGTCCCTCCACTGCAAGGAGGTGGAAGGAGAACCTGATCGCCTTTGGCGCGCCCACAGGGCGTTTCGCGCCTTTGGCGGTTAGCTTTCAGTATTCCTTGAGGAGCCTCTGGGCCACGGGCGCCATGCGCTCGCGACTGGCTCGGGTGGCGTGGATGATGCTCTCGAACTGTTGGTAGGCGAGTTCGAGATCGTCATTCAGCACCAGGTAATCGTAGGCGTCGCACAGCTCCAGCTCGTGGCGCGCGTGGTCCAGGCGGATGCGGATCTGCTCGTCCGAGTCCTTGCCCCGGCTGCGTAGCCGGTGCTCCAGCGAGGCCGCGGAGGGGGGCAGGATGAAGATCATGCGGGCATCGGGAATGGCCCGGCGCAGGTTCAGGGCGCCGGTGGTCTCGATGTCGAGCAACACGTCCAGCCCCGTGGCCAGCCTTCTGTTCAGCCAGTCCCGGCCGGTGCCGTAGCGATGCCCGTAGACCTGAACCCACTCCACGAAGCCGCCCTCGCGGACCATGGCGTCGAACTGGGCATCGTCGATGAAGAAGTAGTCCTGGTCTTCCACTTCGCCGGGCCGGGGCCGCCGGGTGGTGAAGGAGATGGAGAAAATCAGGTTCGGCACGGTGCGCACCAATCGGTGGGCGAGAGTGGACTTGCCGGCGCCGGAGGGCGCGGAGACCACGAACACGTTTCCGGGGTGGTCGATCAAGGCGTCCCTCCAGCTTCCACTTTAACGGAAGCCGGGGCCGATGTTGGTTCATCCGGCGGCGCTCGCGGGAACGCAGGTTTGCGTGCGCGTCCGGGTAGGCCCGGCCCCTACTCGAGGTCCTCGACCTCGACCGCGCTGGGCGGGGGGGCCTGCTTGAAGATGGCCGAGGCGCTGCGCCGCCCGTCCATGACGATGTGGACGGGTACGGCCACGCGGGTGTGCACGAGGCAGCCCGACCGCCAGACCTCCGGCTGCTGGCGCAGCCAGGCCCAGTCGAGGAGGCTCGTTCCGCGGGGGAAGGGCACCGTGAAGTAGCCGATGTTCAGAGACGTCACGTTGTGGAAGAAGTGGGATCCCAGCGAGGCGTCGGCCTGGAAGTTCTCCATGGAGTACTCCACGATCACCTGAGCGCAGGAGATCATCGACCAGGAAACAGGGATGCCCAGGTGGACGTCGTTGCTGCCCCAGCGGCCAGGGCCCAGCAGCACGTATTTGCCCGCTTCAGTGCGGAAGCGGTCGTTGAGCTGCTCCAGCTGGACGGCCAGGGCGGGCGTGCCGAACTTGTCGAAGCCGTCGGGGTCCACCCAGACGATGTCGCGGAGGCCTTCCACCACCCCATTGCCCACGCAGCGTTCGGAGAAGAGGAACAGGTCGGCCGGATCGAGATCGGCCGGCGCGAGGTTCACCTCGCCATTTTCCAGCAGCTGATGCTTGATCTGCAGGAGGGTGAAGGTGGGTTTGCCATTCTGGGGGTCCTTGTCCAGGTTGACGGCGAACTCGATCTCCACGGGCGTTTCCATGGCCTCCCGCAGCAATTCGAGGAGGTGCTGGAGGATCTTCGCCAGGGGGAACTGGTCGTACTTGAGGATGTTGCGGAAGTTCACGATCCGCGGCCCCGGGGTGTCCAGGCCGTCGCGGATGCGGTCATCGTTGGCGTCCCAGACGGAGGCGCAGTGCCACAGGGTCCCCTCCTTTTCGGCCTCGGCGATGTCCAGGGTGAGCAAGGTGGCATCCTCGCCCGCGTAGAGGTCGACGGAGGTACGGCTCATGTCCAGGGCGTAGAAGTGCTTCTGGGTGGTGCGTAGCTGCTCCTTGGGCGTCAGGATGTCCATCTGGGGGTAGGGCGGGGCGAACCGGAAGGCCTTGCCCCCCTCAACCACGTACTTCCCCAGGCCCACGGCAATGTTGGCGATGCCGTCCTGGGGTTGGGTGTAGGCCACAGGGTAGAAGTTGAAGGACTGGGCCACGCCGGAGAGGTGGGGGTAGAAATGGTCGCCGAATCGCCGGCCCGAGACCTCCTGGATGAGGATGGCCATCTGCTCCTCCTCGATCTTGTAGTCGATGGCCTGGAAGTAGGAGCGGGACGCCTTCGAGTAGACCGAGGCGTACACCAGCTTGATGGCCTCGGTGAGTTGGGCTTCCCGCACGGCGGGGTCGGGATCGTTGTTGGGCAGGAAGAAGGTGTTGTAGAGGCCTGCGAAGGGATGGGAAAGGCTGTCTTCCAGAAGGCCCGAGGAGCGCACCGCCAGGGGTACCTTGGCGTGCTTAGTGAGGAACAGCCGGAGCTTGCCCATCAATTCTGGGGACAGGGAGCCCAGGAGGAATCGCCGCTTGATGGCATCGTCATCCACGTCTTCCACCCCGCTCTGGAGCATCTGGCGCAGGCTGTGTCGGTTGATGAAGGTGTTGAATTCCTCCGTGCCGATGATGGCCGAGCGGGGGATGCGGATGTTCGCCTCGGGCATCAGGTTGTCCAGGTCGAGCCGGGACAGCAGCGAATGGGTGAAGGCTACGCCGCGGCCCTTGCCGCCCATGGACCCGGGGGCCAGCCGAAGAATGTTGGGCTCGTCCTGCGGCGTGGATTCGGTCAGCGGGATCACCTTACCCAGGGCCTTCATGTGCTGCACGTAGTCGCCCACGTTGATGAGGAAGGTGCGCATCTCCTCCGGGTCCCGGTAGTCGGAGATGCGGAACTTCGCCAGGACCCTGGCCACCTGGACCTCGCCCCGGGCCATGATCCAGGCGGAGAAGTGGTTGCGGGAGGCGTGGTAGACCAGGGATTCCGCGGGAACGAGGCGCAGCTTGGCCTGGAGATCCTCCATGTTGGTGGCCCGGGCGATCTCCTGGCCGTGCTCGTCACGGAAGATGAAGTCGCCAAACCCGAGGCTCTCGTGGAAGAAATTGGAAAGCTCGGCGCCCAGGGTGTACGAGTTCTTATTGAGGAAGCCGCTGTGGATGGCCGTGGCCCAGGATTCCTTGAAGGGGTCCGAGGACTGTAGCAGGGTGGGCAGGTAGGGGTTGCGGTTCTTCACGGCCTTGATGAGCTTGATGCCGGCTTCCCGGTCCAGGGCGCCGTCCTTCGGGAACTTGCGGTCGGTGATGACACAGAGCAGGTAGTCCTGGTAGCGATCGCAGAAGGCCACCGCCTCTTCGTAGGTGGTCGCCAGGATCACCTTGGGCCGCACCCGCATGGAGAGGGTGCGCGCCATGCCGTCCACGTTGTGGTCCTTGGCGAGGCGGGTGGTCTGCTTGAGGATCTCGCTGTAGAGAATGGGCAGGTACCGCGAGTAGTAGCGGATGCTGTCCTCCACCAGCAGGATCACGCGGGTGAGGCCCACGGCGGTGTCGTTCTCCACGTTGGCCCGGTCCTCCATGAACTTCACCATGGCCATGAAGATCTCGGGGTTGCCGTTCCAGACAAAAATCTGATCGTAGTGGCGCTGCAGGTTCTGGCGGCGGCGATCCATGGCCCCCACTTCCACGTTGTCGTTGAGCAGCAGGTAGATGGGAGTCCGCGGCGCGGCCTTGCGCAGGGCCTTCGATAGCTCCACGTGGCCGCCCTGCCCCAGGCGGCTCATGACGATGATCATGTCGAAGTGGCGCTTGGAGCACCGCTCCAGGGCCGCTTCCACGGTGGAGACGTTGACCACCCGGGGCGGGTTGCTCATGTTGAGCTGGTAGTAGCCATCGAAGAGGATTTCGGTGAGCAGTCCGTCCTGCTCCAGCGTGAAGGCATCGAAGGCGGGTGCCACCAGCAGGATCTCCCGCGCGCGCAGGGGCATCAGATCGTGGAAGATCTCCTTGTCCGAAGCGTACTTCCGGAAGATCTCGTTGAACTCGCGGCTGATCATTCGGGGGGCCTCGTATCCGAGGAAGTGTACGCCACAAAATGAGGGCCGCGAACGGCCCTCATTTTGTGGATACAAGACGACTGAGTGCTTACACGAGGCCCTGATCGATCATGGAGTCGGCCACCTTGATGAAGCCGGCGATGTTCGCGCCGTTCACGTAGTTGCCGGGGGTGCCGAAACGGGCGGCGGCATCCACGCAGGACGTGTGGATGTTGACCATGATCTGGTGGAGGCGGGCATCCACCTCCTCGGCGGTCCAGCCCAGGCGCATGGAATTCTGGGACATCTCGAGACCGGAGGTGGCCACGCCACCGGCGTTGGAGGCCTTGCCGGGGGCATACAGGATCTTGTTCCCGTTGGCCTGGAAGAACTCCACCGCGTCCAGGGTGCTGGGCATGTTGGCGCCCTCGACCACGGCCTTGCAGCCGCTGGCCATCAGGCCCTTGGCCTCGTCGAGGTTCAGCTCGTTCTGGATGGCGCAGGGCAGGGCCACGTCCACCACCTGCTCCCAGGGGCGCTTGCCCGCGTGGAACTGGGCGGACTTGAACTTCTGGACGTAGGGGGCCACAGCCATGCGATCGATGCGGAGCATCTCGCCCATGTAGTCGATCTTTTCGCCGGAGATGCCGTCGGCATCGTAGATGTAGCCGTCGGGGCCGGAAATCGTGACCACCTTGGCGCCCAGCTGGGTGGCCTTGGTGACCGCGCCCCAGGCCACGTTGCCGAAGCCCGAGACCGCGACCTTCTTGCCCTTCATGCCGTCGCCCTTGAGCTTCAGCATTTCCTCGGCGAAGTAGACCACGCCGTAGCCTGTGGCTTCGGGGCGCACGAGGCTACCGCCCCAGTACTGGCCCTTGCCGGTCAGCACACCGGTGAACTCGTTGGCGAGCTTCTTGTACATGCCGAACAGGTAGCCCACTTCACGGCCGCCCACGCCGATGTCACCGGCGGGCACGTCAGTGTCGGGGCCGATGTGGCGGAACAGCTCCATCATGAAGGACTGGCAGAAGCGCATCACTTCCGCGTCGGACTTGCCGTTGGGGTCGAAGTTGGAACCGCCCTTGCCGCCGCCCATGGGCAGGCCGGTGAGGCTGTTCTTGAAGATCTGCTCGAAGCCCAGGAACTTCAGCGTGTCGAGGACGACGTTGGGGTGGAAGCGGATGCCGCCCTTGTAGGGCCCGATGGCGCTGTTGAACTGCACGCGCCAGCCGTTGTGGATGTGGATCTGGCCCTTGTCGTCCACCCAGGGCACCCGGAAGGAGATGGCGCGCTCGGGCTCGACCAGGCGCTCGAGGATGGCGTTCTTCTTGTACTTCGGCTCCTTCTCGAGGACGGGAGCCAGGGAGTGCAGGATCTCGGTGGCGGCCTGGATGAACAGGCTCTCCCAGGGGGCCTTCTTCTTGAGGCTCTCAAGGACTTCGTTGACGTACTGGCTCATGGTTCCTCCAGGATGGAAGGGGTTGAGAAAGAAGGGCGCAGGCCCGGGTCAGAGTGGTCAGGAAAAGGTGCGCCGCGGAGCCCATCCCGAGGCTGCTGCGGCAGGGTTCAGAGACCGGAAACGGGACGACATGACTCTAGCCTTAGGAACCCGGCCGGGGGAGATCCTGGGATCAAGAGGTGATGGGAAGCACTAAAAGAGGCCTGTTTTTCAGGATCTCCGGACGGGTGGTTGACACAGTGTAAATACAATTTCATCCGCGAACCGCCGCCCGTCACCACCCCTACCCCATGGAATTGCGGCGAAACTGGGGGCCCCTACCCCCGTTTTGGAAACCCCATGTCCCGCGCCGAACGGCTGCTCCAGTTGATGCAAGTCCTCCGCCACCACCCGGGGCCGGTGCGGGGATCGGCGCTTGCGCCCAAGCTCGGGGTCAGCCTGCGCACCCTCTACCGGGACATCGCCTCCCTGCAGGCGCAAGGGGCCCGTATCAAGGGGGAGCCCGGGGTGGGGTACGTGATGCGTCCGGGTTTCATGCTACCTCCCCTCATGTTCACGGAAGAGAAGATCGAGGCCCGGGTCCCGGGTTCCTGGTGGGTGGCCGAATCGGCTGACCGCCAGCTGGGCGCGGCCGCCCGGACTGTCATCGCCAAGATCGCCGCGGTGATCCCCCCGGAGCTGCGCCGGGAGCTCGAAGCCTCGTCGCTGCTCGTGGGGCCTGGGGACCCCATCCCGGCAGGCGAGCAGGAATTGTCCCGGATCCGCCAGGCCATCCGCATGGAGCGAAAACTGGACATCACCTACCGCGACCCCCGGGGAGGGGACTCGACCCGGACCGTCTGGCCCTTCGCCCTCGGCTTCTTCGACCGAGCCCGGGTCCTGGTCGCATGGTGTGAACTGAGGGACGACTTCCGGCACTTCAGGACGGGCCGCATCCTGAGCCTGGTCATGTCCGAGGCCAGGTACTCCCGGCGGCGTCACGCCTTACTGAAGACGTGGCGTGAGATTGAAGGGATCTCCAACGCCTCAGAAAAGGCTGCTGACAGAAACTGACAGCAGCGGCTTCTAGGCTGGGAATTCATGGATCGAGGTCGTATCGCGCGGCCATAGAATCCAGCGAAAAACCCTTCCCCGACCCTCCTGGAGGCCCCCATGTCCGATCCCAATTTCCTCATCCTCTACGTCGTTCAGCCCCTGGCCAGCGCGGCGTTCTATGCCGAGTTGCTGGGGCGCCCCGCCATCGAAACGTCCCCGACCTTCGCCCTGTTTGCCCTGAAATCCGGCGTCATGCTGGGCCTCTGGTCAAAGCACACGGTGGAGCCTGCGGCCGTTGCCACCGGAGGCGGGGTGGAGCTCGCCTTCGCGCTCGGTAGCCAGGAGGCCGTCGATGCGACCCATGACGTCTGGCGCGGGCGCGGGCTCCCCATCCTGGAGGCCCCGGTCAGTCTGGACTTCGGGTACACCTTTGTGGGCCTCGATCCCGACGGCCACCGGCTTCGTGTCTTCGTGCCGAACGCGGCATGAGCCGAAACTGGATCGCCGTGGCCTCGGCCGAGCATGTGCGCCGGGGACGCACCGAGGGGTTCATGCAGGTATGCCACGGCAAGGCCGCGCCCCTGCGCCGGATTCACCCAGGTGACGGCGTCGTCTACTACTCGCCGACGGAACAATATGGGGGGCAGGACAAGCTAAGGGCCTTCACGGCCATCGGTATCGTGAAGGACGTGGACCCCTACCCGTTCGAAAGGGGCGGGGGCTTCTGTCCCCACCGGCGGGATGGGGCTTGGGCGCCTTCACTGGAGGTGCCCTTCACTCCGGTCCTGGGAGTGTTGGAGCTGTCGTCGGGCGGGCCTAACTGGGGTTACCAGCTGCGGTTCGGGCTGTTTGAAATCTCCGGGCACGATCTGCGGATCATCGCGGCCACCATGGGGGCGGTGAATGAGTGGGGCTTAGAGGATGAGGGAGAGGTGCCCCGCCACCCGTCGCATTCCAGCGAAATTGACTCGCGGCCTGCTGCCGCATAGAGAAGCCCCCACCTGGCCGCAGCGGCAATTCCACCACACAAAAAAACCCACGCGCTGCGTGGGCTTTTTTGTGTGGTGGGGTGGTGGCTACTGAATAGCGCATTCAAATGACTTTATGTAATCACTTAGATATGCAGCATTCTCGCAGTTGCCCCCATTGTTGCCCCCGCGGACCCTCGGTGGCTCC
>JANYAS010000061.1 GCA_025361205.1 Holophagaceae bacterium
CAAAACCTGCCCTTAGCGCCTTGGCACCTAGGCGCGTGTCCAAGTAAGGGTTAGGGGCTGCGTTGATGGCAAAGGGCCGCCAGGTAAGGAAGTGCGCGCGGGGCGGTGCGGGTTCACCGGTTACCATCCGCGAAACGGATAGGGCCGCATCGGCGCAGCCGATGGCGGGGGCGAAGCCCTGAGGGCCGAAGGTCCGAGCCAGGCGCAGTGACGCAGCATGGGGGCCCTTTGCCATCAACCCTTCGGGCTGGGGCGGCAGCTGTCGGGATGCAACGTCAAGCTCCTCGTCCTTGGAACCACCAAGGCCTTCAGACTCCAGGCTTCTTCCCTCGCTGCCGCTACCATGGCGGGATGCGCGATCCTGAGGCCCTGCGGGAACAGCACCAGCGCCGCCTGGCCTGGATGCCCTGGCTCTACTTTGCCCTGAAGCCGCGCCACCGGGCCTGGGCCGAGGCCTGGCAGGCCGAGGTGCAGGCCCGGCTCATGGCCCAGGAAACCGTCCAGCTCGGCGAGGGCTGCTTCATCGCCCCGGACGCCGCCATTTTCGGCGAGCCCGGCCGCGCCGTGATCCTCGGCGACCGTTGCGCCATTGCCGCCCACGCCTTCCTCCACGGCCCCATCACCCTTGGCCACGACGTAAGCGTCAACACCGGAGCGCGGCTCGATGGCGGGCGCAAGGGCCTGGTCATCGGCGAGGGCACCCGCATCGCCAGCGGCGCCGCAATCTATGCCTTCGATCATGGCCTGAAGCCGGACCGCGCCATCAAGGACCAGCCCGTGCGCTCCCGCGGGATCCGCATTGGCTGGGACGTATGGATCGGCGCCAACGCCGGGGTCACCGACGGGGTCCGCATCGGCGATCACGCCGTGGTGGCCCTGGGCGCGGTGGTCACCAAGGACGTGCCGGACTGGGCTATCGTGGCCGGCGTTCCTGCGGTGGTGGTGGGGGACCGGCGCGACCGGTGACGGCCTCGGCGATGGCGTGGTTCCGTGCCACGCCCTCGCAGGGTGGCGTTGCAATTCACGCACGTCCTGCCCTGGGCCATTCGTCGGAGCCTTAGCTAAGACGGCTCTTATTGCTCTGGCACGGGACGTGAATCCTTCTGAGTGGGTTTGATTTCAGCCCGTTCCAAGAAGGAGTCCCCAGGCGACGCTTGGTCCTACTCGCCCTTGCGACCCTCCTGGCCTTCCCCTGTCCGCCCATGACCACTGGGGTCGCCCCCGTCGCGCCGTGATCGTCGCGGATGCCTGCCGCGACTCGTACTACCGCCGGGAGGATGACCGTTGGGAGCACCGCGATCACCACTGGTTTCGCCGTCCTCACCGTTCCGACCGCTGCGGCGAGGATCGCATTGTCCTCGGGCCCCTGCCCAGACCCCTAACCCCGCCGTTCCACGGACCCGTGGAGCCGGGGCTCCGATGATCCGTCCCCGGTTGGACAACCCATGTCCAACACCTGCCGGGACACTTGGGGGAACGCCGCTTCGTCCACCGGCGAAAAAAAGGGGTCCCAGAGCTTGACAGACACGAAAAAAAGACGAATACTGTATAAACGGGACAAACGGAGCCCCCATGCGAACCCCCCTTCACGGTTTCGGCTACAAGTTCAGCGGCTACTTCATGGAATACGGCCCCATCGAGGCCGACAACCTGGATGCCGCCAAGACCCAGATTCGGCACCGACTCGGCGTGAGCCGCCTGCCCCTGGGCCTCCAGATCTGGGATCTGGCCGAACGGCCCTTGGCCCGGTGGCGGGTGGACGTCGCCAGCTGACGAAATTCGGAGGTCGCGGAAGACACGGGATTTCACAGATCACGTGAAAGAAGGGCGGGATTCGCTTTGCACGAACGCTTCGCCTACGCCTGAACCAACTGAAGATTTCGAAGGAACCACATGGGTTCTTTTCTGCGCCTTCCGCTGGGTCTTCCGAGTCTTCCGCAGCCCGCAGGAACTTTAAGCCTGGCGGACCTTCCACCAGGCCGTGCCCTCGGTCACGTCCTGGGCGATCTGGGTTCGCAGTTCGTCCACGGAGGCGAAGCGCACCTCCCGGCGGATGCGGTGGAGGAAGCGCACCTCCATACGGGCGCCGTAGAGGTCGTCCTCGAAGCCCGGCAGGTGGGTTTCCACGGTCAGGCGTTGGCCCTCGAAGGTGGGCTTCTCGCCCACGTTGGTGAGGCCTAGGTGCGAGCCGCCATGGTGGGGCAGCACCGCCTCGGTTACATAGACCCCCGAGGCTGGCAACTGTTCCTGCTCCCAGGCCAGGTTGGCTGTGGGAAACCCCAGGTGGCGGCCCCGCCGGTCCCCCTCCACCACCACACCGGTCAGGGCGTAGGGATGGCCGAGGAACGCGGTGGCCGCGTCCACATCACCCTGCTCCAAGGCCTCCCGAATGCGCGTACTGGACAAGCGCCCCCCATCCGGGGCGCGCAAGGCCAGGGTGTGCACCTGGCAGCCGTGGGCTGGGCCCCATGCTTCTAGGGTATCCACCGTGCCACTGCGGTCCCGGCCAAAACAGAAGGCCCGGCCCACATGCAGTTCCACCGGCGACAGCACCTGCTGGATCCGGTCCAGGAAGGCTATCGGCTCCAGTTCAGAAAAGGCCCGGCTGAAGGGGATCACCCAGGCCAGGTCCATGCGTTCCGCCGCGAAGGCGGCCAGCCGCTGCTCGAGGGTCATCAGCAGCTTCGGGCGCCGCTGGGGGGCCACCACCACGGTCGGATGGGGGTCAAAGGTCACCACCGCCGCCCGGTCGCCCAGGGCCCTGGCTCGATCCGCAGCCTGCCTAAGCAGTTCCCGGTGCCCGGCGTGGACCCCGTCGAAAGTACCCAGGGTGACCACAAAGGGACCCGAGGCCGGAGCGGCTTCCAGGGCGTGGCGCCAAACCTCCATCATTCCGCCCCGTCCTGCTCGGCGGGCCAGGCCAGGCTGGCGACCACGCTTCCAGCGAGGATGGCCGCGATGACCAGCAGGCTGTACTGCACCGGGATCTTCACCCATTCCACGATGCACATCTTGACGCCCACGAACGCCAGCACCATGGCCAGGCCGGTCTTGAGGCGGTGGAAGCGGTCCATCATCTTGGCCAGCAGGAAGTAGAGGCTGCGCAGGCCCAGGATCGCGAACACGTTCGAGGTGTAGACCACGAAGGGATCCCGGCTCACGGCCAGCACCGCGGGGATGGAATCCACCGCGAAGACCAGGTCCGTCACTTCGATGGTGATGAGCACCAGCAGCATGGGCGTGGCGTAGCGCCGCCCTTCGCGCACCACCCAGAAATGCTCGTGCCCACCGGTTTCGTCGTAGGGCACAAACCGCTTGAAGGCGCGCACCAGGGGGTTCTGCGTGGGGTCCGACTCGTCCTCCTTCACCAGCAGCATCTTCAGGCCCGTGTAGACCAGGAAGCCGCCGAACACGTACATCATCCATTCGAAGCGGTTCAGCAGGGCCGTACCCGCGAGGATCATGGCGGCGCGCATGACCAGGGCCCCCAGCACGCCCCAGAAGAGCACCCGGTGCTGGTGGCGCAGATCCACCTGGAAGCTCTGGAAGACCAGGACGAACACGAAGAGGTTGTCCACGCTGAGGGACTTTTCCAGCACGTAGCCCGTGAGCCACTCCAGGCCCTTTTGGTTGCCTTCGGCCTGGAAGATCAGGCCATTGAAAATGAGCGACAGGGCGATCCACACGGCGCTCCAGATGGCCGCCTCGCGAATCGACGGAGCGTGCACGCGACGGTTGAATACCCCCAGATCCAAGGCGAGCATCAGGAACACGAAGGCGTGGAATCCCACCCAGGCCCACCAGGGCGCGGCTTGGAGCAGTGCTTCGAACAAGGGGCCTCCAGAGCCTCCAGCTTATCTGGGTTGACCAGGGGCCCGATCCCCCGAACGCGAAAAGGGGCCCATTTAAGGCCCCTTCGGCGGTGGCAGAGGTGGCGGTTACTTCGTGGTCTGGGCGTCGTGCTTCTCGCGCTTGATGCGGCGGCTCTCGCGGTTCTGCTCCTTGTTGATTTTCCCGGCTTCCTGCTTGGTGATCTTACCATCGGCCTCGGCCTTGGCGATGTCGCGGTTGATCTTGCCCTCCTGGCGTTCCAGCTTGACGGTTTCCTTGGGGGTCAATTCGCCGCTGGCCACACCTTTGGCGATGCGCTTCTGCTGATGATGAGCGCGCTTCTCCATTTTCTGTTCGCGCTTGGGCGTCACGGTCTGGGTGCCGGGGGCGGGCGCCTGGGCAAAGAGGGAGGCGCCCAGGAGCAGCGACCCGAGGATGGAGGCGGAAAGACGGCGGATGTTCATGGGGTTTCCTTTTTGGGTTGGGGGCGACGGCCCACGCATCCTCTGTTTCACGGCCCGTGCCAGATTAGTATTTGCTCTGGCACCAGCAATTCAGAAACGGTTGAAGCCGCACCATGTGGAACCTTGCCCCAAAGGACGCCCCCGACGCGGCGACTCGCATCATCCGCGACCCCTGGGACCAGGGATGGCTCTGCTCCAGACCACGGCCCCTCACGCCATTCTCGCCCTTTTCGATAAGCGTGGTTTTATTTCGACGGCTTAGACTGGCATCCCATCGTCCCTCAACACCCCCGCCATTGAGGCCCCATGCTTCATCCCCACGTCCCCGAAGAACTCCGACATTTCGGCAAACACCTCTTTGCCACCTTCCTCGGCCTGCTCATGGCCTTGGGGCTGGAACAGTGGCGCGAGCATCGCCTGGAGGCCCGTTTGAGCCGGGAAAGCCTGCACCGAATCGAGGCGGAGCTCCGGCGAAACCGTGAGGGCACAGCCCAGCGCCTGGCCCAGGTGGCGGCGGAACGGCCCGCCATGGAGGCCTACAGCCAGGAACTCGAGCGGGCCGTGGCCGCCCGTCGCCTGGGCCGGAAGGGGGCCATGCCCCAGCGCCCCAGCCTCCACAACCCCGACTTCAGCTTCACCTGGAGCGCATGGGAGACGGCCCGGTCCACGGGGAGCCTCCGCCGGGTGGATTCCGGCCGCTTGCAGCGGCTGGCGGAGGTCTATTCGGACCTCCAGCGCTTCATCCCCATCCAGGATCAGATGATGGCCGTCCCCGCCTTCGCGGACCTGATGACCTTCTCCCGTCTCGATCACGAGCTTCTCACCACCGAGGAACTGGGCCGCCTCTTGAACGGGTTGCGCTTCCAACAGGTCTGGAACCTCAGCCGGATCCGCATCGGGCACGAGACCCTCAAGGAACTAGATGAGGTGCTGAAGCCATGACGCCTAAACAGCTATCCCTGACTACCCCATGAGCCTGCCCCGTCTTTTCCTCGCTCCCCTGGCTGCCGCCGAGAACACCCTGGTACCCCTCGACGCCGAGGGGGCCCGGCACCTCCGGATCCTGCGCATGAAGCCCGGCGATGCCCTGGAAGTGGTGCTGGGGGATCAGCCCTGGAGGGCAGACCTGGCGGAACTGGACCGGGGCCGGGCCGTGGCCCGCCTGGTGGGGCCCTTGGACGAGGACCGCGAACCGCCCTTCGCCCTCGAGGCCTGCCTGCCCCTGCCCGCCCAACTGAGCCTCTTCGACGAGGGCCTGCCCCCCCTGGTGGAACTGGGTGCCACCCTGATCCAGCCTGTCATTTACCACCGCAGCGAGTTTGATCCCACCAAGACCGCGGCCCGCATGGAACGCTGGGCCCGGATCATCCAGTCCGCCTGCGAGCAGAGCCACCGCAGCCGACGGCCCGAGCTGAGACCCCCCATACCCTTCGAGGCCCTGACCACCTGGGCGACCCCTCAGCGGTGGGTGGCCTACGAACTGGCCACGGGCCAGGCCAATCCCACCCTGCGGCCAGAGGCATTGGCGTTCACCAGCGGGCCCGAAGGCGGCATCACCGACGGGGAGTTTGCGGCCCTGTCTGCGGCGGGGTGGCAGCCCGTCAGCCTGGGCCGCAGCATCCTCCGCGCTGTCACCGCCCCGGTGGCTTTACTGGGCGCGATTCAGTTCGAGTTGGGTCGGGTGCCGCGAGTCCCGTGATCCACCCCCACTTGGCGAAGATGCGCTGGCCCTCCTCCGCTTCGAGGAAGGCCAAGAAATCGGCCGTCAGCGCCGGGTCCCCAGCCCGGGTGGTCACGGCCGCCCCGCAAGATCGATAGACCGTGAAGCGGGGCTCCATGGGCACCGCATCGGCCAGATCCGGGTTGGCCTTCTGCCAGATGTTCCATATCAGCCAGGCGTCCAAACGGGGATCCGCCACCCATGCCTTGCGGGCCTCCGCACTGTTGCTTGCATGGAGGGCGATGTTCTTCCGCAGAGCCCGCACCAGACCCACATCGCCCGTGCGCCCCGCCACGTCCTCCCAAAGGCCTAGCTGCCCCGCCCCCTGGACCACCAGCACCCGCACGCCGGGCTTCACCATGTCCAGAACGCCCCGGATTCCTTTCGGATTGCCGGGCCGCACCAGGATGGCGGAAGGCCTGAGGTAGAGCGTGTGGACCGCCTCCGGCTTCACGAGTCCCGGCAGATCCCTCTGCACGAAATCCGTCATCATGTATTCGCTTCCGCTGAAGAGGAGGTCGGCGTCCTTCAGGGCCTGCTCCTTCCAGGCAGGCGTGGGCCCGGCCGTAACCTCCACCGTCACCTGGCGGCGGGCGCCGAAGGCCTGGGCCGCCTCCTTCATGGCCGGGGCTGGCCCTCCGGGCCCATAAACGTGCAGGATTGGCCGCACCGGGGGCGGGCCCCCGGAGGGAATCTGCCCAAGCAGAGGCACGGCAAGAGCAAGCAACACGGGCCAACGCATCGAACCACCTCCATGATTCTTGGGCTGGAAGACGTCCCACTCAACTATGAGATCCCTGAGGACCCCGGCAAGGGGGCCAGCACTTGCACCCTCTGGACCGGGGGCTTGGGGCCCCATTCGCAGCCCTCTTTGTCCCCTTGGCGACTTTGGTCACGATCGAGACTTGTGATTCAAAGATTTGAAATCAAATGACCTTGGTGATTAATGATTCGTGCGCTCCGGCCGATGAGTCCCTTGTGCCAGTCCCAAGGTGTGTTTTTGGACGGCCCCAAGGAGCCTTTCCCATGAAGCTTGTGACCCTTCTGTCCGCCGCCACCCTGCTTGCCGCCCCCCTCAGCGCTGGCGACTACGATGCCATCGGCAAGGCCATGCGCCAGGCCTGGCCCCAGGTGGCCACCGTGGCCGTGGTCTGCGATGCCGCCAGCAGCAAGGGCGCCCTCGAAGCCATCACCAGTGCCCTGCCGGGCGTGAAACTCATCGTGGTGGATGTGAAGGGCCAGGCGGACATGGGCAAGGCCCTCGGCACCCTGAGCAGCCGCCACCCCGACGCCGTGGTGCTGGTGGCCGGGGACCGGGTGGCCGGGGACGGCAGCAGCGCCGCCACCTTCCTCATCCAGCGCATGGCCGCCGCCAAGGTGCCCACCCTCGCCACCACCGAGGCCGGCGTGCGCCAGGGCGCCGTGCTGGGCATCGGCCCCGGCACCGGGGGCAAGCTCCTGGCCAACGCCAAGGTGGCCGGCGTCGCCGGTGTGAGCATTCCCGCCGGGGCCAGCCAAATCTGACCGGCAATCAAACCGCGTCTTGCGAGGTATGCTGAGGGCTCCCCCGGGAGCCTTCATGCGTGTACTGCTGCCTTTTCTGGCTGCGACCAGCCTCATCGCCCAGATGCCCGCCCGACCGACGCCGGTGCAGGAGGCCCCCCTCCGCGCCCACCTGGCCTTCCTCGCCGATGACCTGCTGGAAGGCCGGGGCACGGGCCAGCGCGGTGCGGAACTCACCGTGCGCTACCTCGAAACCCAGCTCCAGGCCCTGGGGCTGAAGCCCGCCAAGGGCGCCTCCTACCGCCAACCCGTGAGCCTGCTCGGTCTCAACACCCAGGTGGGTCGCAGTACCGTCAGCTTTCTGGGCGGTGGTGCCTGCGCCACGCCCACGTTCGGAGCGGAGATTGTCTTCGGCTCCGGTGTGGCCCTGGCCGAGCAGATTTTCGACGCGCCGGTGCTCTTCGTGGGGTTCGGCATCGACGCGCCCGAGTACCGCTGGAACGACTACAAGGGCCAGGATGTGCACGGCAAGGTGCTGCTCATGCTGGTGAACGAGCCGGTACCCACCCCCGAGGAGCCGGGTCTCTTCGAGGGGCCGAACCTTAGCGCCTACGGCCGCTGGACCACCAAGTTCGAGATGGCCGCCCGACACGGTGCCGCCGGGGTGCTGCTCATCCACACCACGGCCTCGGCCAGCTACGGCTGGCCCGTGGTGCGGAACGGCTGGGACGCCGAGCGCTTCCAGTTGGCCAAGGGCCCCCAGGGCGCGCCGCTGGAAGGCTGGGTGACCGAAGATCTCGCGAAGGCCCTGGTCAAGCGGGGCGGCCAAGACCTCGACACCCTGCGGGCGGCCGCCCAGCGCCGGGACTTCCGGCCGGTGCCCCTGGACCTCACACTGAAGGGCACCCTGCACAGCACCGTGCGCACGGTGGAGCAGTTCAACGTGGCAGGTGTGGTGCCCGGCTGCGATCCGTCGCTCAAGGATGAACTCGTGGTCTACACCGCCCATTGGGACCACCTGGGCAGGGGGGCCACGCCCGCCGTGGAACCCCACCCCGGCCACGCAACGGACACCATCTACAACGGCGCCGTGGACAACGCCTCGGGCTGCGCGGCCCTGCTGGCCATGGCCCAGGTGGCGATGCTCGCTCCCGCCCGGCGCAGCCAGATGTTCCTCTTCGTCTGCGCCGAGGAGCAGGGCCTGCTGGGGTCCAAGGCCTACGCCGCGGATCCGCTGTGGCCCCTGGCGCAGACCGCCGCGGACCTCAACCTGGACAGCCTCAACTTCGTGGCTCCCACCCGCGACATCGGCCTGCCCTTCGGCGAGCGCAGCACCCTGGGTGTGCTGGGCGCGGCCCTGGCCAAGGCCTCGGGCCTGTCCGTGGCGACTGCCCACCCCGATACCGCCGGCGGCTACTTCCGCTCGGATCACTACAGCTTCGTGCAGGCCGGCGTACCCGCCCTGTCCGTGGGCGGCGGCCGCGACTACCTCGGCGACGATCTCCCCGCCCTGAAGGCCAAGGCCGCCGCCTACGGCCAACGCTACCATCAGGTGACCGACGAATACGACCCCACGTGGGATTTGCGCGGCATGGTCCAGCAGACCCAGTTCACCTTCGACCTGGGGCAGATCATCGCCAACGCCCCCACCCGCCCCACCTTCAAGACCTCCCGATAGGCCCCGAATACCGACCGTACATCGGCACAACCACCCACGGGTTCCCCCTGGGTTGTCGGGTTTAATCCCGTCGTTCGGGGCCCCGATCGTACTCCCGAGTCCGGTCCCGGCCCCGCCACCTGGTCTCATGGGGCCAGTGGGATCGCGGCAATTCGGTCCAGGGGCCACGCCTGGAGGTGGCGTAGTTCCATCGGTTCTCGGAGTAGTAATAATAGTACCCATCTTGGGTGTAGTAGGGCTCGTTCACATCCAGCTCGACCAGCACCGGCAGGATGGGGATGATCTGCACGCCGCCACCCCGCCGGGGCACCATAACGCAAGCCGTCAGAATCAGGACCGAGGACCCCAAGACCATCAGTTTGGTTTTCATCGGTGGCTCCTTTCGGTGGTTGTTCATGAAGTGAAGGCTTAATGCGGCCTGCGCACGGGGGGGAGCGCGTGGAGCCGCGCCGGACGGTGCTTCCGAGGTGCGGATTTGAGGATGGACAGAATCCCGAACCCCAGGGTCACAAGCACACCCAATAGCCATCCCGCCAGGAAGATGGGCAGTTCAATCGCGTGCAGTCCGAATGACATGGGGTTCCTCCTCGACGACTTTGACCTGCTCTTAGGGGCCGTTACGGAATAGCCTTGGCTGAATTCGCCATTCCGTAACGGCCCCTTAAGCCGTTCTCGACATTTTCGAGAAGGGTTGTTTTAATGCGACGGCCTAGATCCGGCCCATGAGGAGCAGGATGATGAGAATGACCACCACGAGGCCCATGCCTCCGCTGGGGTAATAGCCCCAATTCTTGCTGTGGGGCCAGGTGGGCAGGGCTCCGAGCAGCATCAGCACCAGGAGGATGATCAGGATGGTGAACATATCGAATCTCCGTTGACTGAGCGGCGGGTGCCCCACCCGGGACGCCTCCTGGTGATTCATGTAGGGGCACCCACGGTACCCCTCTCACCACGTGGCTGAACCTTCCATATCAAGGAGCGTGCCGGTTGGAACCCTCATCTTTATGGTTCTTCTAACTTGTTGCCATTGAAGACTTAAACAAAAAGGCAACCAGGGATTGGGCTCTGGTTCGGGCTCAAGCCCAGCCCGGCACCATTCAAAATGATGAACCTCGCGGTCGATACGGTAGGGATAGGCTATCGGCATCGGGCGGGTCGCTAAACTTCACCGTCAGGAGTCACCCACCCATGGACCACGAAGCGGCTTTCGTAAAGGCCTTCATCACCTCTGAAAAGCGGGCCCGGATCATCCAGTACCTGTCCAACCCAAAGCGCCGGAAGGAGATCCTGCACCGCATGAGCCATGATCTGCCCTACATGCCTGAGTTCGCCACTGATGTGCCCGGCGAGCAGGACTTCCCCGGAGCCCTGGAGAAGCTGCTCCGGGCCAAGGGGGCGGGCCCCACCTGCCACCTGATCGCGGAGGGGTTGAAGGCCGACGGCAAAGAGCTTCCCCTGGGCGAGGCCCTCACCCTGATCTGCATGCATGAATTCGGGGCCATCCTGTCCTGCCTCCCGGGGCGCCTCGCCTACTACAAACCCGAGGCGCCCGGGCACGGCTTCATCCTCGAACGCCCCCACCCATGACCGCCACCCTCCGCGCCCTGCAGGCCGACATCACCACCCTGGCCGTGGATGCCATCGTCAACGCGGCCAAGGCGTCGCTGCTGGGTGGGGGAGGCGTGGATGGCGCCATCCATCGGGCGGCCGGACCAGAACTGCTTCAGGCCTGCCGCCAGCTGGGCGGTTGCTCGGTGGGCGACGCAAGGCTCACTCCGGGCTTTCGGCTGCCGGCCCGGTTCATCCTCCACACCGTGGGGCCCGTCTGGCGGGGGGGCCAGCAGGGTGAACCCGAGTTGTTGGCCTCCTGCTACCGGCGCTCGCTGGACTTGGCTGTGGGCCAGGGCGTGAAAACCATCGCCTTCCCCTGCATCAGTACGGGCCTCTACGGCTATCCCATCTAGGCGGCCGCCCGAATCGCCCTGGCCTCGGTGATGGCCTTTCTCGACGGCAGCGGTCCCCTCGAACAAGTGCTCTTCTGCTGTTTCTCGGCGGAGGACCTGAAGGTCTACCAACGGCTGCTTGCAAACGGGTAGCGGGCCGCCACCCCATGGACGGGCGTGTCATACGGATTTGCATTCAAAAGAATAAAGATCACCACCAAGACACCAAGAAAAGCGAAAGCCAATATCCATGCAGTTCTTGGTGCCCTTGGTGTCTTGGTGTCTTGGTGGTGGAGTTGCCTGTTCTTTCTTCCTGAACGCTCGTTGGTATCAGCACGGTTCCTGGGTGGCTTTGAGCGAGGCCTTGGCGGCTTCCATGCGGGTGATGGCGCTGGGGCCCTTGCGCAGGGCCAGGGCCACGGTGAGGACATCGATGATGGCGAGGTGCACCAGGCGGGAGACCATGGGGGCGTAGACCTCGGGGTTCTCCTGCACATTGGCGGGCAACAGCAGGTCGGCGGCCTCGGCCAGGGGGGTGTGGGATCGGGTGAGGGCGATAACCGTGGCGCCGGAACGGCGGGCCAGCTGGACCACCTCCAGCAGGGCCTTGGTGCGCCCCGAATTCGAGATGGCCAGCACCACGGCATCCGTGGGCAGCAGGGCCGCAGCCACGCGCTGCATCTGGGAATCCGTGCAGACGAGGGTGGGCGTGCCCAGGCGGAACAGCTTCATCTGGGCGTCCTGGGCGGTGACGCCGGAGTTGCCCAGGCCATAGCACTCGATGCGGCTGGCCCGGTCCAAGGCCTCCACCACCTGCGCCACGCATTCGGTCTTGAGGGCGTGGCGGCCCAGAGTCAACCCGGCCACGGCGGAATCAAACACCTTGCCGATCAGGGAGCCCAGGTCATCGCCTGGGGCCAGGCGGGCATGGACGAAGGGAATGCCCGCCCCCAGATCGCCAGCGAGCCGAAGCTTGAAGATCGGCACGCCGGCACATTTCAGCCGGCGGCAGAAGCGGATCACCGTGGGCTGACTCACGGCGGCCCACAGCGCGATCTGGGAAATGGGGGCCGAGACCACGTCCACGGGCCGGTCCAGCACCACTTCGGCCACGCGCCGCTCCGAGGGCGGCAGGTCGGGAAGGAGGGTCTGGATGCGACTGAGCAAGGTCACGCGACACCTCCACGGATCGCCCGCAGGGCGCGCTCGATGCTCATGGCGCCCAGAAGATGGAAACCGGCACCGCCGATTGCCGTAGGATGGCCCGCACGGGCAGCTCCTCCACGGGGCCCTCACCCAGGGCCCGCTGGAGCAGGTGCCGTTTCGCGGTGCCCGAGATCATGAGCACGATGTCGCGGCTCTGCAGCAGGGCGTGCAGGGACAGGCTCAGGCGCGGGTGCGGGGCGTGCTGGGGCCGCACGGCCAGGACCGGGATTTCGGTACTCAGCCCATCGGCGAGTTCGCTGGCCCCGGGGAAGAGCGAGGCCACGTGACCGTCCTCGCCCATGCCCAGGATCACCTGGCTGAAGGGCTGCGGCAGCGCCGCCAGGGCCAGGGAGACCGCGGGCACGGCCGCTTCGGGGGTCGCGTCACCCGTCCACAGGGGCACCAGGCGGGCCTTGGTTGCGCGGCCCTGAATCAGGTGCGCCCGCACCAGGGCCTCGTTGCTGTCGGGGTGGTCGGGGGGCACCCAGCGTTCGTCCGCCAGGGTGATCACCACCCGGTCCCAGGCCAGGGGCTGGGCGGCCAGGGCCTTGAAGAGGGGCACGGGACTGCGACCCCCCGACACCACCAGCACGGCCTGGTCCTGCCGAGCCAGATCCTCCTTCAAGCGCCGGGCCACGTGCTGGGTCAGGGCGGCGGTCAGGGTGGCCAAGTCGGCCCATTCGCGCAGGGCAGGCATGGTCAGTCCTCCTCGTTCCAGGCGAGGCCGTCGCGGGAAAGCAGGGCGCTGGACCCGGCGGGGCCCCAGCTACCGGCCGTGTAGAGCTTGGGTCGATCCTCGCTGGCGGCCCAGCTGTCGAGGATGGGCTCCACCCAGTGCCAGGCGGCTTCCTGCTCGTCCCGGCGCACGAAGAGGGTGAGCTTGCCCCGGATGGCGTCCAGGAGCAGGCGTTCGTAGGCTTCCAGACGGCGCTCGCGGAAAGACTCCTCGAAGTCGAGGTTGAGGTTGACCGGATGCAGGGTCATGGCGTCACCGGGCTGCTTGGCCATGAGGTACAGCCGCATACTTTCGTCGGGCTGCATGCGGATGATGAGGCGATTGGCCCGGCTGGTGTGGTCGGCCCCCCCGAAGATGGGATGGGGCACCTGGCGGAAGTTGATGACGATCTCCGCCAGCTTGTCGGACATGCGCTTGCCGGTGCGGAGGAAAAAGGGCACGCCGGCCCAGCGCCAGGTGTCGATCTCGGCCTTCACGGCCACGAAGGTTTCGGTGCGGCTGTCGGCGGCCACTCCAGGTTCCTGGGCGTAGCCCGCCACGGGCCGGCTGCCCACGGCCCCGGCCTTGTACTGGCCGCGCACGGTCTTGGTGACCACGTCCTGGGGGGTGAAGGGCTTGAGGGAGCGCAGCACCTTCAGCTTCTCGTCGCGCACGGCGTCGGGATCGCTGCTGGTGGGCGGTTCCATGGCCACGATACAGAGCAGCTGCAGCAGGTGGTTCTGCAGCATGTCGCGCAGCGCCCCGGTGCGCTCGTAGAAGTCGCCGCGGCCCTCCACGCCCAGCTGCTCAGCCACGGTGATCTGCACGTCCTGCACCCACTCGCGCCGCCACAGCGGCTCGAAGAGCACGTTGCCAAAGCGCAACGCCAGCAGGTTCTGCACGGGCTCCTTGCCCAGGTAGTGGTCGATGCGAAAGATCTGGCGCTCGGCGAAGTGCCGGCCCACGGCGTCGTTGATCTCCCGGGAGGATTCCAAATCGTGGCCCAGGGGCTTTTCCACCACCACCCGCGAATCGGCCGTGATGAGGCCCGTCGCCCCCAGGTGGGCCGAGATGGCGGCGAAGAAATCCGGGGAGGTCGAATAGTAGAAGACCCGGACGCGGTCGGGATGCTGGCCGAGGCGTTCGCCCAGGGCCCCGTAGCTCGCCCCGGACTGCACGTCCATGGGGAAGTAGTGGATGCGGTCCGCGAAGCTGCGCCAGGTGTCCGGGTCGTAGGATTCACCCAAAAACGGCCGGCAGGTGGCCTCGGCCAGCTCGAGGAAGGCCTCCCGCGATAGCTGCTTCCGGGCGGCCGCCAGGATGCGGGAACCGGCGCTGAGCGTCCCGGCCTTCACCTGCTGGTAGAGGGCCGGCAGCAGCTTGCGCATGGCCAAGTCGCCGGTGCCACCGAACAGCACCATGTCGAAATCGGGCAGGGTTTTCATGAAGGCTCCGGGTGTAGCAATGTTACAATATTTTCGAGTACAACCGGTTACACCAAGTAATAATATTACACAATCCCCGGCGTGGCCGGGCCTCGGAAGGAATGTCCATGGCCCTGAACCCCCATGTGGCCGCGCTCACGGACCGGATCCGGCAGCGCAGCCGCCCCAGCCGCGAAGCCTATCTGGCCCAGATCCGGGAAGCCGCATCCCTCACCCCCCAGCGCGGCCACGTGTCCTGCGCCAACCTGGCCCACACCTTTGCGGCGGCGGGTCCCGACAAGGCCGCCCTGCGGGACGGCGGCCAGCCGAACCTGGGCATCGTGACCGCCTACAACGATATGCTGTCCGCCCACCAGCCCCTGGCGGCCTACCCTGCCTGGATCAAGGAAGCCGCCCGGAGCGTGGGAGCCACCGCCCAGGTGGCCGGGGGGGTGCCCGCCATGTGCGATGGGATCACCCAGGGTCAACCGGGCATGGAGCTATCGCTCTTCTCCCGGGACGTAATCGCCATGGCCACGGCGGTGGCGCTCTCCCACAACGTCTTCGATGCGGCCCTCTGCCTGGGCGTCTGCGACAAGATCGTACCGGGCCTCCTCATCGGCGCCCTGCAATTCGGGCACCTGCCCGTGCTCTTTGTGCCGGGCGGCCCCATGCCCAGCGGCATCCCCAACGGCGAAAAGGCCAAGGTGCGCCAGCGCTATGCGGCGGGAGAGATCGGCCGCGACGAGCTGCTGGAGGCCGAGGCCAAGTCCTATCCGGCCGCCGGCACCTGCACCTTCTACGGCACGGCCAACAGCAACCAGATGCTGATGGAGGTTATGGGCCTGCACCTGCCGGGCACGGCCTTCGTGCCCACGGGGGGCCCCCTGCGCGAGGCCCTCACCCGGCACAGCGCCGTGCGGGCCGCGGCCCTGGTGGCGGGCGGCCCCGAGTACACGCCCCTGGGCTTGGTGGTGGACGAGCGGGCCATCGTGAACGGCCTGGTGGGCCTGCTGGCCACTGGCGGCTCCACCAATCACACCCTGCACCTGGTGGCCATCGCCCGAGCCGCGGGCATCGTCATCGACTGGAGCGACTTCGACCAGCTGTCCAGCCTCGTGCCCCTGCTGGCCCGCGTGTACCCCAACGGCCAGGCGGATGTGAACGCCTTCCATCAGGCCGGGGGCATGGGCTTTCTCATCCGCGAGCTGCTGGAGGCGGGCCTGCTCCACGGCGACGTGCAGACCGTGGCCGGACCCGGCCTGCGCCCCTACACTCAGGCCCCCGAGCTGGGTCCTGAGGGCCTGGTCTGGCGGGACGCCCCGGCCACCAGCAGGGACGACACCATTCTGCGGCCCGCCGCGCGGCCGTTTTCGGCGAACGGCGGGCTGCGCCTGCTGACGGGCAATCTGGGGCGGGCCATCATCAAGGTGTCGGCGGTGAAGCCGGAGCATCACCACATCGTGGCCCCGGCCCGGGTCTTCGAGGGCCAGGAGGCCCTGCAGGCGGCTTACCACGCGGGCTCCCTCGATCACGATTTCGTGGCCGTGGTGCGCTTCCAGGGACCCCGCGCCAACGGGATGCCCGAGCTGCACCAGCTCACGCCAACCCTGGCGAACCTCCAGGACCGCGGCTTTCACGTGGCCCTGGTGACGGACGGTCGCATGTCCGGCGCCTCGGGCAAGGTGCCCGCCGCTATCCACGTATCGCCCGAGGCCCTGGCGGGCGGCCCCCTGGCCAAGGTCCTGGACGGGGACCTCATCGAGCTGGATGCGGAGCGCGGCCTTCTGCAAGTCCGCGTGGACCCCGCCATCTGGGCCCGGCGGTCCGCTGCCCTGCCGCCGCCCCCCGACCGCGGCCTGGGGCGGGACCTCTTCGGCCTCTTCCGGGCCCATGCCACCGAGGCCGAGGCCGGGGCCACCTCCTTCGGCGCCAGCTTCGACCGGAGGGAGCCATGAGTCCCAACCCGGGCCTGGAGCGCATCCTCCGCGCCTCGCCGGTCATGCCAGTCATCGCCCTGGCGCGGCTGGAGCAGGTCCTGCCCCTGGCCGAGGCCCTGCTGGAGGGCGGCATCGCCACCCTGGAGATCACCCTCCGTACACCGGTAGCCCTGGAAGCCATCCGCCGCATCTCCAAGGCCTTCCCTGGGGCCTACGTGGGCGCAGGCACCGTCACCACGCCCAAGGCCCTGCGCCAGGTCCAGGAGGCCGGCGCGGCCTTCGCTGTCAGCCCCGGCTTGACCGGGCCGCTGATGGCCGCCGCTGCGGCGGGATCGCTGCCCCTCCTGCCGGGGGTCATGACGCCCACCGAGGTGATGGTGGCCGTGGACGCGGGGTTCCGCTTCCTGAAACTCTTCCCCGCCGAGCAGGCCGGGGGCCTCGCCATGCTCAAGGCCCTGGCCGGGCCCTTCCAGGACCTGCGCTTCTGCCCCACCGGCGGCATCGGACCCGCGTCCGCCCCCGCCTACCTGGCCCAGCCCAACGTGCTGTGCGTGGGCGGATCCTGGCTCACTCCCAGGGCGCTGGTGGACGCCGGCGACTGGAAGGCCATCACAGAACTGGCCCGCCAGGCCGCCGCCCTTCGCCCGGCGATGCCCCTCACCCTCTAAGGGCCACCCAAGTCCAGGTGAAGGATCCGACAGCTGCTCAGTCCCCGAAGCTGATGCCTAAATCCCGGCCGGTCTGGATGGTGTCGCTGTCCAGGGGCACGCCCTTCATGCGCCCGGCGACTTCGGCCAGGGGTACGTAGTTCACGTTGGGGAAGGCCAGGGCCACCATGATGCCGCTGTGACCCTCGTTGAGGGCCCGCACGGCGGCGGCGCCGAACCGCAGGGCGGCCAGGCGGTCGAAGGCGGTGGGGCTGCCCCCGCGCAGCAGGTGGCCCAGCACCACCACACGGGCGTCCTTGCCGGTGAGCGCCTGCAGGGCCTCGGCCACCTGCTCGCCCGCGCCGCCCAGGCGCTCGGCCTGGCCGATGCCGGAGGCTTCCAGGAGGGCGCGCTGGCCGTTCAGGGCCTTGGCCCCCTCGGCCACCGCCACGAGGCTGTACTGGCGCCCCAGGCTGTCGCGCTGGCGGATCTTCGCCGCCACTTTTTCCAGGTTGTAGGGAATCTCGGGGAGAAGGATGGCATGGGCACCGCCGGAAAGGCCCGCATGAAGCGTGATCCAGCCCGCATAGCGGCCCATCATCTCCACGACGATGACGCGCTGGTGGCTTTCCGCCGTGCTGTGGAGGCGATCCAAACATTCGGTGGCGAAGGCCACGGCCGTATCGAACCCGAAGGTCGTGTTCGTCTTGTCCAGGTCGTTGTCGATGGTCTTGGGCACGCCCACCACGCGCAGGCCCTTCTGGGCCAGGGCATGGGCGATGGTCAGGGAACCGTCCCCGCCGATGGACACGAGGGCGTCCAGCTCTCGCTTGGCGAAGAACTCCAGGATTTCATCCGTGCGGTCGATGTCCCTCACTGTGCCATCGGGCAGCTTGATGGGGAAGTGCAGCGGGTTGCCCTTGTTGGTGGTGCCCAGGATCGTGCCGCCCAGGTGCGCGATGCCCCGCACCCGATCGCGGGTGAGCTTGAAAACACCGCCTTCCGGGTACCGCTCGGGGAACAGGATCCCGTTGTAGCCCTCCCGGATGCCGTAGGATTCCCAGCCCAGATTGGAGGCCGAGATGACCACGGCGCGGATGACGGCATTGAGGCCCGGGGCGTCTCCTCCCCCAGTGCAGATGGCGATACGGCGGATCGGGCTGGACACGGTGGCACTTCCTCGTGGGATGAAGGGAGTCTAGCTGAAGGCGGCCTGCGCAGGGCCGCATTGACCCCAGGGGCCCTCAGGGGGAACAATAATCAATATTCAGACAGGGTTTCACTTTTTCAGGAGCAACTCCATGGCGATCAAGGTTGGCATTAACGGTTTCGGCCGCATCGGACGCATGGTGTTCCGCGCGGCGGTACAAAACTTCCCCGACATCGAGATCGTGGGCATCAACGACCTGCTGGAGCCGGACTACCTAGCCTACATGCTCCAGTTCGACTCGGTCCACGGCCGCTTCAAGGGCACCGTGGCCGTAGACGGCACCACCCTCGTGGTCAACGGCAAGCGCATCCGCCTGACGGCCGTCAAGGATCCCGCCGAGCTCAAGTGGAACGAGGTGGGGGCGGACGTCGTCATCGAATCCACCGGCCTGTTCCTCACCAAGGACACCGCCCAGAAGCACCTCACCGCCGGCGCCAAGAAGGTCATCCTGTCCGCGCCCAGCAAAGACGACACTCCCATGTTCGTCTTCGGCGTGAACGACCAGGCCTATGCCGGGGAGGCCATCATCTCCAACGCCTCCTGCACCACCAACTGCCTGGCCCCAGTAGCCAAGGTGCTCAACGATGCCTTCGGCATCAAGCGCGGCCTCATGACCACCGTGCATGCCGCCACGGCCACGCAAAAGACCGTGGATGGCCCCAGCAACAAGGACTGGCGCGGCGGGCGCGGGATCCTCGAGAACATCATCCCCAGCAGCACCGGCGCGGCCAAAGCCGTGGGCAAGGTCATCCCCGAACTGAACAAGAAGCTCACGGGCATGGCCTTCCGCGTGCCCACCTCCGATGTCTCGGTGGTGGACCTCACGGTGGAGCTGAACACCGAGACCACCTACGAGGCCATCTGCGCCGCCATGAAGGCGGCTTCCGAGGGCCCCATGAAGGGCGTGCTGGCCTACACCGACCAGAAAGTCGTCTCCACGGATTTCCGCGGCGAAAGCTGCACTTCCGTTTTCGACGCCGAAGCCGGCATGGCCCTGGACGGCACCTTCGTGAAGGTCGTGTCCTGGTACGACAACGAGTGGGGCTACTCCAGCAAAGTGCTGGAGATGGTGCGCGTCATCTCGAAGTAGTTTTTCAAGCAAGTAGCCACAAAGAACACAAAGGACGCATAGGAAAACAGTGGCCATATGGCCCGCTTTTTCTCTGTGGTCTTTGTGTCCTTTGTGGCTATTTTCTTGGTGGTTCCTTAGGGGTTCGCCATGTTCCGATTGTTCGCGCTTGAGATAGGCATCAGCCTATTTCTGCCTGTGTTTCCGGCCGTAGCCCAGACAGCACCTTCTGCGGTTGTGGCACCCGCGGATCTCCCCACCGGCGAACGGTGGTTACAGCATTTCCGCGAGGACCTGCTGCCCTTCTGGAACGTGCCGGACGCCTGGGGCTCGCCCCGGGGCGACTTCCCCACCTTCCGGGGAAACGATGGGAAGGCCGTGGACTGGTCCAAGCTGCCAGAGGAATTGGCCACGGCACCGGGCTGGATCAAGGAGACCTTCGGCCGCGAGTACGTGCGCATGAAGTCCCGCCAGACCTATTTCTACGGCGTGGCGTACCACCTGACGGGTGATCCCAAAATGCTGGAATTGGCCCGGGACGGCGCGTCCTTCATCCGGAAGCAGGCCGTGGATCCCCGGACCGGCAGCGCCGTGTCCTACTGGGATAAGGGCGTTCCACAACCTGCCGTCCTGGCCCGCACCACCCAGGATCTCGCCTACGCCCAGCTGGGCCTAGCCATGTACTACTACCTCACCCGCGACGAGGCCGTGCTGAAGGACATCAAGCGGCTGAAGCGGCACATCTTCACCGAGTACTGGAATCCCCAGTGGGGGGCCCTGCGTTGGGTCGTGAAGGCGGATCCCCAGGGCGAACAGTTGCGTCAGGAACTGGTGGCCCAGCTGGACCAGGTCAATGCCTACCTGCTGCTGCTCACGCCCCTCCTGCCGGAGCCCGACCGCAAGGAATGGACGGCCGATCTGAAGCGACTGGCCCAGGTGCTGGTGAGGGACTACCACGACGCCGACCGGCACCTGTTCTGGGGCACCATCCAAGATCCGGCCCAGAAGAAGCTCGGGTCGCGCCACACGGATTTCGGCCACACGGCCAAGGCCTATTGGATGCTGGAGCGCATCGGCCGGCTCACCCAGGATCCGGCCCTGGTGGACCTGGCCACAGTCGGCGCCAAGGCCCTGCTGAAACAAGCCTACCTGCCGGAGTCCGGCACCTGGGGCTCGCGGCTGCGCCCGGACGGCACCGTGGACACGGGCAAGGAGTGGTGGATCTACGCGTAGCTGGACCAGTTGGCGGAGACGCTGGCCCTGGCGGATCCCGCCCAGGCCGCGCCCCTGCCCCGCACGGCGGACTTCTGGTTCCGACGCATGGTGGATCCCGTGAATCATGAAGTCTGGGGCGGGGCCGGCGGTCCCGAGTTCGAGCCCTGGCAGGGCCCCAAGATCCACCAGTGGAAGAGCGGCTACCACTCCGCCGAGCACGCCCTGGTGGGGTACCTCACGGCCCAGGCCCTGCACGGTGAAGCGGCGACCCTCTACTTCGCCCCCACCAACCCCAAGGCCCTCCTGCGGCCTTACGTCTTCACTGGCACGGCGACCCTGCACGGGAGCCAGGCCCTGCCGGGCTTCCCGGGCCACCGCAAAGTCGAGGTAGCCTTCACTGGGCTGCGCTGATCACTTCTTGAAGATGGCCGAGGTCAGGGGCTGCAAAGTTACGCTGGTGGCGGTGGCCGATACGCCCGTCGGTGTGGCGATGGCCGTCGTTCCTGCAGAGGCCCCGTCGGCCAGCAGGGTGGCCGTCGTGAGGTCCGCGCCCACCGTGAAGGTCACCACGCTGCTGTCGGCGTTGTGGAATACGTAGTAGGTTCCAGTGCCATCCGTGGCGGCGGCCTTGTAGCCGAAGGCCAGGGTGCTGGCTCCGAGGCCGTTGGGGGAGAGCGCGGTCAGGTTGGCGGCCCGGGAGGGGTCCGGTAGCCGGAAGGCGTTGGTGCTCTTCCGCAGCGCGATCAGGCCCTGCGTGTAGGTGTACAGCTTGTAGCCGTTCTTTGCGGTGTCGTAGTTGGTGAAGGTGCCCGCGAGGGGGTTGCCGCCCACGTAGACCTGCGACCAGGCCACCAGGTTGATGGCGTCCGAGGCGTTGTAGGAATTGTCCACAAAGGAACGGAAGGTGACGGCGCTGGTCTTGGTGTTGGGGCTCCCGCTGATGGCCTCTTTGGTGCGGAACATCTCATCCCCCGCATGGATGAAGGCCAGCCCCTGGGAGGTGAGCAGCACCGCGTAGCCCACCCGGGCCCGCTGGAGGATGACCGCGTCTGCCGAGGCCTTGAGGCTTGGTGTGGCAGCGGAAGCATTGGTCGCCAGGGCCAGGACATCGTAGAGGCAGAGGTTGTCATGGACGGTGAGGTAGCTGACCACGTTGTTGGTGGAGCCGGGGGCGAAGGTGGGGCTGGTGTTGGTGGGCACGCCGGCCACGTTCGAGAAGAGGGCCGCCGGGTTCTGGGCCGTGCCCGACAGGAAGGCCTGGGCGCCGTCGTTGGGGTAGCCGTTCTTGAAGATCTGCCGGTAGCTGTCGGAGAACATGGCGATGTTCTGGCCGTTGAACTGGGCGGCGTTTCCCTGATCGGCGCCGGTGGTGGTGCCGCCGTTGTAGTCGGTGGCGGGGCCGCTGTAGAAGCCGTTCCAGCCCTCGCCCACGAAGACCACGTTGGGGTTGAGGGCCTTGGCCGCGTTGTAGGCCGCCTGAATGGTCTGGGTGTCCTGGACGCCCATGAGGTCGAAGCGGAAGCCGTCCACTTTGTACTCGCCCACCCAGTGGACGATGGAATCCACGATGAGCTTGCGGACCATCTTGGCCTCGGACTTCACGTCCTGGCTCCCGGCGCCGTTCCGGCTGCTGGCGCGGTAGTAGTAGCCCTGGATGCCCGCGTCGCCCAGGACATTGTTGTTGGCGGTGTGATTGTAGACCACGTCGAGAATGACGCCCATGCCCTGCTTGTGGATCTCGTTGATGAGGGTCTTGAGTTCATTGATGCGGGTGGCAGGGGTCGCGGGATCGGACGAGTACATGCCCGTGGGCGTGAAGTAGTTCTGGGGGTCGTAGCCCCAGTTGTAGTTGGCGCCCGAGGTCTGGCTGAGGCTCAACTCACGGGTGCCGATCTTCGTCTGGTCGTAGGTGTAATTCTCCAGGGGGCAGAGCAGCTGGACGTGGGTGACCCCCAGCTTCTGGATGTGGGGCAGCAGGTCCGCGAGCCCCTTGTAGGTGCCCCAGGTGTGTCCCGCGGCAAAGCCGCTGAGGCTGGGATCCACCGTCAGATCCCGCACCCCCGCCTCATAGACGATGGCGTCCCGGTTGGAGGTGAAGGCGTAGGGGGCCGCGGTCGTGCCGTCAGTCCCCTTCATGGCGGTGCCGTTGAAGTAAAAGGAACTCCCGGCGTAGGGCGTCCAGCCGCCGTCGGGGAGGGTGGTCGCGGGAGACACGATGGCGCCCTTGCCAATGCTGTCCCCCGAAATGATGTTGCCATTGGCGTGCTTCCACTGCGCCATGGACTTCGCGTAGGGATCCAGCACGTACTCGCTGCCGACCTTGTAGACATAGAAGCTCTGGGCGGGCAGCGGGAGGGTGCCCGTGGTCCAGATGCCGCCGGTGGCGTTGCGGGTCATGGCCAGGGTGGCCGCCGGGGCGCTCAGGGCATCGCTCCAGCCGGTGTAGAGACAGAGCGCCACCGCGCTGGCGTTGGGGTTCCAGTAGTTGAACGTAATATTGCCCCCGCTGACGAGGGCGCCCAGGGCGTTGCTGGGGATCTTGAAGTAGCTGGGGTCCGCGGGCGGAGTGGCGTTGGGGTCAGTGTCCAGGGCCAGGGGCGCGGGCGCTGGGGTGGACGAGCCACCCCCCCCGCCGCCACATCCGAAGAGCGCCACCATGCCAATGGCCAAAGCGGAAGCGAAGAATCGTGACATGGGAACCTCCATCAAAGACGAAGCGGTCGTCGGCGGGTATTAGGCTGCTCGGGGGGGTTCATCCCGCCCGAGCAGCGGGGGCCCGGGGGGACATCGCGAGCAAGAGGCTCCGGTTCCAGGCGCGCAGTGACTGGGAGCACCCTGCGGGGCAGGGTGCGATAGCTGGAGCGAGCAGGCGGTCCCCCCGGACAGCATCAGCGCGCGGTCCGCTTGTACATGCGGGCGTAGTACTCATCGAGCATGCGTTTGACCCCGAAGGCATCCCGGGTGCTCTGGATGGAGGCCACCATCATGTCCACCCAGCGGTCGCGATGGTCGTAATAGGTGGGCAGCACGTCTTCGGCCAGCACCTTCTTGAAGGCCTTGAAGTCGTGCTTGTCGAGGACGGCTTCGTCTTCGTGCTCGAAGCCGTCGCCGAACTGCCACCCGTTCACGCCGTGCTCGCAGGCTTCGGGCCACCAGCCGTCGAGGATGGAGAGGTTGAGCACACCGTTCATGGCCGCCTTCATGCCCGACGTCCCCGAGGCCTCCTTGGGGCGGCGTGGATTGTTCAGCCACACGTCCGAGCCGCGGGTGAGCATGCGGCCGATTTCCATATCGTAGTTCTCGAGGAAGACCACGCTGCCGGGATACTTCCGGGTCATCTCCAGGATGTTCTCCACGATCCGCTTGCCGCTGTCGTCCAGAGGGTGGGCTTTGCCGGAGAAGACGATCTGGAGCTTGCCGCTCTTCAGCAGCGGCTCGATGAACTTGCGGTCGGTGAAGATGAAGTTGGAGCGCTTGTAGGGCGCGGCCCGGCGGGCGAAGCCGATGAGCAGCTTGTCGGCATCGAGCTTCACGCCGGTGCGTCCCTCCACGAACTGGAGGAGCTCGCGTTTGTTATCCAGGTGGGCCCTCCATAGGGCGTCCTTGGCCTTCTTCGAGCCATCGCAGGCCGCCGATAGGTCGAGCATACGGGGGTCCACCCAGGTGGGCCGGTGGATGGCGTTGGTGATGCCGATGATCTCGCTGCGGCCAGAGATATCCTTCCACATGCTGTTGGCGGTGACCCGGTGGAGGTCGGCCACGGCGTTGGCGATGCGGGACAGCCGGAGCGCGCCCACGGTCATGTTGAAGGGACTGCCCCCGAGCTGCTTGAGCTGCACCTTGGTCAGGCCGAGGTTGGCGCCCAGGTACAGCAGCCGGTCGATGGGGTGGGATTCGTTGCCCTGCAGGATGGGGGTGTGGGTCGTGAAGACCACTTCCTCGCGGGTCTTGGCCAAGGCGGCCTCGAAGGTGGCCCCCTTGGTCATGCGCTGGTGCATCAACTCGAACCCGGCGAAGAGGGCGTGGCCCTCATTGAAGTGATAGACGTCGGGCTTTATGCGCAGGGCCTGCAGGGCCCGGATGCCACCGATGCCCAGCACCATCTCCTGGGCCACCCGCTCCTCCCCGAACCAGCCGTACAGCTGGCCCGTGATCCACCGGGCCTCGCCATCGTTCTCCTCGATGTCCGTATCCAGCAGGTAGAGGGAGTCCACCCCAAAGCTGTTCACACGCCAGACCTTCACCTTCACCGCCTTGCCCTTGATCTCCACCTCCACCGTGATACCGGTGTCCTCGAGGAACTCGTGGTTGCCGTTCTTGTAGGCGTCGTAAACCTTGCCGCTTCCGGCTTCCACCATCTGCTCGCCGTAGCCCTGCTTCCAACGGATGCCGATGCCCACCAGGGGGAAGCCGTGGTCCTTGACGCCCTTGAGGTAGTCGCCGGCGAGGATGCCCAGGCCCCCCGCGTAAATTTTGAATGGGCTTTCGAGGGCGTACTCCATGCAGAAGTAGGCGACCCGGGGCAGCTTCTTGGTGGACATGCAGATGCTCCTTCTTGATCTTTCGATGTGCTGTTCTTAAAGCGCCGCGCCGTCAAGACGGCGCGGCGGGGGTTTCAGTGGGCCTGGGGTTGCAGTCCTTCCAGGAGTACGTACCGATCGGCCTGCAGGGTGACCTTGCCACCCGCCACCTTGGCAGTACGGCCCGTGTAGGCGTCACGAACGAGCTGCCCATCCGCAAAGATACCGGCTACCGGAAGGCTGACCTCGCCCTTCGCGTCCAACGCCACCACCACGCGGTCGCCACTGATGGGCTCGACCCGGCTGAAGGTGTAGGGAGCCTCGCCGAGCTGCTTGTGCTCGCCGGTGGCCAGGGCCCGATGGCGGGCGCGGAAGGTGCCCAGCTTGCGCCAGTGGGCCAGGACCTTGGCATTGGGGGTCGCCCAGTTCATATCGGACCGGGTGGCCTGCTGCTGGTCGCTGCGGGGCTCCGGTCCCAAGGGCCGGGCGGTCTCGTCGCCGTAGAAGATCTGCACGCCCCCGGGGGCCAGCAGCAGGGCGGCGCCCCCTTCCACGAGGCGGTCGCGCTCGAAGAGTTCCGTGTCGTGGGAGGACAGGTAGTTCAGCATGTGGACGGGTTTCCCGGCCTGGGCCTGGGCATAGCTCTTGAAGAGCTTCTCCGGCTTGGCGAAGGCGCCTTCCTGCTGCTGGAAGTCGAAGTTGAGCATGGCGTCGAAGCCAAAATTGGTCAGCTTGTGCCGCGTGGGGCCCACACCCCAGAACTCGCCCACCATCCAGAAGGGGGCATCGTCGATCTTGCGGGTGGGGTTCTTGGCTTTGAACTCCGCCAGGGCCTTCAGGGCCTCGGCCTTGAGCGCTGCCCAAGCCTCGGGCTCCACGTGCTTCACCGTGTCGCAGCGGAAACCGTCGATGCCGTATTCGCGCACCCAGTCCGTGAGCCACTTGATGAGGTAGCCGCGCACGGTGGTGTTGGGTAGGTCCAGGGCCTTCGTGTCCGCCTTTTCTTTCAGGAACTTCGGGAGCTTCACGAACTCGGTACTTTCGGTGCGGAAGTCCGGCAGGTAGGCCAGCTGCAGGGTGAAGTCGTCGCGGCCGCCGTCGCTGTAGCCCGGCAGGCCGGCGCGCACCCAGGGCCGACCCCACCAGTCGCCGAACTTGAACGAGTTGTAGTCGATGTAGTTGTGGTAGTTTCGCAGCAGGTTCGGATCCTTCTCCCAGTCGGGCCACAGCACGTCGATCTTGAGATCCTTGGCGGTCTGGATGTCCAGGTAGCCGGGGTGGTTCATGACGATGTCGAAGAGGATGCGGATGCCTTGCGCGTGGGCCGTGTCCACCAGCTGCCGCAGCTCTTCGGGGGTGCCCATGTTCTGGTCGAGCACCGTGTAGTCCAGGGCGTAGTAGCCGTGGTAGGCGTAGTGCTTGAACTCCTTCTGACCGCCCTGGACCCAGCCGTGGATCTGTTCGTAGGGGGCCGTGATCCACAGGGCGTTCACGCCGAGCTCCTTGAACCAGCCCTCCTTGAGCTTGAGGGTGAGCCCCTTAAGGTCGCCGCCATGGAAGGTGCCCACATCGTCCTTGGGAGTCTTCTCCCGCTGGCGGCCATAGCTTTGGTCGTTGGCCGGATTGCCGTTGACGAACCGGTCCGTCATCACGAAGTAGACAATGGGGTTCTCGGCGAAGGTGCCGGGCACCGCGGCCTGCACGGGCGTCTGGGTCGGCACCTCCAGGGAGGCCGCGGCCAGCCCTGCGAACACCAGGAACGGTAGAAGGGCTGAGGAAAGCAGGCGGGCTGGGCTCATGGGACCTCTTCAGGGCACGTCAGGGCGGACACAGAACCGCCCCGGGGGCGTCGGAATTCCTACTTCTTGCAGATGTGGTCCTTCAGGGCCTCTTCCTTGGAGAAGTAGATGGTGCGGTCGTTGTTGACCACCCAGATGGCCTTGTGGGCATTGCCGTCGAAGGCCATGTCCTTGGCGCCCTGCTCCTTGATGTCGCCCTTGTGGATGATGTAGTTCACCTGGGCCTTGGACCCTGTGTTGAACTCGGCAAGGTCGGCGTGCCAGAAGACGCCGAAGTCG
>JANYAS010000062.1 GCA_025361205.1 Holophagaceae bacterium
CCCGGCCGCCCCCGGAAGGAGGCCACCACGGCCCCTTCGGCCAAGCGCGTCATGCGCCGCCGCCGCCCCAGCCCCTCCCGCAGCGGCGTCATCGGCTGAGCGGATTTTCTCCGGGGCTCTAATCCTCCGCATGGCAAATAGTTCCGAAGGCCGATAAAATGGCCCTTTGGCCCGGCTTCGGGCCGCGCCTTCCGGAGTTTTCGTGATTAACCTCCTGCTCGGCCTGGGCGCCGCCTTCGCCGTGATCCTCCTCTCCAGCCTGCTGCACATCAGTCTGTGGATCAACGTGCCCGTTGGCATCCTCGCGGGCGCCGCTCTCTTCATCTGGCAGGGACGCAAGATCCAGCAGGAGCTTGAAAAGATCTTCACCCGCGCCGGTGATCTCCTGAAGAAACAGCAGTTCGATAAGGCCATTGAGGTCATGAAAGAGGGCTATCGCTTCTCCACCAGGCAGTTCCTCGTAAAGGGCAGCATCGACGGCCAGATCGGCGTGGTGCAGTACCTCCGCAAGAAGAACGAGGAAGCTGAACCCCTCCTGGCCGCCGCCTCCATGCAGCACTACATCGCCAAGGCCATGCTGGGCATCCTCCAGTGGAAGCGGGGCGAGAAGAAGAAGGCCCGGGAGACCTTCAACCTGGCCCTGAAGACGGGCAAGAAAGAAAGCCTGCTTTACGCTGTCTACGCTTACGTACTGGTGGAAATGGGGGACCGCAATAAGGCCATCGAGATTCTCAATAGGGGCCTCGGCATCTGCAAGGGCGACGAGCGTCTCATTACCAACCGCAACCTGCTGCAGAACGGCAAGGCCCTCAAGATGAAGGTCTACGGAGAGCAATGGTACCAATTCCTCCTCGAACGCCCCATGCTCCGCCAGGAGCCCCCGCCCTTCGCCCGGGTTTCCCGCCGGTCTCTGCGCGGATAGCGCTGTCCGGGGGGACCGCCTGCTCGCTTCGCGAGCTACGTCCCCCCGGGCCCCCGCTTTTCGGGCGGGATGAACCCGTCCGAAAAGCCCAAATCAGACCCGTCTAACACCCATCCCCCACCCGCCCTTTCTGGAGCACGCCATGTCCGGCCACAGCAAATGGTCCACCATCAAGCACAAGAAGGGCGCCGCTGACGCCAAGCGCGGCAAGGTCTTCACGAAGATCCTCAAGGAGATCACCGTGGCCGCCCGCCTGGGCGGCGGTGATATCCCCACCAACCCCCGCCTGCGCCTGGCCGTGGACCAGGCCAAGGGCAGCAACATGCCCAAGGACAACTGGGAGCGGGCCATCAAGAAGGGCACCGGCGAACTCGATGGCGTGACCTACGAGGAAATCCTTTATGAGGGCTATGGCCCCGGCGGCGCGGCCATTTTGATCGAGGCCGTGACCGACAACAAGAACCGCACCACCCCCGAGATCCGCAGCTACTTCACCAAGTTTGGCAGCGAACTGGGCGCCCAGGGCTCCGTGGCCTACCTGTTCACCAAGCAGGGCCAGATCGTCGTGGAGCCCGAGGTCCCCGAGGACAAAGTGATGGAAGTGGCCCTGGAGGCCGGCGCCGACGATGTAGCCGATGAAGGCGGAGCCTGGGTCATCAAGACCAGCCCCGAGTCCTATCAGGCCGTGAAGGACGCCGTGGATGCTGCCAAGCTGCCCATCATCGAGGCCAAGATCATCATGGCGCCCAGCACCAGCACCGCCCTGGAAGGCCACAAGCTCACCAGCTTCCTCAAACTCGTGGACCTGCTGGAGGACAACGATGATGTGCAGAACGTGTGGCACAACGGGGACTACGACGAGCCTGAAGACTGAGGTTCCCGGCAGGCTCGGGGCGCCCTTCGGCGCCCCGAGTTATTCCTGTGCCTTTGGCGCAGGCAGGGGTGTGCTCGTCACTGCGGTCGCATCGCCCCGGCCGACAGCCAGGATGGGAAACCTCGGCGGCTCGCCCCACATGCCATCCCCTCGGATGAGGGCGCTGTGGAAGGCGCCCCAAAACACCAGGCTGTCGCTGCTCCGGGGATCCAGCAGGTAGAAGGCCAGGCGGCCCAGGGGCTGGTCCAGGGGGATGTACAGGGCGCGGTCCAGGTCCGCGGGGGTCCAGGCCAGTTGCAGCTTCTTCAGGGCGGGTTCGGTCTTCCACGCCCCTTGCAACTCCAGCGTGAACACCCCCTGGTAGGCGGAGGGGGATACCTTGCGGCTGGTTTCGTGGAAGTGCAGGACGGCGAGGTTTTTTGGTCGCGCACTTCCTTTCAATACCTTCAGGCCATGGGCCTGAAGCAGGGGCAACACCGTCGATGAGAAAGCGGGATCCACGAGGTAGCCCGCCGGGGCCGCCACGAAATCCCCTCCCTCGAAGCCGACGAAGCTGGGCAGCTCCAAGCGCGTGCGGCCCTTCTCGCCCACCACGCGGCCCTGCTCGTCCCGGATGGGATCAACCCATTCAAACGTGGCGCGCTCGACCTGCTTCAGCTTCGCCGACAGGGGAAGGGTCATGGGGCCCTTGGCCCACCCATCCATCCAGCGCGACTGGGCGCCGCGGATCTGGGTGCGGATCTCACTCCGGTGCCCCACCATCCAGCCGAGGCAGGCCAGCACGAAGCGGCGGGTGTCGGAAATGCGGTCGGGCCAGCTTCGGTAGACGTAGCTCTCCGATAGCACCGCCAACCGATTGCGGAGGGCCGGGTAGTTGGTGAGCAGCCGGGGATGCGCATCGTAGGTTTCCCAGGCCGTGGGCGGATGTTCGGCCGTGGGTCGGTAGGGGGCAAAGTTGCCGTAGTCGTAGGTGGGCATGCCCTCGCCCTTCAACTGCTCTCGCACCTCCACCAGCATCCTGCGGTTGAAGGCCAGCAGGCCCTCGTCCGCGCCCAGGGTGCAGGCGGGTCCGTGCGTGAGGTGAAAGCCGTGAGTACTGCCATTCGTGGTGTGCAGGTCCATCACCACGGCCGGATCGAAGTCGTTCAGCATGGCCAGCAGCCAGCGGGTATTGGGCGCCGCAGCCTTCATCAGGTCGCGGTTGAGGTCGAGGCCGAGGGCGTTCTCGCGCCGGCCCACGCCGCTGTCCGTGGGATTGGGCTGCCAGGGCCGGATGGCGGGATCCTGGGCGTCCGTGCCATCGGCGTTGTAGGCCGGCATCATCACCAGGTCCAGGTTCCGGCGCAGCTCCGGGTGCTTCCCCTGGAGCAGCTCCCGGACGATCAGCTGGATGGCCTCCTTGCCTTCCACCTCGCCCGCGTGGATGTTGGCGTTCACGTAGACGCGAAGCGGATCCGGCCCGGCCCCCTTCAAGCGCCAGGCCAGGAGCGGCTTCCCCGTTTCCGTGGCCCGGGGGGCGCCGTTCGGATGGTAGGGCACCAGGGCCGGGTTCTGCTTGTGCAGGGCGTCCATGAACACTCGGACCTCCAGCACCGTGGAGGTCCGGCGGAGGTCTGTGCGTTCCGGGGTGGTCTGGGGCCAGCCGGCGAGGAGCTGGGTTCCCGCCAGAATCAGCGCCAAGCGGCGCATGGGTTAGCGGGCCTGAGACTGGACCGCAGGCGAAGCCTGGGGTATCTGCGGGGAGGAGGTGGCCGCAGTGACGGGAATCTCCAAACCGGACTTCGGGCGGCCGCCGAACAGCGCCTTGTTGTAGACCGTGAAGCTGGAAGCCAGGAATAGCACCATCACCAGCAGGGCCGAGCCCCGCTTGCCGACAGCCAAGGCCTTGGGCGTCATCTCGGAGAGGCCCACCATGAAGAAGACCAGCAGCAGCTTGATGTGGAAGTAGTGGCCGTCTTTCAGAGGGTTCTGACCGCCTTGAATCATGAGCACCAAAAGCGTGATCCCCGCAATGAGCGCCAGGCGGAAGGACCAGGCCACAACCTTGGCCCAGACCGTCGCGGCCAAGCCCTGGAGATCCTCCCGGCCCTCCTCGAAACCCGACAGCAGGAGCGCCACTAGTGCGCCGCCACCACCGGCGGCCAGCAGGACGAAGTGCAGCCATCGGACCAGGTTCACGGCTTCGAGCTTGAGATTCATAGTCGCCTCGGGAGGAAGACCCCAGCGTATCAGAGCCTGTCGCCCTGATAGGCTGAGTCGGTCTGGAGGCATCATGTCCAAGCTTCGCGTCGCCGTGGTTGGTGTGGGCCACCTCGGGCAGCATCACGCCCGCATTGCGGCTTCCTCCCCCAATGCCCTTCTCGCCTTCGTGGTGGACCCCGATCCGACCCGCGGCCCCGAGATCGCCGCCAAGTTTGGCGCCCCCTGGGCCGCCTCGCTGGACCAAGTGCTCGCGGAGGTGGATGCGGTACAGATCGCGGCGCCCACGGGCTTTCACCACGCGCTCGGCCTCCAGGTCCTCCGGGCCGGCAAGCATCTGCTGATGGAGAAACCCCTGGCCGCCACCCTTGACGAAGCCGTCGACCTGTTGAGGGCCCTGGCCGTGGCCCGCGCCGCCCAGCCAGGGATCGTCGCCCAGGTGGGCCACCTGGAGCGCTTCAACCCGGCTGTCACCGCCCTGCGGGAACGCGGCTTCAAGCCCCGTTTCCTGGAAGCGGTGCGCGTCTCGCCCTTCCCCGCCCGCAGCATGGAAGTGGATGTGGTGATGGACGTGATGATTCACGACCTGGACCTGCTGCGCGCCCTGGTGGGCCGTCCCGTGGTGGAGGTGGAGGCCGTGGGCATCCCGGTCCTGACGCCCTATGCCGACCTGGTGAACGCGCGCCTGAAGTTCGAGGGCGGCGCCTTCGCCACCGTCACCGCCAGCCGGGTGGCCCGCAAGAAGGAGCGCACCTTGCGCGCCTTCGGCGACAAGGAATACGCCAGCCTGGATTTCGCCACCCAGAAACTGGAGCTGCTGCGCCTGGTCATGGGACCCGACGGCCCCGAGGTGCATCCCGAGACGGCCACCATCGAAGAAGGCGAGCCCCTGCGCCTGGAGATTGAGGCCTTCCACGCCGCCTGCCTGGGCCGCGGAACGGATGGGGTCACCTGGGAAGAGGGCCAGGAGGCCATGCACGTGGCCGATCTGGTGCAGAAGGCCGTCGCGAAGAGCCTGGCGGAGCTGGGCCGGGCGTGAACCTGTTTTACGACCTCGCCTCCCTCACCAAACCCATGGTGACGGCGCCGCTGGCCCTGGCTTTCCTGGACCTGGATGCGGACCGGCGCTGGGCGCTGGGGTTCCATGAGCGCGAGACGCCGCTGACCGTGCGTCAACTGCTGTCCCATGGCTCCGGCCTGCCCCCCTGGCGGCCCTTCACGGGCGAACCTCTGGCCGTCCAGCTGCGCCGCGCGGTGCCGGAGCATCCCCTGCTCCGCCCCGCCACGGCAGCCTTGGCCACCTACTCGGACCTGAACTATCGCCTACTGGCGGAGCTGCTGGAGGCGGAGACCGGTGTGCCCTTCGCCCAGCTGGGAGCAGCCTCGGGCCTCAGTGGTGCGCCCTGGGTGCAGATCCCCACGGACCTACCTGATGGCCCCGACGCCGTGGCATGGGGCCTGGCCACCGACGCACCGCTGCCGCCCCGGGATCCGCACCTGCCCCAGGACGCCAATGCCCGGGCCGGCATGCGCGGTCACGCCGGCTTCGGCACCACTGCGCCCCAGCTGCGAGCCGCCCTGGCCCGGTGGGTGGCGGCGGGCTGGCCCAGCCGCATGGCCGTGGAAACGGCCGAGGGCGAGCACGGCACCCGCTGGGGCCTGGGCCTTCAGACGGCCTTCACCGGCGGTGGGTATTTTGGACAACTGTTGTCAAGAATCACGCCTGGCACCGGCCTCCACGTCCTCGAAGAGCCCGCCGATGACGCACCGCCTCCGGCCCCGCCCCTGGAGGCCCAACCGGGGCCGCCTTCGGACTGGTGGTTCCACCTGGGCTACACCGGTCCCGCCTTGTTCTACCGGCCTTCCGACCAAAGCTGCATCGCGTTGCTCCTGCACCGCCGGGGCCCGGATGGGGCGCTACTCGACGCCGAGACACTGCGGGCCCGCCGCTGGGCGACCCTCTCGCGATTCGTGGGATAATCTCGGCATGAAGACATACCTCGTACCCGCTCTGGTCTTGTCCCTTTATTCCGCCCAGGCTGCGCAGCCGCCCTTGAAGATTGGCATCGATACCCAGGCCACGGAATGGATCGTCTCCCTCGAAGGCGGAGGGCAGCTCTGCGACCGGGCCGGTAGGCCCCTGATGAACCTGGCGCCTGACGAAAAACTGCGCATCTGGTGGGACAGCCGCGGCGTGGCGGATCCCTCCACCGAATACCGCATCCAGGTCAGCAAGCCCCTCAGCGCCCCGGAAGCCGCGGCCTTGATGAACCGGTTGACGGCGTTGGGGGAGGTGCCGGACCGGGTGAAGGTACCCGACGCCGACACCTGGCGCGTGCTCACAGGCCATTTCCAGGAGGCTGGAAAGGCCGAGCCCGTCCTGCAGAAGCTCCAGGACCTGGGGTTCGAAGAACTGTGGGTGGCCTCCGAAACCCGCCCCAGCCAGGCTCGGAAGGGCCGGGCTCTGTACGCCATCACCGATCGGTTCGAGCGCCGGGCCCTCCCCCTGGCTGGCGTGTGGCTGAAGCCCGCAGGTGAATTGACCTCACTTCAAGGGAAGGGACGGTACCGGGGCAAGGTCGAGGTGTTCCCCAATGCCCAGGGCCGCCTGACCGTGGTGAACACCCTGGACCTGGAGACCTACCTGCGCGGGGTCGTGCCCAAGGAAATGGGTGCCTGGGAATTTCCTTCCCTCGAGGCTCTCAAGGCCCAGGCCGTGGCGGCCCGCACCTATGCCGTGGCCAACCGGGACAAGCGCGCAGCGGATGGCTTCGACATGGGCGACACCGTGTCCGACCAGGTCTATGGCGGCCGGGATGGCGAGCAGCTGCTCACGGACCAGGCCATCCAGGAAACCGAGGGCCTCTTCGCCACTTACGGCGGCAAGCCCCTCCAGGCCCTGTTCATGGCCAACTGCGGCGGCCACACCACAAACGTGGCCGATGTCTTCGGCGGCGACGCGCCCTACCTGCGGGCCGTTACCTGCTATCCCGAGAAGCCCCTGACCCTGCCCTTCGCGTCCGGCGTGCCCATCCCCCCCGAAGAAGCCAGCCAGCCCGGGCTCACCTGGGACCTCCTGCGGCTGGCCGCTACGGCCATGCCCGTGGAGTGGCTCTCCGGCGAACGGCTGAAGAAATCCGCCACCCAGGACGACCTGGCCCAGCCGGTGCGCCTGCTCCAGCAGCGCTTGGGCCTGGAGGTCCGGCCCCTGACGCGAGAGAAGAATCTCTACCTGGCCCTGGCCACCGCCTTCGGCTTCCAGCGGGTCGTAGAAGGCCAGGAACGGCCCCAGGATGCAGCTTACTTCGTGCCAGCCTCCCTACCCGCAGAGGATCGCCTCCTGGCCGCCTTCCTCACCCGGCGGGGCGTGGTCCCCGCTGCGGCCTGGGCCGGTCTGGAGCCCGTCACGCTGCAACAGGCCCTGCATGCTCTAGGAAGGCTGTGGCAGGAACTCGAACCACTCACCCCTGCGGAGGGCACCCTGCTCCTCGACCGCCAGGTGCGCCGCAAGCGGGGCGGGCCCGAGCCCCTTGCCCTGGCCTCCACCCTGCTACTGGCGGAGGAAGCTCCGGATGGCAGCCTCCGGCTGGTGCCCAAGGCCGATATCCAGGTGGGCGACCGCCTGAAGTGGATCCCCGGCGAGGATGGCCCATCCCAGATCCCCGCCCAAGTGCTGGTGCGCCGCCTGGATCCCGACGGCGCGGCCTGGGACCGCTACAACCCGATGGCCCACTGGCGCGTGGAATACGCCGAGGCGGACCTCCTCGCCACAGTGCGCAAACGCATCAAGGTGGCGGGTATCCGCGACCTGAGGGCCCAGTACAACGACCAGGGTCGGGTGGTGGATCTCACCCTAGTGGATTCCGGTGGCGCCCCGCACCGGGTGCACGGCATGCATATCCGCGGCCTGCTGGGGCTCAAGGACAACGTCTTCCGGTGGCTCACGGTGGGGCAGGGTACCCAGCGGCGCTGGATCTTCTACGGCCGGGGCTGGGGACACGGCCTGGGCATGTGCCAGACCGGGGCCTATGGCATGGCCCTGGAGGGGGCCACCTTCCAGCAGATCCTTCAGCACTACTACCCGGGCATGAGCCTCCAGCGGTTGGATTGAATTTTATCGTATTTTTCTCATTCAGGAATTGACGGCCCGATAGCTGCGCCACAGGCTTCCTTGCACATGGAGGGTGGGCATGACTTTGGATGCGTGGACCCTCGGCTCGCCGCTGAAGGTGCTGCGGCAGGAGAACCGCCCGTTCCGCGAGACCACCCTGGCCACCCTGGGGCGCCACGAACTTGCCCTCAGTCGCCGCGAGCTGCCCCAGGGAATGGGCTGCGAGATCATTCTGGACAGCCGGTCCATCTTCCTGCCGGGGGCTGCGGCTCCGGGCCGAGCCTGGTTCGACCTCTGCCAGGAACTCGGCTACGAACCGGCCCGTCACTGGGACTGGGACCCGGCGCTGATCCTGTTCCAGCAGGTGGTCCCCGCGCTCGCCGCGGATTGGCATGAGCCGCCCCTAGCCCTGGACTTCCAGGGGCTCCCGGAGGGTCTGCTCAGCCTGGCGGGACTCCGCCAGTCCTTTGCCGAGGCCGTGGCCGAGCTTCGCTACGAACACCTGGGCCCCGTGGGCTCAAAGGTGGCCGAGACCTTCGAATGGCTGCCCCTCCGGGCCGTGGTCTTCCACGATGACGCCCAGCTGCCCCTCGACTTCGAGGGGACCGGTCCCTGCGGCCAAGTATCGCTGTGGCTTGGCATCCACCACGACCGGCCGGTGGTGGTTGAAGGCCAGTCCCCTGCGGGTCCCGAGTCCCGACACTGGACCGCCGAGAGCCTGGGCGGCCACCCCCCGTCGGAAGCCTTTCTCATGGCAGCGGGCCTGGACCCGGAACCTCCCAAGGGCTTCGACACCGCCCTCCAGTCGGCCCTGGATTGGCTTTGCCACCGAATGGAAGACCCCCTCGACGCCTACCGCCGCACCTATCCGGTGGGCATCTCCTGGCACCGCGGCCACCGTGAGCGACTCCTGGGCCACACCATCGTCGATGTGCGCCCCGGTGATCCGGCCACGCTGATCCTCGACGATGGCACCGAGTTGGCCATCGAGCTGGAGCCCACCCCCTCCTGGGAGCGCGGGGGGATCTAGCTCCCCGGGCTAGGTTCAAGCCTCGCCCAGCTGGTCCCACCGCACGCTGAAGTGATCAAGGATGCCCTGGCGCTCCGCGCGCTCCTGCTCGGCGATGCTGGTGTAGGGATGGTGGAACACCACCCGCCGCACGCCTCGCCGAACCAGGGCGCGGCAACAGGTGAGGCAGGGCTCGTGGGTGACGTAGGCCGTCGCCACGGGGCCGTCGCAGAAGCCCAGGGCATTCTCCTCGGCGTGGCTGGTGTGCAGGCACCGCTGGCCCGGCTTGCAGGTATCAGGCGTGCAGTGCGCCATCCCCGGCAACGCCCCATTGAAGCCCGCCGCCGCGATGCCCCCGTCCGCACGCAGCAGCACGGCGCCCACCTTGAGACGGCAGCAGGTCCCAAGGCGACTCAGCTCAACCGCCATGTTCATGAAGACTTCGTCTTTGAGCTGCGCACGCGACATGGAGGTACCTCGGAGTGGAGCTCCATCATCGCAAGAACCCGCATAGATGGGGCATATCAACGGATGCAAAGGTCCATGGTCCCCATCGTGCTTTCCGTCACAGACAACGGGATTCAACTGAAGTCGCTCATGCGCATAATAAAATATAGGCAGGTGATAAATGAGATATGGATCCCTGATCACCCTGGCGATGCTCGGCATGACCATCGCCACTTCTCTTCGCGCCCAGGGCTGGGACGCCAGCCGACAAGCCACGGGATGGGCCTTCCAGGAAGTGGATGGCTCCCTTGTGTTCTTCGACCCTTCAGCGCGGTCCCTTCGCACCTGGATGAAAGGCAGTGGGCTGCTGTCCACGCTGCCGATATCTCTTCCCGAAGCCCGGAAGCCCACTCCGACGCAGAAAACCCTTGCCGCAATTCCCCCCCAATCCACCTCGGACTATGACGCCGCCGGTGCCCTGTTGTACGGCATCCCCCGCCGTCAAAGGGCTCAGCCAGCGCCCGTCAAACCTCAGGTCCAGGAGACTCCCGCCATCGACGAGGTCTTCCCTGACCGATGGGTGATCGACTCGTACAGCCGGACCTGGATGGTCTGCGACGGACGTTTGCTTGTCTTCAGCAAAGACGGTCTGATCGAAAGCGCGATGGCACTCCCCGCCCTCGTCGAGGACATGGCCGTGGGGCGGGAAGGAATTCTCATCCTGTACCGCACCACGAAACCCGTCATCGAGAAGCGAGACCTCAAGACCGGCGCCGTGCTCTGGACGTACGGGGATAAGACGCAGGTGAAAGAGGCCACCGCACAACCCCTGCTGGTGCCCATGAACCGCATGGCCTTGGGCGTGGATGGCACGGTCTACATCGCCGAGGGCGCTAGCATGGCCTTCACCGTCCTCGACCCGGTCAAGGGTTCCAAGGACCCCGGTCAGTACTTTTTCACGTGCCAGGATGCCATCCTCACCCGTGCGGTGTTGGGTCATGCGGGGCGCGGCCCCGTGCTGTCCTGGGCTGGCAAGGACGTGATCTTCGGGGTTTTTGCCCCCAGCCAAGTCCGGTCCTGCGGCGCGCCAGAATCCAAGGGGCTCCTGCTCGCCCGCTACGACCTCGCCAAGGGCACCCTGGACTGGCTGCCCACACCACTGGCCGAAGGTCACCGACTGGTGGGCCTCCTCGACACCGAGGCAGTGTTCCTCACCCCCAATGGGGGTCTGGCCTACGCGCCAATCCGCTGAAACAGCTTAGGGGCCGTTACGGAATAACCTTGGTTGAATTCGCCATTCCCTTACGGCCCCTTTTGCCGTTCTCACCCTTTCCCAGAAGGGTTGTTTTATGAGGACAGCTTAGTAACGCCCTCCCCGGCTGAAGGCTGGCCAGCTTTGACGGGGCAAACTCATACGACCTAGCCGATGGCATGTTATTGGGCCAAACCCTGTCAATGCCCCAGTCTCTCCGCTCCCTCCCCGGTACCCGGCTTTGTTTGAGGATCTTCGTCGGAATGCTTCATGTACAAGAATCCATTGGGGAAATGCATGGAGAGACAAACCGGGCAAATCCCGTGGGAGTATGTGAAGAACGATTGCCGACGCTCAATAGACCATTGCTTGCCCGTTTCGACTTTCCCGCACCAAGCGCATCTCAGGGAAAGGGCAAGGCGCCCCATATAACCTCCTTCGCCGCCTGTGGTGGCTACCGAACAGAACGGACCCTTTTCCTCATGGCGGCTGAAGCCTTCCATGCGTTCTGATCCCACACAAAAGTAATCAACCATTCAAGAAAATCAAGTGGGGCCTAGAAATTCGCCGCCAAAAACCCTCAGGGCCATTCCAGAGAAGGCAACTTGCCAACCCATTCGGGGACTGTACCGAGGGGGGGGTCCGGCCCCCCCCGGAGCACACCCTGGTTGGTCGTCTGAACTCTAGCAACGCTCCGAATAGGCAAACACCTGCCCTGGTCCATAAGGCTTCCTTCAGGAAGTATAGGGAGGTGGGGGAGGCGCCACAACATAGGCACAACTGGTAGAGTGGAAGCCAGGTAAGTGCCATGGGTCCCGTAGCTCAGATGGATAGAGCAACTCCCTCCTAAGGAGTAGGTCGTGCGTTCGACTCGCATCGGGGCCACCATTCCTACCGTTTGCGGTGGTCGCGAGAATGCTCCTGTTCGATGCCCACAGGTACCTCCACGGCGCGACCTCCCTCGACGAAGCCTCCCCTGGTCCGAGGCTTTACCAGGTGGTCTGTGGGACCTGCGAATCCGCCTGGGCGGCCGTCCGCGCCCATGCCTCGGGGAATGGCCGAAGCACCCCCATGCTGGGCCTGCACCCCTGGTTCCTGGTGGAGGCGGCACCGGAGTGGGCGGAGCGCCTGGAGTCCCTGCTCCGGTCCCCTCGTGTGGGCCTGGGGGAATGCGGGCTCGACTTCACGCGGAAAGTGGCGAACAAAGCGGCCCAGGAAGCAGCCTTCCGAACGCAACTGCGCCTAGTCCATGGCCTGGGTCGCCCGGTGGCCATGCACGTGGTTCGAGCCTGGGGGCGGCTGCTGGAACTCCTGCGGGAGGAGGGAATTCCCCCCGCAGGGGCCAGGGTCCATGCCTACTCCGGGAGCCCCGAGACCGCCCAGCCTCTCCAGTCCATGGGCGTGTTCCTCTCTTTTTCCGGTGACCTGCTGGCGCCGGATCACACGAAGGTGCGGGAATGCCTGCTGTCCGTGGCCCCGAGCCACCTGCTCCTGGAAACGGACAGCACCGCGGATCTGGCGCGAGTCATCGCGGCGGCCGCCCGCCTCCGGGGCGTGACCGAGGGGAGCCTCGCCGAACAGACCTGGGAGAATGGGTAACGGTGTTTCCTGGAGTGGCTGGCATGAGGTGGTATTCCCGCAGCGAGCTGCTGCTTGGCGAGGCGGCATTGGAACGGCTTCGGCAGGCCCGGGTCACGGTCTTCGGCCTGGGCGGTGTGGGCTCCTTTGCGGTCGAGGCCCTGGCCCGGGCAGGCGTGGGCCACCTTCGGCTGGTGGATCACGACGTGGTGGGTTCCAGCAACCTCAACCGCCAGCTCTTCGCCCTGCGGTCCACCCTCGGCCAGCCCAAGGCGGAGGTGGCCGCGACCCGGGTTCGCGACATCAACCCCGACTGCGAGGTGGAATCCCGCATCACCTTCATCCACCTGGACACCTTGCCGGACCTGCTCGAACCCCGCCCGGACGTGATGATCGACGCCATCGATTCCCTGACCTGCAAGGTGGCCCTCATCCGCGCGGCCCATGAGCAGCGCATTCCCATCCTCTCCGCCATGGGCGCCGGGGGCCGCATGGACAGCAGCCAGCTGCAGGTGGGCGACCTCAGCCAAACGCACCTCTGCCCATTGGCCGCCCGGGTGCGCCGGGAACTGCGCAAGGTAGGCATCTCCGATGGCGTCTGCTGCGTCTATTCGCTTGAGCCCGCCGACAACAAGCGCCCGGCCAACCCCCTGGACCTGGGTGCGCACCAAGGCCCGGGCCGGGTGCGGACGCCCGTGGGCACCATCTCCTACCTGCCCGCCATGGTGGGCTTGAAGGTGGCCGAGGAAGTCCTCAAGATGCTGCTGGCCAGCGCCCCTGATTAGGTCCCTTCTATTGCCAGCTTCAGGACAGCTTGAAACTGGCTGCTTTGGTAGGGCTTCGCCAGGAATCCGGCCAGCCCGCGGTCCAGGAAATCGGCGAGGACATCCTGCTCGCTGTAGCCGCTGGTGAGCACCACAGGAATGGTGGAATCCACCGCGTGCATGCGGAGGAAGGCCTGCCGTCCATCCATGCGGGGCATGGTCAGATCCATCAGGACGGCCGTGAGCTCGGCGTGGCGCAGCTCAAACAGTCCCACCGCCTCTTGGCCGTCCGCCGCCTCCAGCACCTGAAAACCAAGGCTCTCGGCCAAGCCCCGGGCTACGGCCCGAGCTCCGGGTTCGTCATCCACCAAGAGCAGGGTCCCTTGACCTCGCCAACCCACCTCGGGATGCCGTAGCCCAGACTGTCCCATTCCAAGGCCCAAGGCGGGAAGGAACAACTTAAAAACCGAGCCACGTCCAGGCTCGCTGTAGACCTTGAGACCGCCACGGTGGCTGCGGAGGATGCCGAGCATGGCAGATAGGCCCAACCCTCGCCCCGTGAACTTGGTGGTGAAGAAGGGATCAAAAATCCGATCCCGCACCTCGGGTGCCATGCCGCAGCCGGTGTCGCTCACTTCCAGGGTCACATAGCTCCCTTTGGACAGGGGAAGGACCGGCAGCAGGCCCTCGATAGTGGCTTCATCGACCGCCTGGATGCCGGTCCTCACCGTAATGAGCCCACTGACCTCCTCCCCGATGGCCTCCGAGGCATTGGTGACAAGGTTCATGACGAGTTGCTGCATTTGCGAAGGATCGGCAGAGATCAAGGGCAGCCCAGGCGACAGGTCGTAACGGACCACGGCTTTCTTGGAGATGGACACCGTCAGCAATTGGGTCATCTCCAGCACGAGGCGGTTCAGGTCCATCGCAACGACCTGCACGCGACCCTTCCCCGCATAGGCCAGGAGCTGCCGGGTCAGGTCGGCGGCTCGCAGCGTGGCCAGTTCGATCTGATTCAGGTAGGGCAAAGCCGGACTCTCCGGTGGAAGGTGCATGGTGCTGAGATTGGCGTTGCCCAGGATGGTGGTGAGCAGGTTGTTGAAGTCGTGGGCAATGCCGCTGGACAGAACGCCCAGGCTTTCCAACTTCTGGGATTGGCGCAGGGCCTCCTCCTCCGCCTTTCTCTTGGTGATGTCTGCACGAATGGCCACAAACTGGGTCGGTTTCCCGTCGTCGCCGAGGGAAGGAACGATGGTGGTGTCCACCCAGTAGCAACTCCCATCCTTAGCGCGGTTCTTGATCTCCCCCTTCCAGACCCGGCCGGCGTGGAGGGTGTCCCACAGGTCCTTCATGAAGTCTTTGGCGTGGTACCCCGAGTTGACGATTCGGTGATCCTGGCCCAGCAACTCCTCCCGGGAGTACTTAGAGATCGCGCAGAACTTCTCGTTCACGTAGGTGATCCGGCCCAGGGGGTCCGTGACGGCCACGATGGCGTGCTCGTCCAGGGCACGCTTGAAGTCCACCAGCGCCCGCAGGGTCCGGGACCTTCGGGTGGATTTCCTCCCAAGCCCATCAGAGCCAGTGTTTTCCTCTGGGGATTCGCTCGCGGAAGCCTGCTGAAAGGTCACGGACTGCTCGCTTTCTAAGTCAAGGCCAATGCAGAAAAAGACTCAATATCAGTATTGGTCAACAAGCTCGGGACTGAGGTAAGAAAAAAACAAATAAATACAGACCCACAGGATCCGGACCGCCAAGGGTCCAACAAAGATCAACTTCCGCGTTTCAGGCGCTCAGCGGAAACACCTGAGTTCAGCGCCCCATCGGCACGTTGAATTCTGCGTAAGTCCCCCGGAAATCCTTGATCCCATGATCGGTGAGGTGCCAGATTCTCGTGGCCACTTCGTCGGTGATGTCCTCGTCATGGCTCACCAGTCGGATGGTGCCCTCCTAGCGCTGCAGGGCATCATCCAGGACGATCACAGCTTCCAGGTCCAGGTGGTGGGTGGGTTCATCCAGCACCAGCACGTTGGGCTTCTGCAGCCTGAGCTTGCAGAGGAGCAGCCGGTAGGATTCGCCGCCGCTGAGCACGTCGAATCATCTTGTTGCCTTCCTCACCACGGAAGAGCATCTGCTCCATGGCGCCGCGGATCTGCTCTTTGGGGGCCCGGGTCCGCAAGGAACTGCGCAAGATCGACATCACCCACGGCATCCATGCGTCCATTCGCTGGAGCCCGCCGACAACAAGCGTCCCGAGAACCCCGTGGAGATCGAGCCGCACCGGGGACCCGACCACCAGCGTCGTCGCGTGGGCACCCTCTCGCACCTGCCCGCCATCGCGGGGCTGCAGGTGGCCAAAGAAGTGCTCCGCATCCGGCTCGGCGGCAATTAACTACCTATCAGTCACTTTTGAACTTGTCTCCCCTACTGACGCGTGTATATTGACGATGAACTGGTCACCTTTTGCCGTTCAGGAGGATGAATCATGGCCATTGCAGACCTCGACCGCCGGCAGGCGCTTCTTTACCTCGCGAGCATCGGCGGGATCGCCGCTGCGGGAGGCGCCTCGTCCCTCCTCGCGGGAACCGCTCCGGAAACGCCCGCACCTCCCCCCAAGAGCACCCTGGCCAGACTGCCCTGGCCCTACAAGGCCCTGGACCCCGATGCCGTGGGGAACCGGGCCTACCAGGACTACAGCAAGGCGCACTGCATGTACGGCACCTTCGAGGCCATTGTCGGTTCCGTGGCCGAGAAACTCGGCGCCCCCTACACCGACTTTCCCTTCGAGATGTTCATCTATGGCGCGGGCGGGGTCTACGGCTGGGGCACCCTCTGCGGCTGCCTCAATGGGTGCGCCGCGGCGATCCAGGTGCTGAGTGCCAACCCCGAGCCCCTCGTCGACGAGCTGTACCGGTGGTACCAGACGGCGGCCCTTCCCGACTTCGATCCCAAGGGCATGAAGTTCAAGTCCGTGCACAGCGTGGCCGGTTCCCCGCTCTGCCATCCCTCGATCGCCAAGTGGTGCGAGGCCTCCGGGAAGAAGGCCTATTCCCCCGAACGGAAGGACCGCTGCGGTGTCATTACCGCGTCCGTGGCCCGCAAGTGCGCGATGCTCTTGAATGACCAGGCCGCCGGTAAGTTCGCCCCGGTGAACGGCGTCGATGCCCGGACGAAGGGCTGCATGGGCTGCCACGAGAAGGGCGGGCCTCTGGAGAACATGCGCTCCAAGCAGGCCTGCGCCCCCTGCCATTCGGACGAGACACTGGCCATGAAGGGGCACGCGAAGATCAAACTGTAGGGTGGTTCGCCGCACCTTCATTTTTCCTGCTCAGGAATCGCCAAGCGATTCCTGAGCAGCTCTTAACGTCCCATCGGCACGTTGAACTCCGCGTAGGTGCCCCGGAAATCTTCAATGCCATGATCGGTGAGGTGCCAGATTCTCGTGGCCACTTCGTCGATGATGTCTTCGTCGTGGCTCACCAGTAGGATGGTGCCCTCGTAGCGCTGCAGGGCATCATCCAGGCCGATGACGGCTTCCAGGTCCAGGTGGTTGGTGGGTTCATCCAACACCAGCACGTTGGGCTTCTGCAGCATGAGCTTGCAGAAGAGCAGCCGGCAGGACTCACCGCCGCTAAGCACGTCGGTCATCTTGTTGCCTTCCTCCCCGCGGAAGAGCATCTGGCCCATAACCCCGCGGATTTGCTCCTTGGTGGCTTCGGGATCGAACTGGTGCAGCCAGTCCACCAGCGTCCAGCCCTTGGGGATACTCTCCGCGAAATCCTGGGAGAAGTAGCCCACGCTGGTCTCGTGACCCCACTTCACCTCGCCGGCGTCGAGGGAACGGCCTCCCTCCGTCACCTGGGGGGCGTTGGCCAGCAGGGCGTTCAGCAGCGTGGTCTTGCCGATGCCATTGCGGCCCATGACGGCGATCTTCTCGCCGCGCTGCACCATGGCCGAGAAGCCCTTGATGACATCGAGACGGCCCCCATTCTTAGCATCATCCGTGTCGTAACCCTTGGTCACGCCCTCAAACTCCAGGGCGTAGCGGCCACCGGGTTTTCGCTGATCGAACTTAATGTAGGGGCGCTGGATGTTGCTGCGGGCCAGGTCGCTGGGCTGGAGACGCTCCACTTCCTTGCGGCGGCTGTTCACCTGGCTGCTGCGGGTGCCCGCGGCGAAGCGCTGGATGAACTCGTTCAGCTGATCGATCTTCTTCTCGCGCTGGGCGTTGTCCGACTCGATGCGCGACCGGACGGCGATCTTGGCCATCACCATGTCATCGTAGCCGCCGGTGTACTGGATGATCGTTTGGTAGTCGATGTCGGCGATGTGCGTGCAGACGTTGTTCAGGAAGTGGCGGTCGTGGGAGATCACCACCACGGTGCCCTTGTAGCGGGAGAGGAACTCCTCTAGCCAGTGGATGGATTCCAGATCCAGGTGGTTGGTGGGCTCGTCCAGCAGCAGCGCTGCGGGGTCGCCGAAGAGGGCCTGGGACAGCAGCACCCGCATCTTCTGGCCGCTCTGCATCTCCCCCATCTTCCGTTCATGGAGCGACTCGGGAATGCCCAGGCCATCCAGCAGGACGGCGGCATCACTTTCGGCGGTGTAGCCATCCTCGTCGGCCACTACGCCCTCGAGTTCGGCCACGCGCATGCCGTCCTCGTCCGTCATCTCGGCCTTCTCGTAGATGGCGTCCCGCTCCTGCAGCGCCTTCCAAAGGCCCGCATTGCCCATGATCACCGTATCGATCACGCGGAACTCGTCGAAGGCGAACTGGTCCTGGCGCAGGATGCCCATTTTGCGGGGACGGATCACGTTCCCCTTCTGCTGTTCCAGCTCGCCCGCCATGACCTTCATGAAGGTGGACTTGCCCGATCCGTTCGGCCCGGTCAGGCCGTAGCGGCGTCCCGGGTTGAAGGTGGTGGTGACGTCCTCGAAGAGAATCTTCGCGCCATAGCGCATGGTAATGTTTTGCACTGCAAGCATGGAAACTCCCGAACCCACCATTGTAACTCAGGGAGTGGAAAACTCGGACGGGCGTTCTCGAGCCAGGGGGCTCGAAACGTTCCGTTTGGAGCTAGGCGGCTTCGCCGCCGCAATAGATCAGTCCCATGCTGCAAAATGGCGCCCTTTTCGGGCGCCATTTTGCAGCATGGCTCGCCCCTCGGCGGGACCAGAACCTAGAACGGAATATCGTCGTCCGGGAAGCTGCCGCCGCCGCCAGCTGCGGGGCTGGGGGCGCCGTGCTCCTCGAACTCCTGGGTGCCGCCGCCGCGGCTGAAGCCGCCCTCGCGGGCACCGCCCTCTTCCATTCGGCCCAGCATAACGAAGTTGTCACAGCGGATGTCGCAGACGGTCTTCTTCACACCGGCCTGGTCCGTGTATTCGCGGTACTGGATGCGGCCCTCGACCATGATCTGCTTGCCCTTGCGCAGGTACTTCTCGGCGATCTCGGCCTGCTTGCCCCACACCACGACGTTGTGCCACTCGGTCTTGCTCTGCTTCTCGCCGGCCTGGTTCTTCCAGGTCTCCGTGGTGGCCATGGAGAAGCGGGCGACGCTTTGGCCCGAGGGCGTGGATTTCAGTTCGGGATCGCGCCCGAGGTTGCCGATGAGCAAAACTTTGTTCAAGGATCCGGACATGGTGTCCTCCTGGTTGTAGCGGCGGAGCTCTCCGCCTCACCTTCGACTCAGACCATCTGAGGGGGTGGTAGGGTAATCACGATTCTCCTGAGGCGATCCCGTGTCAAGCATTCTGGTGAGCTGCAAGAACAAGTCCGGTGCCGAGAAGCATTACCTTCCCGCCGTGAAAGCCGCGGGGTGGACCGGCCCCATCCTGCTGGTGGCGCCCGGGGATCCCCTGCCGGACTTGGCGGACGTCGCCGGCCTGCTGCTGACCGGGGGTGATGACATCCACCCCCGGCACTGGGATGAAGCCGAAAACGTGCATCCGAGGGCCGAGGTGGACGGGGACCGCGATGCCATTGAGATTCCATTGATCCGCGCGGCCTGGGGCCGGAACCTGCCCATCCTCGGCATCTGCCGGGGCGAGCAGATCCTCAATGTGGCCCTGGGCGGCAGCCTGATCCAGGACATCCCGGAACACTTCAGTTGCGAGGCGACGCGCCACCGGCACGGCACGGCGGAGGTGCCCGACACGCACCACCGCGTGCAGCTGGCCCCGGGCTCCCGCCTGCGGGCCCTGCTGGGCGAGGACGTCTTTTTGGTGAACAGCCGCCACCACCAGGCCGTGAAACGCGTCGCGCTGCCCCTGGTGGCCGTGGGCTGGCACCTGGATACCGTCGATCCCGGCACCGGCCCCCTCATCGAAGCCGTCGAAGCCGCGGATCCGAGCCACTGGATCTTCGGCGTCCAGTGGCATCCCGAGAACCTCGTCACCCTCAAAGGCCCCGCCGGCGACGCCGCGAGGGACCTGTTTGCCGCCTTCGTACAGGCAACAAAACGGGGACAAGATTAACCGGATTTCGATGGATTGACAGGATTCAAGAGCAGAGCCCTGGCTTCCTCTCCCTCCTGCTTGAATCCTGTTAATCCAGCCTTGAATCCTGTTAATCCTGTCCCCGCCTTTTCTCTGGAGTTCCGATGCCCAGCCCCATCCGCTTCGAGATCATCGACCGCGTCGCCACGCTGACGCTGAATCGCCCCGACAAGCTGAACGCGCTGGTGCCGGAGATGAAGGAAGGGTTCGAAGAAGCCCTGGCCAAGGCGGCCGATCCGGGAGTAAAAGCACTCCTGCTGCGCGGGTCGGGACGGGCCTTCTGCGCGGGAGGCGATATCGGGTGGATGGCCAGGGCGCTGTCCGAGGGACGTTGGACGGAGATGGAGGCCCTGCTCGACCTGGGCGCCTTCGTGGCCCATGGCTTAACCACCTTGCCCAAACCCGTGGTGGCAGTGGTCCAGGGTCCGGCGGCGGGTGCGGGCATGAGCCTAGCCCTGTGCGCGGATCTGCGGATCGCCACGCCCGAGGCGACCTTCAGCATGGCCTTCGTGAAGCTCGGCCTGCACCCCGACTGGGGCGGCAGCGTCATGCTGTCGCGGCTGGTGAATCCGGCCCTCGCCGGCGAGCTGATGCTGACCGGGGAGGCGCTGACCGCCGAACGGGCCCAGGCCCTGGGCCTAGTGAATCAGGTCGTGCCCGCGGAACAGTTGGACGCCGCCGTGGCAGCCCTGGGGCAGCGCTTTGCCAACGGACCCAGCGATACTTTAGCCCGCATCAAGGCCACCATGCTGCGCGACCAGGGCCTCGACAACGCCAGCCTCCGCGTCCGTCTTGACGCCGAAGGCGCTCAGATGAAGGCCGCCATGCGGCATCCCGACGCCAAGGAGGGACTGGCCGCCTTTCTGGAGAAACGCGCACCGAAGTTCGGCTGAGCCGCCCCGCCTACCGGCCCTGGATTCGCGTTTCCAACTCCTTCAGCTCACCCTGGAGCTCCGGCGCCTGGTGCCGGGGGTCCGCGACGGCGAGGCGCAGTTCCGCCAGGGCTTGGTCGAAATTTCCGGCAAGGGTGTGGAGCCAAGCCCGCGCGCGATGGACATAAGGAGTGTCACCCGTTACCTCGGGGATGGCCTCCAACAGGTCCCCTGCGACCTTGGCGCGGCGACGGTCCGAGCGGGCCAGGCATTCGGCCAGGGCCGCCTGGGCGTTGACCCGGACCTCGGGAGTGGCTCCCTTGGCGAGCAGGTCCAACACCTGCCGGTATTCGGCCATGGCCTTGGGAAACCGCCCCTGGAGCCGGTGCACGTCGCCCAGGTAGAACCGGCACTCTGCCTCCACGGTGAGGGCCATGATGTTCTGGGCGATAGAGAGGGCCCGTTGATGGTAGGTCTCTGCTTCTGCCGGGTTGCCCTGCATGAGGGTGAGGATGCCCAAGTTTCGCAGGCAGGTGCACTGGCCCCCCCGGTCGCCCACGACGGTGCGAATGTCCAGGGCGGCCTTCAGCCGCGCCTCCGCCTTGGGAAGCTCCCGGGCCGCCAGGGCCACCACCCCCAGGTTGTTGAGGGCCAAGGCTTCCCCCCACCGGTTCCCGATGCTCCGCTGAATCTCCAGGGAGCTGGCGTAGCCTTCCTCGGCGGCCCGGAGGTCCCCCACATTGAGGGAGAGGTTGGCCAGGTTGTTCTGGGCCAGGGAGGTGTTGAGGGGATCGGCCATCTGCCTGGCCAGGGCCAGGGATTGTTCGTAGAAGGCGCGAGCCTCTCCGTCCCGTCCCCGATCGGCGGCCAGAATGCCCAGGTGGTTGAGGGCCACGGACTCTCCATCCCGGTCCCGGATGGCCCGAGCCAGCTCCAGGGTGCCCCTGCGGAGGCGCTCGGCCTCCACCAAGTCGCCCCGATCCCGGGCCAGGAAGGCCTTGAGGCCCAGAGCCCGGCCCTCGGACCAGCGATCCGCCGTGGCTCGGGCGGCCATCAGGGCCCAGTTCGCCACGTCGAGGCTGCTCTCCCGGCCCAACCGGCGCAGGGTGGCAGCATAGGTGACGACCGCCCTGGCCCAGGCCGGCGAGGCCTGGGAGGCCTGCTGGAGCAGGGGCTCGCAGCCCTTGAAGTCGCCCTTGAGGAAGAGGGCCTTGCCGCGGGCATAGGCCGAGAACACCTCCGGGGGCACCGCCAGCTCCTGGTGGCCACTGGAATGCAGGGGATCCACCTTCTTCAGCAGCTCGGCGGCGGCGGGGTTCACCAGCAGAAAGGGGGTGAGGCCCGGGACATCCGGCGTGGTGGTCCTGCCCGCGAGCCGGACTTTTCCTGAGGGCTCCACCAGCTCGTAGGTGAAGGCCAGGGAGCCGGAGTCTGTCTTGGTAAGGGTGCCCCGGATGAACAGCGCGGCACCCAGGGCCCGCAGCACCAGGGCCTCATGTTCAGGGTCCAGGGCCCTGGTGGGGTCCAAATGAAACTGAGTGAAGGCCCGGGTCAGTTGATCCGATTCCACGATGGCGAGTTTCGGGGAGGGGCGGAGGGCGCTGGTGAGAAGCTCGGTCATGCCCACTTCCACCACGGCATCGTGCCGGGGATTTCCCGTCTCGTTCCGTAGGGGGAGCACCGCCAGACGGGGCGGCCTTTCCCGCGCCAAATCCGCCACGATGCTGCGGCCGAACCCGAGATACCCCAGCCCCGCCAGCAGGGCGGCCAGCGCAATCGAGGCGGCCGCCCACTGGGCAAGGGTCGGCGGCTTCAGCATGCGGTCCAGGGTTTCAGCCACGTCCCGGGCTGAGGGCCGCTGGGCGGGGTCCACCGCCAACATCGTGCGCAGCAGCAGACCCACACGCGGGGTGACCTTTCGGGCCATCAGGGGCTTCAGCTCGCCGTTCAGGGTGGCCTGCATGCGGTCGCGGCCCGCGCCTGGGAAGGGGTGGTCCCCCAGCAGCAGTTCCCAGGCCACGATGCCCAGCGAGAAGATGTCACTGGCGGGACCCGCCCCCCGGCCGCATAGCTGTTCGGGAGAGGAGTAGGCGGGGCTCCCCATGAAGTGCCCCGCCTGGGTCAGCTGCCCGGACCGATCTGACCGGGACCCCGGCTGAGCGGGCGACCCCAGCCGGGTGGCCTGGTCGCTGGACGAACCGAGGTGAGGCCCCAGGGTGCCCCTGCTGCCATCCCCCGCTTCCTCGGGAAGGAAGAATTCTCCAACCCCGTGGGAGTGAGTTTCCGTCGCTGTGCCTGGCTCCACGAGCCGGGCCAAGCCGAAATCCAGAACCTTCACCTGGCCTTCCGCATCCACCATGATGTTGCCGGGCTTGAGGTCGCGGTGGACGATGCCCCTGGCATGGGCCGCCTCCAGGGCCCCGGCCATGGAGCGCAGCGCGCGCAGTTTCCCGGGGGTGTCCAAACCAGCCGCAGCCTCGGAAAGAAGCTGCCCCTCGATGAACTCCATGGCGATGAAAACCTGTCCCTGCCAGTCGACCAGATCGTGGATCTTGCACACGTTCTGGTGGTTGAGCTGGGCCAGGGTGAGGGCCTCCCGGCGGAAGCGCTCCTGGGCTTCTTCGAAGTCGTCATCCTCCACCCGCAGCGCCTTGAGCGCGACCGTGCGCTCCAACACCGGATCCCAGGCCCGGTAGACGGCGCCCATCCCACCCTGCCCCAGCAGGCCCTGCACCACAAACCGCCCCACCTGAACGCCCGGTGCGAGGATCCCGTCCGGACCCACCGGAGGCCCGGGGGGAACATTACCGGGACCGGACACGACCATGTCTGCTTCCTTAGGAGGGGGGTCCTGCATCATGCCAGAACTAGCGCATCCCCCGGGTTTGGGCCGCCTCGATGAGTTCCTTGATGCGCCGGGCGTCGGCCTTGGTGTGGCCATGGCTGGCCAGGGGGTCGCTGCCGCCGGTGCTTTCGATGATGATGTCGGACCAGAGCATCCCGGTCTCGATGCGCACGCTGGCCACCTTGGAGAGGTGGATGCTGATCTCGTTGACGGAGAACCAGGACCGCTTGCGGCGGATCACGGCGGAATCCGTGACTTCGATGACCGTGGTAAACAGGTGGTTGCCGGTGGTCCAGCGGCTGGCCTTGAACGTTTCGGTCATGCCCGATCCTCCTTCATGAAGGCCTCCTTCGCGGCGGTGGCCACGGCCTGGGGCGTGATGCCGTAGGCCTCCAGCAGCTTCTCGGGCTTGCCGCTCTGGCCAAATTGGTCCTGCACGCCCACGCGCCGCACGGGCATGGGGTGGGCTTCGGACAGGAGCTCCGCCACGATGCCACCCAGGCCGCCGTGGGACTGGTGTTCTTCACAGGTGACGACGGCCTTGTGGGTCTTGGCCAGCTTCACCAGGGTAGCCCGATCGAAGGGCTTGAGGGTGGGCGTGTGCAGCACCGTCGCCTCGATGCCCTCGGCGGCTAGCAGTTCCGCGGCATCCAGGCAGATGCTGGTACCCAGGCCGCAACCCACCAGCAGCACGTCCTTGCCGGGGCGCAGCACCACAGCCTTGCCGATCTCAAACTGGTAGTCCGAACCATGGATGCGGGGAAACTTGTCGCGGGTGAGGCGGATGTAGACCGGGCCCTTATGGGTGTAGGCGGCCCGTACGGCCTGCTTCGTTTCCAACGCGTCGGAAGGGGAGAGCACGGTCATACCCGGGATCATGCGCATGAGGGCCAGATCCTCCAGGCACTGATGGGTACCGCCGTCCTCGCCCACGGTGAGGCCCGCATGGGTGGCCACGATCTTCACATTCTGGCGGCCCACGCCCACGGCCTGGCGCACGAACTCGTAGGCGCGGCCCGTGGCGAACATGGCGAAGGTGCTCACGAAGGGCACCACGCCCGTGGTGCTGGCTCCGGCGGCGGCGGCCACCATGCCCTGTTCCGCGGCGCCCATGTTGAAAAAGCGCTCCGGGAAGGCCTTGGCGAACTTGCTGGTGCGGGTGGAGCCTGCCAAATCGGCGTCGAAGACGATGAGGTTGGCACCCTCGTTTCCCAACTCCACCAGGGTGTCCCCGTAGGCGTCCCGCAGGCTGTCCATCACCACACCCACCTTGCCGCCCACGCCCACCGTTTCCGCACCCGCCATGCCTGCTCCTGTCGAAACCTCCATTCTACGCGAGTGGGCCGGGAGGCCGTAGGCTGGAAGCATGGCCAGGTTCTTCCGACCCTCGTCCCTGCTCTGGGGCCTCTTTCTCGCCCTCGGGGCAGGGGCGCTGGTGCTGCATCGGCAGATCCCCGGCAACCGGGCCCTCCCCTGGCTCACGGCCGCCCTGGTGGGCCTGTTGGCGCTGCGGGTAGGGATGCTGCTCCTAGACTGGCGGCGCGGTCGACTGTCGGGCACGCGGCTCCTCCTACCCGCGATCCTGCTGGCCGAGGGGCTCGGTTTGGCCATGACCGGGGCCTCCCGGACGGCGGGCGCCATCCGGCTCGCCACGGCCGCCCTCCTGGAGCTTTCCCTCCTGGCCCTGGCCGTTCGCGCCCTACGCCAGTCCCGGGCGATCCAGGCGGAGTGGCCGGAAGACCGCATCGCCGCGGCCTTGGCGGCCATCGTCCCGCCTCGGGCGGCCCGGCTCATGGCCCTGGAACTGGTCATGTTGGGCAGCGCGCTCCGTTTTCTCTTCGGCGGTTTCCGTGAGGCCGCGCCTGCAGGCTTCAGCCACCACCGGGACTCTTCCCTGCGCAGCTTCCTGCCCGCCCTGCCCTTGCTGATCCCGGCCGACATGCTCTTGATCCATGCACTCTTCCCCCACATGGCGCCGTGGCTGCGGTGGACGTTGCATGGGTCCACGGTCTACGCCGTGCTTTGGCTGTTCGGGTTCTACGCCACTCTGAAGGCCCGTCCCCACCAGATCCGCGACGGCTTCGTCCACCTGAACCAGGGCCTGCTGAAGACGGCCACCTTCCCCGCCGATCTGGTCCGGTCCGCCGCACCCGTGCCGGAATTCGACGACGACTGGGCCCGCCATGCACACATGAAGGGCATGCCCAAACTGGCCGCCGCAGGCCCTCCCTTGCTGGAACTGAAGCTCGCGGCACCGGTCCGAATCATGGGCCTGCTGGGGCCGGGTCGCCCGGCAGCACGCCTCGCGGTGTCCGTGGATGATCCGGCCGCCTTCCTCGCGGCGCTGGGCCAGCCGTGCGCCTGAGCCTCCCCATCGATCCCCTGCTGCCGACCATCGTGGCCAGCCTGCGCGCCCAGCCGAACCTCGTGCTGCAGGCCGATCCCGGGGCGGGCAAGACCACCCGCGTGCCCCCGGCCCTGCTGGAGGCGGGGCTGCTGGGAAAGGGCGAGTGCTGGATCCTGGAACCCCGGCGCCTGGCCGCGCGGCTCGCCGCCACCCGGGTGGCCGAGGAGCTGGGCGAGACCTTGGGCCAGCGGGCGGGCTACGCCGTGCGCTTCGAGCAGAAGGTGTCGAAGGCCACGCGCCTGCGCTTCGTCACCGAGGGCCTGTTGCTGCGCCGCCTGCATGGCGACCCCAGGCTGAAGGGCATCACGGCCGTGATCCTGGACGAATTCCACGAGCGACACCTGCACACGGACCTGGGCATCACCCTGCTGCGCCGCCTCCAGCGCGCCGCGCGGCCCGACCTGAAGCTGCTGGTCATGTCGGCGACCTTGGATCCGGGCCCCGTGGCCGCTTACCTCGACGCACCCGTGATGAAGAGCGAGGGCCGTGTCTTTCCCGTGGAGACGGCCTTCCAGCCCCGGCCCGACGACCGGCCCATCGAGCTGCAGGTGGCCGACGCCCTGGATCGCCTCTACGGCGAGGGCCTGCGAAACCACACGCTGGTATTCCTCCCGGGGGCCGCCGAGATTCGCGCCTGCCTCAAGGGCTGCGATGCGGTGGCAAATCGAAGGGGCCTAAGCCTGCGGCCCCTGCACGGCGAGCTGTCGCCGGAGGCCCAGGCTCACGCGCTGGAGGTCAGCGAGGCACCCAAGGTCATCCTCAGCACCAACGTCGCGGAAAGCTCCGTCACCCTGGACGGCATCGGGGCCGTGGTGGACTCGGGCCTGGGTCGGGAGGCCTCCTATTCCCACTGGTCGGGCCTATCGGGCCTGCGCACAGTGCGCATCAGCCAGGCCCGCTGCGTGCAGCGCACAGGCCGGGCCGGCCGCACGGGACCGGGTCGCTGTCTGCGCCTCTACACCGAGGTCGATTTCCTGGCCCGCCCGGACTTCGACCGACCGGAGTTGCAGCGCGCCGATCTGGCGGAGCCCCTGCTCACCCTCCACGGCATGGGCATCGGCGACCCGGCGGCCCTCGACTGGTTCGAGGCACCGCCCGAGCCCGCCATCGTGGCCGCCGAAGCCCTGCTGACCCGCCTGGGGGCCCTGGAGGAGGGCGCCCTCAGTCCCATCGGCCGCCGCATGGCGGACCTGCCCCTGCACCCGCGGCTCGCGCGGTTGGTGGTGGCGGGCGAGGACCTGGGCATCCCGCAGATGGCCCTGCGCGCCGCGGCCCTGCTGGAGACGGGCAGCCTCGCCGCCCGCCAGGGCCTGGCCACTCGTCAGGGCCAGGATTGGGCTTCCGTGATAACGGGACACGGGGCGGCTTCGGATCTGCTGCTGCGCCTGGATCAGTTCGAGGAGGCCGAGGCCGCGGGCTTTGGCGCGGGCGCGTGCCGCGCCGCCGGGCTGGATGGTGCCGCCTTGCAGCGGGCGCGCCGGGCCGTGCAGTCTCTGACACGGCACCTGCCATCTGACATGACCGGGGGGGACCGCCTGCTCGCTGTCGCTCGCAATGTCCCCCCCGGAACCCCCCACGTGGTTGCAGGGCAAAGCCCAGCCACCCCGTCTGCCGAACCCGCCGATGCGGAAGCGCGGCTGCTGCAGGCCCTACTCCGGGGCTACCCGGACCGCGTGGGGCAGCTGTCCGCCAATGGCACCTGCGCCTTCGCGGCAGGCGGCGGGGCGAAACTGGACCCCGCCAGCCGGGTGCGAAGGCCGGGCCTGATCCTGGCCCTGGAAGCCGAAGCCCTCAAACAGGGCACAGGCGGCCAAACCCTCATCCGGCTGGCCTCGCGCTGCGAGGCGGACTGGCTGCTGGACATCTTCCCCGAGCGACTCGAAGACGTGGAGGAGGTGACCTTCAACGCCTCGGCAGGGCGCGTGGAGCGGCGTTCCGAGATCCGCTACGACGGCCTGCCCATCGACACAAGCCGGGGTCCCGCGGACCCCTCCGATCCCCGGGTGGCCCTGCTGCTGGCCCAGGCCCTCCGAAGCCGCCCCCTAGATGAGGTCCCCACGCGGTTTCTGGCCCGCCTGGCCTTCCTGGGGAGGCACCGCCCCGACCTGGACCTGCCGGAAGACCTGCTGGGCCCGCTGCTGACCGGAGCCTGTGCCGGGCGCACCACCCTGCGCGAGGTGCAGGACGTGGACTGGCCCGCGGCCCAGCGCCAGGCCTTCCCCGCCGAGGTGCTGCGCCTCTTGGACACCTGGGCCCCGGAGGCCATCCAGCTGCCCAAGGGCCGGCCCACGAAGGTCCACTACGAAGACGATCCACCCTGGATCGCCGCCCGGCTCCAGGACTTCTGGGGCCTGAAGAAGAGCCCCGCCGTGGCCGGCGGCGCCGTGCCCCTGGTGCTGCACCTGCTAGCCCCGAACATGCGCGCCCTGCAGGTCACCACCGATATCGCCGGCTTCTGGCAGCGGGCCTACAAGGAGCTGCGGCCGAGCCTGTCGCGGCGCTATCCGAAGCATCATTGGCCGGAGTGAGGTCAGGCGGGAGACTGAATACGCCGTTGACTCTGAAATGAAGGCCCTAGCTGATGGCCTTGTTGAACGAAGCCGCTACGCGGCGGGGGACGAGCGTATCGGCAGCATGAGGCACCCAGAATCTAGCGGAATCGGATAAAAGCAGGCTCCTTGGTCATGGCGGTGTATGCGCACCGGCCCATGACCAAGGAGGTACTGCATGCGTGCAGCCAGTCTATTCCTGTCCCGATTGGAGAGCGATCTCCAGATGGCCGGTAAGGCCCCGGGGACCATTCAGCAGTACCTTTCCTCGATCCGAGGATTCGAGGCTTTCCTGGGCCGGGATCTGGATTCGGCGGGGCAGGAGGAGCTTCGGAGTTGGGTGGGCCATCTTCGCTGCCAGCCCATTGGCCCGGCACGCCTGCGGTGCCACTACTCGGCGCTGACCTTTCTCTTCCGTAAGACGATTGGCCAGCCGGAGAAGGTGGCTTTCATCTCCATGCCGAGGTCGGAGGCGCCTCTGCCGATCGTGCCGACAGCCGGGGAAGTGCAGCGCGTGCTGGAGGCCTTCACCCACGCCAAATACCGGACCTTTTTCGCGCTGATCTACGCCACGGGCCTACGCATCCGAGAGGCCAGCCAGGTGGAGATCCGGGATATTGATGTCGCGCAGCAGGTCATTCATGTGCGCCATGGAAAGGGCGGGCGGGAGCGCCTGGTCCCGCTGAACCCTGGACTGGTTCGCCTTCTCCGCGCCCATTGGCGGCACGAGCGCCCCACCCAGCCCTGGCTGTTCACGACCAAGGAAGGAAAGCCCCTGTGCCACGCCACGGCGCGCATGGCCCTGCTGAAGGCTTCGGCGGTGGCGGGCATCGGCAAGGTCGTCACGCCGCACATGCTCCGCCATGCCTTCGCCACCCATCTCCTGGAGCAGGGCACGGATCTGCGAAGGATTCAGGTGGTCCTGGGACACGCCAGCATCAAGTCCACGACCATCTACACGCAGGTCTCGGCCAAGGAGATCGCGTCTCTGATCAGCCCGCTGGAAGCCCTCACCCTGCCCACCTGACGTGGGCTTCCCCCGCCCACAGCATGACGTTGCGGACATCGTGAGGGCGCACCGGTTGGATCTGGAGAAGCACCACTGGCTCTCCAGACCCCAGAAGCGCGTCCTCACGGCCATCAGCCGCTGTCGCACCGCCGCCCTTGGCGGCCATCTCGAAGTCTGTACCGGCTGCGGGCGGGAGCACCCTGTCTACAATTCCTGCCGGAACCGCCACTGTCCCACCATTGGCCAAAGGCCAATAGGGCCGAATCGGCAAAGCCGATTGCGGGGCCGAAGGCCCGAGGGCGTAGCCCGAGCCAGGTGCCAGGCCTTGGCCCAGCAGAAGTGGATCGATGCACGGGCCGAGCGGATCCTGCCAGTTCGGCATTTCCATGTGGTGTTCACGCCCCCGTCGGAACTTCGGACCCTGGCGATGCGGCATCCGACGGAGATCTACACCGCGCTATTCCGGGCCACCAGCGAGCTTCTTTTGGAATTGGGCCGGACCCACCTCAAAGCCACGCTGGGCCTGACGATGGTGCTCCACACCTGGACGCGGGATCTGCGCTTCCATCCCCATGTCCACGTGCTCGCCACGGCGGGCGGGCTGGCCCTCGACCGGGAACGCTTCGTCCACGTCCGAAAGGATTTCCTCTTCCACGTGAAAGTCATGGGAAGGCTGCTACGCGGAAAGATGCTGGATGCCCTACGGCAGCTCCAGCAGAAGGGCGCATTCCCGGAGATGACCCAGGGGGCCTTCCATCGTCTGATGGCCAGTCTCGCGGCCCACAAGTCGTGGGTCGTGTATGCCAAGGCGCCCTTCAACCGCTCTCAGCACGTCCTCAGCTATCTGGGCCGGTACACTCATCGCGTGGGCATCGCCAATTCGCGACTGGTCGAGGTCGGCCCCAATCACGTCACCTTTCACACCAAGCATGGAAAGACCGCGACCCTGCATCCGGTCGAATTCCTGCGGCGCTTTATTCAGCATGTGCTCCCAGATGGCTTTCATAAGATCCGCCACGCGGGCCTCTATGCCTCCGCTCAACCTGGTGGATCGCTGGAGAAAGCCAGGGCGCTACTGCCTGCGCCAAAGCCCCCCAAGGAATTCCAGCCCGTAGCCACCGATTCGCCCAGGATCTGCGACCACTGCGGCGCCACGATCCTGCGGCTTCCGCTGAAGGCCATGGCCCGGTCACCGCCACTGAAGGCCGCATGCGCATAGGCCCCCCAGCAGACCATCATCCTCGCCACGCCCTGCACCACGGCAGATCGGCGAAGCCCTGCCACCCATGCGATCATGCGGACGATCTGCATACCCGGTACCGGATCAAGTGCGTCAATAGGCCCTCCAGCATCGGGCCCCAAGCCCACCCAGATGGATCGCCTGCTTCGATTTCCCCATAACGGTCATCCCGGCCCTCGCCGCTCCGGGCTTGTTCAACACCGCATTTCGACGGTGGGCACCGCCGCGCCTACCCACCCCATCAACCGCGTCCCGCCACCGACGAAATGCTCATTGTTT
>JANYAS010000109.1 GCA_025361205.1 Holophagaceae bacterium
CTGGTGGACGATCTGAACTGACGGATGGACGAAGAACCGCGCCCTCGCTAAACTGTTCGTTCATGGCTGGGTAGCTCAGGTGGTTAGAGCGAGGGTCTCATAATTCCTAGGTCGGCAGTTCGAGTCTGCCTCCAGCCACCATTCAGATTACCGGAGCCGAGGGCTCCGGTTTTCATGTACGCCCGGCAGAGAACTGGACTCGGACTGTCGAGAAGCTGTGGCGGCCAGGCTGACTCGGGCACTTCTTGTGCCCTCGCCCTTCGTACTGTCGCCTCTGGCTCACGTCTGATTCGCGGATCCTGGCGAATGGTGCCCGGCCTGCCTATTCGGGGGGAGCATCAACGTCCGCGTGATTGCCGCAGGTCCCGACAATGAGACGTGCCCGGCGCTGGGTGGAAACATAGGCGAAGAGCCACTCCAGGAATACCGCTAGGCGGTTTCGGAATCCCACCAAGAGCATCAGGTGAATGAACAGCCAAGCCAGCCAGGCGAACCATCCGGCCAGCCGGAAAGGACCCACCTGCGCGATGGCAGAACCTCGACCGATGGTGGCCATGGTTCCCCGGTCCCGGTAGCGGAAGGGAGTTCTCGGCTTTCGGCTCAAACTTGCGAGGATGTTCCTGGCAGCGGCCCTTCCTTGCTGGCTGGCGACAGGGGCAAGCCCCGGCAGAGGGCGGACCAGGCCGTGGGAGAAGGAGGCCAAGTCTCCGATGACGAAAACCTCGGGATGGCCGGGGACCGATAGGTCTGCTTCGACCATGACCCGCCCCGATCGATCCAGGGGAGCACCCAGACTCTGGCCCAGGGTGGATGCAGCTACTCCTGCCGCCCAGATGATCGTGCGGGCGAGGATACGTTCCGTCCCAACCGTGACGCCTTGACCATCCACCTCGGTGACCGGCTGGCCCACCCGCACCTCGACCCCGATCTTTTCAAGGCTCTGGAGGGCCTTCTCCGAAAGCCCTTCGCCGAAGGAAGGCAGGATGTGATGCCCCGCCTCTACAAGGATGACCCGGGCTCGCTCTGCGTGGATGTGTCGGAAATCCTTGGGGAGAGTCAGGCTGGTCATTTCCTTGAAGGTTCCCGCCAGTTCGACACCCGTGGCCCCCCCGCCGACGATGACATAGGTCAACAGGGCCTTCCTCGCCTCTGGATTTGGTTCCCGTTCGGCCTGTTCAAAGGAGAGGAGGAAGCGCCGCCGGATGTCCAGGGCGTCCTCTAGGGACTTCAGACCCGGCGCATGCCGCGCCCAGGCTTCCTTCCCGAAATACGAGTGGCTGGCCCCCGTGGCCAGGATCAGGTAGTCGTAATCTAGGCGGCTGCCACCTTCCAGATCCAGGCTCCGGGCTTGGAGATCCACCCGGGACACCTCCGCCAGTTGAACCTCTATGTTGCGTTGCTGCCGGAGGATATGGCGAATGGGGGCCGCGATGTCGGCGGGAGAAAGGGTGGCCGAGGCCACCTGATAGAGCAGGGGTTGAAACAAATGGTGGTTGCGCCGGTCCACAAGGGTCACTCGAAGGGGTTCGTTTTTCAGGGCCTTGGCCGCCTCCAGGCCCCCAAAGCCTCCCCCCACGATGACCACGTGGGGGGAGGCTTTGGAGCCCCTTCCTGATTGCGCCATAGTTCGTCCTCAGTGTTGGTCGTGGTGCTCATGGGCCACTGGTTGGCCCTCGCCTGTTCCGTGATGCGACGAACTGGTTGCAGCGGCGAAGACCCCTTCCACGTAGTGGATGTAGCTGACATACGCAGCCACGTACTTGCGCCCGGCTTCCACATCCTCAGGTTTGTAGGCCCGAGCCTTCATGACCCCCTCGAAGCGAGCGTGCAGGGTCTGGTGAGCCTGATCACTAATGAGTTTCCACACGGGTTTCAGATCCCCGGTCTCCAGCGCCTTATCGCCAGCCGGAACGGCCAGGCCCAGGTCGGTCCCTGCAGGCTTCAGGCCAGTGAACGGGGCCCCTTCACCGGCCCGATGCACACGCACCAGGGTTTCAAAGAAGAACTGATCGGCCAACCTCTGAGCCTCGGCACCAAGCTTCCGCACTTCCAGGGTTCGCTTGAAGGCGGTGCGGATTTCGACCTCATCCCGCGACTGGACCCAGGAAAGCACCCGGTTCACATCACCCTTGGAAAGGGCCGCCTGGGCGGCCTTGACGACCGGACCATCCAGGGTGTCACAGTGCGCAAACACCGTGACCGGACTCATGAGAATGGCCACGCCGATGGCAGAGATCAGAAGTCGGGGACTCAAGGGGTCCTCACAGAGAAGGAAGGGGTGAATGGGATATCAGGAGGGAAATAATTTAGGAAGGATCTCACTAGGCGGTGATGCCCCGGGCGTGAAATACCAGGAAGTGCGAGGGTTCGAGAGCCCGCACGCTGTGGCGGACGTTGATGGGGACAGTCAGGTACTGGCCCGGTTTCGCGGGATGCCACGTTTCGCCGAGCATCACCTCAAGGGCGCCTGCAAGCACCAGGACCCCGGCTTCGTAGGGTACCGCGTGAGGTGGGACCTCCACACCCCCGGCCACGGCCACGAGTACGACCTTGGTCTGGCCGGGAAGGTCGAACAGGACTTGGTTCACCCGCTTGCCTTCCTCGATTGGAAGGGCGGTCATGATGTCACTGACAGGGAAGGTGAACATGTCATTCTCCATGGGCTGGGAGGGCGTTAGGAAGCGGAAGCCACTTCGCTGCCCTCCCAATAATTCATTGTAAGTAAATACTTACTTTTGTCAATACTGCCACCCACATTTTATCCCTCAGGTCCGGATGGAAAAGAAAAACATCGCGAAGTCAGCGTTCCCATCGTTGCGAAGTTCGTGGCGTTCGCCCGGTTCGATGCAAAGGCACTGGCCCGGTCGGAGGTGGATCGAAGCCTCATCCACGGTCATGACCGCCTCGCCGGACTCCACGTAGAAAACCTCGGTCCAGTCCCCATGGGCATGGGCGATGGCCACCTGCCCCGCTGCCAGGACAATCCGGGCGAACTGCATGAGATGGGGCACGGCGCCCGCAGCCACCATCGTCACCTTCCGAGGCCCCCCACCCTCGGGGAGCGGAGGGAGAGGGAAGGATTCAATGAGCTTCATTGAGAACCCCACCAAGGGACTGCACGACGAGGAAACGACTGGATTCCAGAGCTCGCACCGAATGCATGGTCCCGCTAGGGATGCGAAGAAACTGGCCCGGCTTCACCGTGTGCCAGGTCTCACCGATAAGGAATTCTATGGCCCCCGAGATGAGTAGCAGCGAGCCCTCGCAGGGCATGGGATGCGGCGGGATGGTGACCCCAGCGTCCAGGGCCGCCAGGACGGATTTCACCTTACCGGGAACGTCCAGTAGGGGCAGCATGTTCCGCTCTCCCTTCCGGAAGGGGAGGCTCGATTCGAGGTCGGTCAGGGGCAGCAGGTTCATGGGTGCTCCAGTAGAAGTGGGAAACAAAACCAGGTCATTGGGTGCGGGGACCATTCCGCGGCTTGGATGCCTTGAGAGGGCCAGGCGGGGATAACAAGCTGAAGAGGGTGGCGCAGATGTTGCTCACGTCAGTCTCCTTGGCCGTTCCCAGTGATCTTGCGAAGACGAGGTGCTGCAAGGTGCCAAGGACAACGGCAAGCAGGGCCTCGGGTGCGAGGTCCGTCCGAAATTCCCCCTGTGCAGCCCCTTCCCGCAAGGAATCCAGCAGAAAGGAGCGGGTTTGGTTCACCAGGTTCTTCAACCGCTTCGCCGCGGGCTTGGGGAGGGCCATGGCGAACTGATCCGAGAACATCAGACGAGCAATGCCTGTGTGCTTACCGACGGCACCGGCCCTGGCTTGGAAGAGAGAGTTGATACGGTCCTTCGGCGAGCAATCGCAATCAGGGAAGGTGTCCATCACCAGGGCTTCCACCTGAAGGGCTACCGCCTCCAGGATTTCGTCGCGGGTCGCGAAGTGGCGAAAGGGAGCCCCTTGGCTGACACCCAGTTCCGCCGCCAGGGTCGATGTGGTGAGCGCCGTGATCCCCGC
>JANYAS010000136.1 GCA_025361205.1 Holophagaceae bacterium
GACTGGAGGCGCCGATCGGAGTCGAACCGATGCATACGGGATTTGCAGTCCCGGGCCTTACCACTTGGCTACGGCGCCTTGCGTTCTTGCATTAGTGCTATGAAATGTCCCGGGGCGCTTGCGCGGCCCGGGTGGTGGAGCGGGTGAAGGGATTTGAACCCTCGACTTCAACCTTGGCAAGGTTGCACTCTACCACTGAGTTACACCCGCATGAGACTCCAAGACTAGCAATGGCGCATGATTCGGTCAACGGTCTTTTTCAGGGCCTGCCTTTGGCAGAGGACCCTCCGCTCCGCCTGACGCACGCTCCAGCGGAGCGCGCTCCTGCTCGCCTGCGGGCTCGCTGAGTCGGAGCCTCCCTGTTGCGGGCTCAGCGCTGCAGGTCCCGCAGAGCCCGAAGAGCATGAGTTGGTGGCGGGTGATCGTGAAACCGGAAAGGGACTCCAGGTTCCTCAGGGATTCCTCGAGACCGCAGGCATCCACTTCCGCCGTCCGGCCACAGCGCTCGCACTGGAGGTGGTGGTGGTGGTGGCGTGAGTCGCAGCGGACGAACCGCATCACCTGATCCCCACCCAGGATGCTTTCAGCCCAGCCCTCATGGACGAAGCGCTCTAGATTCCTGTAGACCGTGGGCAAACCGGACCTTCGTTCAGGCATGCGCTCCCAGATCTCCTCTACGGTAAGCGGGGTGTGGGACTCCTTCAATACGCGGAGAATGCCTTCGCGCTGAGGGGTCTGCCGCATGCCTGCGGCTCGGAGGGAGGGGGGGGAAGGAGCGCCGGAGTTGGTCACACCCTTAGGATGGCAGATTCGGGCACCATGGTTGACATGCTCCAGCACACATGGGGCAGGATAGGCTCGCTTGAGGCCGGCGCCCCCTTCCTGCCACTCTCCTTCCGTCTCTTCGCCAGCTTTGGCCTGGTGGTCCTCCATGCCGCGCTGCCGCCAGAAGGCCGTGCCTCGGGCCCCGGGGAACAGATCTACCTGGTGGTCCTCCTCCTGCTGTTCGCCGAGTCCCTTTGGGAATCCGGCCGCGGGTTGAAGGCAATGGACCGCCTCTTTCCAACACCTCGCATCGGCTGGATCCGCTGGAATCTGGCGCTGGACCTAGTCCTGGTCACCCTTGTCATCGCCTTTCAAGGCGTGGTGCAGGAACGCTTCTCGACCCTCTATATCTTCCCGGTGCTGGCCTCGGCCTTCTATCTGGGAACCGTGGAGATCGTGGGGGTGGGCGTCTTGTCCGCCATCACCCATGTCCTGCTGGTCCTTGGATTCACCACCGGGGCCCTGCCGCCCTTCGGTCTGTCTGGGGAGCTCATGGACGGGGATTCCAGCCGGATCTCCTTCGTTCTTGGTATCGCCTCCCTCCAGGTGTTCGCAGCCACGCTGGTGGTGGTCCTCATCCGGAGGAATCTCGACAGCCTTCGAACCGACCTTAGTGTCAGCGAGGCGGCCGTGGACGAGTTGTCGGCCCTGCACCAGCGCGTGGTCGAGTCCATGAACTCGGGCCTCATCACGCTGGATCTGAAGGGCTGCATCACCTCGGCCAATCCAGCCGCCGAAACCATTCTTGGGAGGTCCGCCTCCATCGGTATGCCGGTCCAGGACTTCCTTCCGCTGGGAGCTCCTCTCCTCCGGCGCCGAGGCCATGAGAACCGATTCGAGATCGTGCTCACAGGGCCTGACTCGGGTCGCAGGATTCTGGGTGGCCATGTGGCTTCACTTCGGGGTCCCAGCGGGAGGGAATCAGGCCAACTGGTGTTGTTCCAGGACCTGACTGATCTGAAGGCGCTGGAGGAACGCACCCGGATCAGTGAACGGCTGGCGGCCATTGGCCAACTGGCGGCCGGCCTGGCCCACGAACTCCGCAATCCCCTGGCCTCCATCAGCGGTTGTGTGCAGCTGCTCCAGCGGGAAGGTTCACCCGAGGAGGTGCGGGCGCGGGTGCTGGGCATCCTGGAACGGGAGACCATGCGCGTCGGCGCCACCGTATCGGATTTCCTCGATTTCGCGCGGCCGGCACCCCCAAACGACGCAATCCTGTTCCTTCCCCGGATCATGGAAGAGATCCGCTCCAGCTGGGAAATGGACCCTCGAACCGCAGGGCTGGCGCTCACGATGGATCCAGTTCCCCCGGTCAGCTTCCGTTCGGACCCCACGGGTCTCCACCGGTCGCTGATGAACCTCCTCAGCAACGCCCGCAAGGCCGTCAAGGGCAGCCCTGCCCCCTCGGTGCGGCTGAGTTGCGTTGCCACCGACCAGACCCTTCGCCTCAGCGTGGCCGATACTGGCTGCGGCATGACCCCCCAACAGCTGGACCGCCTGTTCGTGCCCTTCGCAGGGAGTTTCGAGGAAGGTTCCGGACTGGGCATGAGTCTCGTCTACAAGTTCATCGAGGCCATGGGATGGCGGATCGAGGTCGAGAGCACACCGGGTCAGGGAACGCTCGTCCAGATTTTCCTACCGACTCATCGGAAAGAAGAGGCAATGGCGTCCCGGCCCGTACAGTCGTAAACTTCCGGCAGCTATCAAGCATCAAATTAGGCACACACACTTGCAGGGTCCACTTGGCACCTGCCAATGTGGACCATCCCCTCTCCGTTCGAGCAGTCCGCCCCAGCCGGGTCTGATTGCCCTGCTTCGAGGGGATCGGCCACTGGCCGATGCCTTTGACATCCCCTGCACCGCGCCCACTGGGCCAGGATCCGACATGAACCGGAAACTCATCCGACCAAACCTCAGCGAATTGAAGGGGAAACTCGGCATTCCCGCCAAGGGGGGAGGTGGAGAGCCCATGACCCAGGTGCCTTCGTCCATCACTGCGGGCGGCGAGCCCAACCCGGCGGTGAACCCCGGCGCCGCCACGGCCCCCCAGGGCCTCGGGAGCCCCCGGCGCAAGATTGCCCCGCCGGAACAGACCAACGCTGAAAGTTTCTACTACCTCAAGCAGATGCAGTCCAAGACACCCATGGTCATCGTCCTCCAAGACGACGAAAAGGTGCGCGGCGTCATTGAGTGGTATGACAAGCACTGCCTGAAGATCAACCGGGTGAAGGAGCCCAACGTCCTCGTGCCCAAGCACAACATCAAATACATCTACAAGCAGGACGAGGAACCCCGGATCCGCCGCAGCCGGGGCGCCAAGAAAGAAGAGCCCCTGACGAACGAGATCGAGATCCCGGTCTTTGATTGACCCCTCGCATCGAGCCGCTGGGGTCCTCATGAGCCGCCGTCCTCACATCACCATCAGCCTGGGGGATCCCTGCGGCATCGGCCCCGAACTGCTCCTCGGAAGCCTGCCTGCCATCCGACCCTGGGCGGAAGTGACCGTCGTGGGTGCCCGGGCCGGGGCCGACCTCCTGGAAGACTTGCCCAATGGGCGGATCAAATGGCGCTGGGTGGAACCCCGGGTGGCCGCCCCGGTGGGTTTCGCCGGCAGAGTCTACGGATTGGAAATCCTCTCCACCGGAGCCCAGCCCGGGCAAGTACTCGGCGAGGCCCGGTGGCTGGATCCGACCCCGGAAATCAGCCGGGATCAGCTGACCCTGGGCGAAGGATCAGCCGCCTCTGGCCAGGCGACCGTGGAAGCGGTCCGCATGGCGGCCCTCATGACCATGGCTGGCCTCACGGATGCCCTGGTCACCTTGCCCATGGCCAAATCCGCCGCCCACCTCGCCGGGTACGACATCCCCGGACACACCGAATTCCTCCAGCAACTCGCCGGTGCGCCCATCACCCGGATGGCCTTCGTCAGCCCCCGCCTCAACGTGGTTCTGCATACCGTCCACCAGAGCCTCCGGTCGGTGGTGGAGACGCTCAATGCCGAGGCCGTCGCCGAAACGCTCGCCTTCTCTGCGGACCGGTTCATCCAGTTGACGGGGAAACAGGATCTGCGCGTGGCGCTCTGCGCCCTTAACCCCCATGCCGGAGAGCATGGCGCCTTTGGGGAGGAAGAACTGCTGCTGGACGAGGCCATTGTCCAAGCTGAAGCCTCCTTTCTGGACTTTCCCGCTTCCGCCGATGGCCCGTTCCCAGCCTCGATCTCCCCCTTCAAGTCCGGACCGCCCCCGGTCGGGTGGGCCGTCTTCCCGCCGGACGGGCCGCCTCAGCACCGACCCGCAGGGCAGCGGGGCACCGAGGTTCTCTCCACCGGGAGCACCCTGCCCAAGGCCCGGCCCGCACCGCTGTTCTTCGGTCCGCTGCCTTCGGACAGCGTGTTTCAACGGGCCGCGCGCGGTGAGTTCGACTTGGTGGTGGCCCTGTACCACGATCAGGGCCTCATTCCCGTCAAGCTCCTCGAACCAGCCCGGGCCGTGAATCTTACGCTGGGACTCCCCTTCATCAGGACCAGCCCCGACCACGGCACGGCCTTCGATAAGGCCGGCAAGTGGATTGCGGATTCCCAGAACTTTCTCGAAGCCACAGCCTTGGCGGTGCGGCTGACCGGGCGGCTCCGCCCGAGCGTATGAGCCTCCCCGCCCCCGGTCTGGGTTCGGACCGGCTCTTCGGGCCGGGAAGGGCGAGCGGAACGGCGGCGCTCCCCGGGTCCGAGGGTCCCAGACCCCGCACGGCACTGCCTGTGTATGGGGGCGCCCCCCGGCATTTGGTGGCACACCTACTCCGGCTGGCCGCGGGGGCTTCGGCCCTGGGGCAACCCGTGGACTGGGTGCTCGATCTGCAAGTGGAGATCGAGACCTGGCTGGCGGAGAACGCCGCCCCTGGGGGGTGCCTGGCGCTCCGTATGGTTCTCCACCTCGACCAGGGTCTGCTCGCAGCGCAGCTGGAACCCCTGCCCACTTCGCCCCAGCCCTACCGTCTGGCCGTGATGGCCCATCCGCTGGGAGCCCGGCGGGCAGATCCCCTGGTGCCGCATAAAGGCCTGTCCGGCCCCTGGGGGGTCGAAGTGCTGGCCGCGGTCCGACCGCTCGGTGTGGAGGATGCCCTGCTGCTGTGGCCTGACGGAACCCTGGCCGAAACTGCCATCGCCTCGGTTGGGGTCGAGTTCGCCGGCACGCTGACGCTGCCTCCGGCGCAAGGCCGCGTGGCCAGCCTCGCCGAGCGTCTGGACCTCCCCAGCTGGGCTGAAACCCGGCACCTCAAGCTCGTCGTGGCCGGGATGCCGCTTGTCCAGGCTCGCCAGGGGCAGGTGTGGTGCATGAATGCCCTGCGCGGCATCTGGCCAGCCATGCTTTTGTGAGACCCTTGCCTCGAGGTTGCCCCCCATGGGATTTGCGGATCTGATCGCGGCTCTGCTGCTGCCCCTGCCCCCCTGGTTGGGGTTCTGGATTTTCCGCCGGAAGGGTCGGATCGGGCTCAGCTATGGCTACTTCCTGGGCGGCATCCTGACCGTTCTGGCCCTTCCCTGGGCGCATCTGACGGGCCGGCCCATTCCGGCCGCGCAGCTGGGCGGAGCTCTCTTTGGCTTCACGCTCTTTCTACAGGCCCAGCGGGAGGGCGTGCAGGGCGTCCGGCGCTTGGCTGTGGGTGTGGGTGGCGCCACGGGCTTCCTTCTGCTGTTTCTCCTGCGCCTGCACTTGCCTTGGCAGGAGGTGGGCCGGTTCTGGGTGGGCGCGATCCTCGAAGCCCTGCTGTGGCTGCTCCTGTCAGATCTGGCCTACCGCTGGGCCAAGGGCCGCCAACTTGAGATTCGGATGCCGCTCGTGGGCGCCGCGTCCCTGGCCCTGGGCGCCTTGGCCCAGCTGCTGCTGCCCGTCGGCGTGCCCCGCCTGTCGTGGCCTGCGGCCCTGCTCGGGGGCCTCCTGCTGGGCCTCGTCGCCCTCCAGCAGCTCCAGTGGCTGCGCAGCCAGGGCGCATGGGTCGAGGGCCGCGCCGAAGGTCTGCGGGTGGCTTTGTCGCTGCTGGACAAGGCGCCCGCAGAAGCTCCTTCCCTCACCCTTGGCCTAGAAGCCCGACAGGCCATGTGGCTCGTGGACGCACAGGGGCGAATCCTGGATTCTAATGGCCCCTTGAGCCGTTTGGTCGGGCTGCCCCGGCACCGGTTGCGGGGGTACGAGCTGAATGCCCTCTTCCAGGGTGGGGATACCGCCGTGTGGGAGGGGCTGAGGAGTCAGCTGCTGCAGTACGGTTGTGCCTCCTTACTGGCCACCCAAGTGAGCGAAGACGGCACCTTCAGCCAGGTGGGCCTGGAGGCCTCCACCTTCGACCGCGGCATGGCGCTGGTCTGGATCACGGACACCCTGCCTGGCTCCCTGAGCCTGCGCGGCGGTGGCGGAGCCCTGGAGCCTGGCGGCGATGATAAGCTCCGACGAAGGACGGCGAATGCCCTGCTGGCCCTCTCCGCCGCGGTCCAGCGACTCCGCTCTGAGGCCACCGGAACTTCGTTGCGAACGATCGTGGATCAGATCGGCGCGGCCGCCGCGCGTCTCGATCCCTCCTCCAGCCAGGAAGCCCTGCACCCATCCTTGGAGGGCAAGTCAGCCCTGGCCGCCATCCTTCCTCGCCTCCAGACCCTGCTTCCCGCCGGCAGCCTCCTCCGCCTCGATGCCGTGGAGTTGCCGCTGGCCGTGGAGGTCGAGTCCCTGCGGCGAATCGCGACCCATCTGGTCCTCCATGCGATCGAGCGTGCACCGGTCGGCGGGTTGGTCGTGGTCCTTGAGCAAGTGGACCTGGGCGGCAGCCGGTTCGGATTGCTGTATGCCCACGAGGGTGAAGGCCGGTCGTTCAAGACCAAGACCCTGTTCGGCCTTGGCTGGCTGCGCCAATCCGCTTTGGATGCGGGCGCCCTGCTGGAACTGGATCAGGATGCCCGAGGCGGCATCCGGCCACGGGTCTATCTTCCGACACCACGCATGGATGGAGCTGCCCCCGGGGCCCCGCAGGGATCCCTGGAGGGACGCCGGGTCTGGGTGGTGGACCAGGATCCCCTCGCACGGGAGGGCCTGATGGCGCTGGTTCGGCTAGAAGGTGGGAGCGCGGAAGCCTTCGAGGACCTCCGCGGTCTGCTCCGCGATAGCCGCGGACAGCTGCCACCCGATATCCTGGTGTTGGAGCGCACGCCCCGTCTTGAGCGCTTTCAGCGGGCCCTGCGCACCTTCCAGAAGGATCCCATCCCCACGCTGGTGTTGGGCATGGGGCAACCGCTTCCCCTCAACCCCGCGACGTTGGGGCTCCGTCGGCTCGGCTTCCTGGAAAAGCCGTTCAGTGCCAAGTCATTCGTCGAATCCCTGCTGGCCTTAGGTCGCCGGCCGGATGAGTCAGAGCAGGGGCTGTTGTAGGCTGGAAGCAGGAGGTGGCATGTCCACGGTGGCAGTGATCCTGGCGGCGGGTCTCGGAACCCGCATGAAATCTCGGCTCCCGAAGGTCCTGCACCCGGTCCTGGGGGACCCTTCGCTGTTGTGGGTGCTGCGGGCCCTCCCCACCGGACTCGGCGGCGCCGTCGTGGTGGTCCATCACGGCCAGGAACAGGTGATAGCTGCCCTCGAGTCCTGGCAGAAGGCCGGCCTGCTGCCCTACCCCGTGACGACCGTGGATCAGGGGGAGCCCATGGGGACCGGCCACGCGCTCCAGGTTTGCATACCCGCACTGGACCACCTGGGTACCCGTCGAGTGGTCATCCTTTGCGGCGATGTGCCCCTCACCTCGCCAGCCACGGTCTTTCGGCTCTGCGCCGCTGAGTCCCTGCTGCTGGCCATGGACCTGCAGACGCCGGGTTCCTATGGCCGGGTCATCCAGCGGCCTGACGGCTGTCTCGCGGGTGTGGTGGAGGCGAAAGACGCCACGCCCGAGCAGCTGGCGGTGCAGCGGGTGAACGGGGGCGCCTATGCCCTGCCCTGGCCCGCCCTCCGCCGGGCCCTCCAGGGGCTCAGGAATGACAATGTCCAGAAGGAGTACTACCTCACAGACGCCGTGGCTGCGGTAGCGCAGGAACTCCCCGTGGCTGTTGAGGTCTGTGACCCCGAGGAACTGGCGGGCATGAATTCGCGCCATGACCAGGCAGCCCTCCAAGGCGCCGCCCAGCGGCGGATCCAGCGGCACTGGATGGCCGAAGGGGTGACCTTCCTCCATCCCGACAGCACCCTGGTGGGGCCGCGGGTCCTCCTCCAGCGGGATGTTCTGCTGGAACCCGGCGTTCGCCTTGAGGGCACCGTCATTGTTGGGGAGGGCTGCCGCATCGGGCAGGGCACTGTGATCACGGATTCGGTGCTCGGCGACAACGTGGAAGTCCGTCCGTACTGCATCATCGACCACGCCCAGGTCGGCGATGGCGCCAAACTAGGGCCATTCGCACGGCTGCGTGAGGGGACCGATCTGGCAGAAGGCGTCCACATCGGCAATTTTGTGGAAACCAAGAAGGCCAAGCTCCACCGGGGGGCCAAGGCCAACCACCTTGCCTACCTCGGGGACACGGAGATAGGCGAGGGCACTAACATCGGCGCCGGCGTCATCACCTGCAACTACGACGGCTTCCACAAACACCGGACGGTCATCGGCCGCAATGTTTTCGTGGGCTCTGATACCCAACTTGTCGCTCCATTATCGATCGGTGACGGTGCCCTCATCGGCGCCGGAAGCACCATCACCCAGGATGTCCCAGCCGATGCGTTGGCCCTCAGCCGCGCCCCACAGGTCTCTCGGGAAGGTGGAGCCTCGAAGATCCGGCAGAAGAAGGGGACTGGGTTAAACTAGCTTTTTCACTCGGAGCCCCATGGTCCTGGATTTTTTCGACAAGGTCGGCACCGGTGTGCTGAAGGGCGTCGACACCACCGGCGATTTCGCGGTCCTCGCGGGCCGTACCTTCGTGGCCATTTTCGCGCGCCCCTTCGATGGCAAGAACCTGCTTCGGCAGTTCCAGGCCGTGGGGGTCAATTCCCTGCCTGTGGTGCTCCTCACTAGTCTGGCGGTGAGCATGGTGTTCGCCGTCCAGCTTGCGTTCGGCTTCAAGCAGTTCCAGGCTGAAGGGCTGGCCTCCCAGGTGGAGGGGCTGGCCGTGATGCGCGAACTCGCTCCGGTCATCACGGGCTTGATGCTCGCCGGTCGCGTGGGCAGCGCCATGGCCGCGGAACTCGGAACCATGCAGGTGACCGAGCAGATTGACGCCCTGGAGTGCCTGGCCACGGATCCGATCCACTACCTCTTCGTCCCCCGCCTGCTGGCTTCCATGTTGATGGTCCCCCTGCTGACGTTGATCTCTGTCTATATCGGGTTCTGGGGCGGCTACCTGATCCTGGTGGGCGTGGAGGGCCAGAGCGCCGTCGTGTTCAGCTCGGAGTTCTACAAGCTGCTGGCCTTCCGAGACCTGCGGATCGCCCTCTACAAGGCCCTCGTCTTCGGGATGATCATCGCCCTGGTCGGATGCTGGAAGGGCTACCGCACCCAGGGTGGCGCCGAGGGCGTGGGCAACGCCCCCACCAGCAGCGTGGTCACCAGCAGCCTCTGGATCCTAGTCTCCGACTTCTTCCTCACCAAACTCTTGTTGGTATGACGACATGCCTGTGATCGATGTCGTCGACCTCTCCAAAGCCTTCGGGACAAAGGTCGTGTTGGCCAAGGTGAACCTTCAGGTCGAGGAAGGCGAAAGCTTGGTGGTGCTGGGCGGATCCGGCTCAGGGAAGACTGTGCTGCTGCGCACCATCATGGGCCTGCTCACCCCCGATTCTGGCCAGGTATCCATCGAGGGCAAGATCATCGCCGAGCTGAACCGGGAGGAACTGTCCAATATCCGGAAGAGCATCGGCATGTGCTTCCAGATGGCAGCCCTCTTCGATTCCATGACGGTCTTCGAGAACGTCGCCTTCGCGCTCCGCCGGCACACCAAAATGACCGAGGCAGAGGTCGCCGCCCGGGTCGATGAATGCCTCTCCATGGTGGGCATGAAGGATACCGACAAGCTGAAGCCCGCCGAACTTTCAGGCGGCATGAAGCGCCGCGTAGGGTTCGCCCGGGCCATCGCCCTCAAGCCCAAAATCCTCCTCTTCGATGAGCCCACCACCGGCCTGGATCCGGTCATGACGGACGTGATCGGCCGCATCATTCTCGACCTCAAGCAGGAACTGGGTGTCACCAGCATCACCATTACCCACGACCTCAAGTCGGCCTTCATGATCGCCGACCGCATTGCCCTGCTCTTCCAGGGGGAGTGCCTCGCCTGCGAGACACCCGAAGTCTTCAAAGTCAATCCGAACCCCGTCATCCAGCAGTTCCTGCGGGGGGACGCAGAAGGTCCCTTCCTTCAGGATCCACCCGCACCCAAGCGAAAAGCCAAGGAGGCCAGCGCATGAAGCTCGAAACCAAGGTCGGCCTCTTCTTCACCGGCACCATTGCGGTACTGGCCCTGCTGATTCTCCGCACAGAGAAGCTGGAAGTCGGGGGCAAACGGAACCAAATCGAGCATTACACCTACTTCGATCAGGTGGCAGGACTGAACGTACAGAGCAAGGTGCGCATCGCCGGCGTGCCAGTGGGAGATGTGCGCACCATCACCCTCGAGAACGGTAAGGCCCGCGTGGGGATAGGCCTCTCGAAGGATGTTCCGGTCTACGCCGATGCCAATGCATCCTTGGGCTCCATCGGCATCCTGGGCGAAAAATTCATCGCTCTGGACCCTGGCCACAGCGAAAAGGGACCTTTCCCCGATGGCCAACCCTTTCCCAGCAAGGGCGGCATCAGCATCGAAAACCTGATGGAGACTCTCTCCGAGGTTGGCAAGAACGTGAAGGGGGTCACCGAGGCCCTGGACAAGTCGATCGGGGGTGAACAGGGCCGCCAGAAACTCGATGAGATCGTGGACAACATCCGGGTGCTGACTGCCGAATTTCGCTCCATGGCCCAGGAAAACCACACTGCCATCAACAACACCCTGGCCAATGCCGAGGCCGTCACCGCCGAGTTGAAGGAAAAGCTGCCCAAGTTGGCCTTGCAATTCGAGACCGTGGGGAAAAACCTTAACGCCATTCTCGATGAGAACCGTCCCGAGCTGAAGGGTGCCGTGGGCGATGTGCGCAAGATGGCCCACAGTTTCCAGGGCACTGCCGACAACCTGAAACTTCTCACCGACCGCATCAACAATGGTGAGGGCACCGTTGGCAAGCTGCTGCACGATGAGACGACCGTCAATAAGATCAATGAGGCCGTGGACAATCTGAGCAGCATGTTGGGTGGGTTCAACAAAATGGACTTCAAACTCGACATGAATGCGGCCCAGTGGGAAAAACGCAAGGACAGCCGAGTGGGTCTCGGAATTGAGATCGTGCCCCGGCCGGACTACTGGTACTCCTTGGGCTTCGCCTCCACTCCGGACGGGAAGATCCAGGAGAGCGTCCGCACCGTCATCAAACTCGATCCCATCACCGGTCTCCCGGTGACCGTGCTGGAAAAGAACAAGTACGTCACCACGGACAATGCCTTCACGGTGTCTGCCCAGTTCGCCAAGCGCATCGGCCCCGCGGTGTTCTCCGCCGGGATCGTCGAAGGCAAGGGCGGCGGCGGCGTGGAGTTCCGCACCATGGACCAGGATCGGCTCCGCTTCGGAGTGCTGGCCTACGATTTCCAGAAGCGGGACGACAAGCCCAATCCACGCTACCGGTTCACGAGCAGCTACCAGTTCTGGAAAGGCGCCTACGTCCAGGCGGGCGTCCAGGACATCGGCAATAAGGATCTCCGCACGATCTTCTTCGGCGCCGGTTTGCGCTGGAAGGATGATGATCTCAAAAAGATGATGGGACTTGCAGGGGCCGCCAAGTGAAGGAACCCCGCGCCCTGCCTGCTCCCGGCCCCTTGCCGGACGAGCAGGGCGCCCTGTTCCTATGGGTCCGCCGGGGTATTCCCCTGGTTGCTGCGGCCCTGGCCTTCGCCGGCGCGGCGTTGCACGGTGCCGGGCGGGGTTGGTGGATGCTGGCCGGCGTCGGTGCACTGGCAACGGCCTGGCCCAGCTTTCTCCGCAAGGAGGCCTTCCTGCGCAACCGCACGGCGGTCATGCGCCAGGACAGTCTATGGGCCCACGCCCTCCGCCCCCTGGCCCACTGGCTCGGCCAGGAAGACGCTTGGATCCTCTCCTTCTGCGGCCACAACAACCAGCGGGTTCGCGAGGCCTTCAGTGGCCTGCGGGCCAAGCGTGTGCTCATCCTGCTGCCTCATTGCATCCAGATGGCGCGGTGCAAGGCCCCCATCCTCGACGACCTCCAGGCCTGCTACGACTGCTTGTGCCCCGTGGGGGACTACATGAACGGGGCCCTGATGAACCGCTGGGAGGGGCGCATCTTCAACCGAAGCCACAAGGCCTACCGGGAGGCCCGCGAATACCGGCCCGATCTCATCGTGGCCGTGAGCTGTTCGGACCGCCTCCTCAAGGGCCTCACCAAACTCCCGGAGATCCCGGTCTATGCCATCTCGCTGTCCCTGCCCCACGGCATGTGTGTGGATACGGATTTCAGCGTGCCTCACCTCCTCGCCGCCATGGAGACCCTGGTGGAGCCCCGCCGACCGGTTGGCGAAATCCAACCCCTTCACCGCGCAGGGATCGCATGACCGACGGCCGCTTCCCGGTCCGTCGCTATTTCGAGGGTCTGATCGGCACCCAGGTCATGCCCTATTTGCTGCACCTCCGCCCCCTGGAATGGCCGATCATGACGGCCCACTTCCTTCTGGGCAGCTTGCTAGCCTGCGGATGGGGACTGCGGGCCCGACCTGCCCTCCTCGGCTGGCTGGTCTTCGTGGTCCTGATGAATGGGGGCACTCTGGCCATCAACAGTGCCTTTGACCAGGATCAAGGTGACATCGGGTATCTCAAGGCACCGCCCAAGCCGCCTGAACACCTCGGGGCCTTTGCCTCTTTGCTGCTGGGGGCTTCGGTGGTCATAAGCCTCCTGCTACCCTTGCCCTTCATCCTGATCAACCTCGCCTGCGTGGTCATGAGCGTGCTGTATTCCGTGCCGCCTGTCCGTCTCAAAGCCAGGGCCGGCTGGGATCTGCTCATCAACTGTGTGGGTTTCGGTCTGCTGACTCCCTTGGCTGGGTGGGCGCTCACTGGCAGGCCCTTCACCCGCGCCGTTCTCTTCGCATCGCTCGGATTCGCCTTCCTCTTTGCCACCCTCTACCCCATGACCCAGATCTACCAGGTGGCCGAGGACAGCCGACGGGGCGATCGCACCCTGGTGATCCAGGTGGGTGTGGGCCGCAGCCTGGCCCTGGCTCTGGTCGCCGCGATCCTCGCCCACGGTTGCTTTCTGGCCGGGGTCATGGCCATGGGACGCTCACCCCTGCCCCTTGGGCTCTCCGTTCTCTGCTGGGCGGCGGTGCTCCTGCCCTGGCTTCGGGGCTGGAGAACCTGGACCGATCGCCAGCACGAGGCAGGTATGTACTGGGGCCTTGGGGCCTGGGCTGTGACTGACCTGAGCCTTCTGGCCCTGCTTTGGCCTTAGGATCTGGCCACAAATGATCCATGGCCGGGATGGGAGCTACCGGCGAATCCGGCACGGAAGGTGCTACTAACCCCAGTGTTCTTTTCGGACAAGCTCTTCATTTTTTCCTCGGTTCCATCCGATAGACTAAAATAAGGTGATGACATGCGTTTTTTTCCGGAGTCCTGATGAGGTGCAACCTGGGAATGCGGTTGTTCAGTCTGCTCCTGGTCGGGTTCGGGGTCCTGCAAGGCGCCTCCCCCCGGGTTCAGGGTGGACGCTTGCTGCTGAAATCCGCCTCAGCCCTGGTGTTGGACCAGACCACCGGTCAGACCTTGTGGGAAAAGCAGGCCGGCACCTCGGTACCCATCGCCTCCCTTACCAAGCTCATGACTGCCATGGTTCTGTTGGATGCCCATCTCGATCCCAGCGAATTGTTGACCATCACCGACGAGGATAAGGACGTGTTGCGTCACAGCCGGTCTCGCCTTCCGGTGGGCACCTGCCTGCCCCGGGAGCAGGCCCTCTTGCTCGCACTGCTGGCCTCGGAGAATCGCGCAGCCCACGCGCTGGGGCGGACCTTTCCAGGGGGGCTTTCGGTGTTTGTCGGGGCCATGAATGCGAAGGCAAAGGAACTGGGCCTCACAGGCACCCGCTTCGAGGATCCCACCGGCCTCTCCAGCAACAACGTAGCCAGTGCCCACGATCTGGCCCGGATCATCGAGGCGGCCTACCTCTACCCTGAAATCCGCGATTTCACGACCCGCCCTGAGACCCGTATCCAGGCCGGGCGGCGCAGCATCCAGTTTCCCAATACCAATGCCCTGGTGCGCAGTCCACGTTGGACCATCGGTCTCTCCAAGACTGGCTACATCGAGGAGGCAGGCCGTTGCCTCGTCATGCAGGCCATGCTGGCGAATCGCCCGGTGGTCATCATTCTCCTGGATTCCCTGGGCAAGTATTCCCGCCTCGGGGACGCCAATCGCATCAAACAGTGGCTGGAAGCCCGTCTCATTTCCAAGGGCTAGGAGCGTGTCCAAGTAATCGATAGGGGCTGCGTTGATGGCAAAGGGTCTCCAGGCAAGAAAGTGCGCGCAGGGCGGTGCGGGTTCACCGTCAAGCGCAGTGACGCAGCTTGGGGGCCCTTTGCCATCAACCCTTCGGGCTGGGGCGGCAGCCGTCGGGACGCAGCGTCAAGCTCCTCGTCCTTGGAACCACCAAGGCCTTCGTCGCTTTCCTCGCCTCCCTCGGCTGGCGCCCCAGCGCAGCCCCCACCCATTACTTGGACACGCTCCTAGTGGTTGAATGCTGATCCCCAAGGCTGAGCTTCCCTTTCCGCTTCGTTGGGGTTTTTCCACTCGCCTGGATCCGCCGGAGGAGCTTCGTGTCCGGCGTCTGAACCAGGTGCACCGGTGCGGTGTGGTCGAAGCCTCAAATGCCGTAGCCGAAGGTGACGGGATCTGGACCACCGCACCGGGCGTCCGCATCGGGGTACGGGTGGCGGACTGCGTGCCCGTGCTGCTGGCCGGCCCCTTGTCCGACGGCACACCCTGGGTCGCGGCCCTGCATGCGGGCTGGCGCGGCGCCACCGGGCATGGCGACCTGAATCCCGGCGGAGGCATCCTGCGCCGGGGTGTGGCTCGCTATCGCGCCCTGGGCGGAGATCCTGCGCGGTTGGTCTGGGCTTTCGGCCCGGCCATCCTGACTTGCCACTTTGAGGTGGGCGCAGAGGTCATCGAGGCCGCACGGCAGGATCTCGCCTGGCAAGAGGCCCTTTGCACCGTGGGCCCCAGCGGGAAGGCTCATCTAGACCTGCACGGGTTCCTGAGGGCCCAGGCCCTGGATCTTGGTCTGGATCAGACCAGGGAGGGCAGTGTGGCCTATTGCACCGTCTGTCGCCCCGACTTGCTCTACTCCTACCGGCGCGGTGAAACCACAGGCCGCCAGTGGGGTTGGATCGAGATCGGATAACCTATACGTTGGCCTCGCTCCTATAGGCTGGCGCCGGAAAATCGAAGATTGAGGATTCCCATGCTCAACATCACCGACATCCGCATCACCAAAGTGGAAGGCGACGATAAGTTGCGGGCCTTTGCCGCCTTGATCATCGAAGACTGCTTCCTGGTCGGTGATCTGCGCGTGGTCGAGGGCGAGGACGGCTACTTCGTGGCCATGCCCAGCCGGCGGAAGCGCGATGGCAGCTTCAAAGATATCGCCTACCCCCTGAACAACCCTCTCCGCGAACAGATCGAGGAGCAGGTCCTGCTGGCCTACGAGACTGCCACGGGCCACCGAGCCCTCAGCCGCATCGAGCGCGAGGAAGCAACCCAGGTGCGCCCCGACCTGCTGAGCGTTGAAGAGTTTGGATTCAAGCCCAAGGCCAATCCCTGAGAGAAGAACCGGGGCTTGGGCGGTACGCGGACCCGCGCTATGCTTGCCTTTCCGCCTGGGGAGTAGCCAAGTGGTAAGGCAGCAGGTTTTGATCCTGCGTACCGAGGGTTCGAATCCTTCCTCCCCAACCATCCATCCGGCTCCGCCAGGAGCCGGATGAACGAAGACAGAACCTACAACGGCAACAGAATATCCAAAGACATATCTCTTTTGACGTCCACGGGCTCAGGCTTGCTGGTGCCTTTGGCTCCCCGGACGATGATGATGTGACGCCCCTGGATGACAGGGATAGCGGCACTGTTATCACTTTCGACGCCGGTGTCTTGACCGTCGATCAGAACCTTGCCAACGCCCGGGTGAGTGGAAACAGTGAGCATGGCCATTCCTGGCACCGTGAGGTTGGCCGCCTGACCGGCGCTGATGGTGACGGAGCGGCTGTCCCTGTAGAAAGGGCGCGTGCTGGTCAACTCAAGCTTGTGGTTGCCCACAGGCAGTTGCAGCGTCGATCCCGGTCGGAACTCTCCCAGATCCTTGCCGTCCATCTTCACCCGCACGCCGAAACCGCCCGCCACCTTGAGGGCGCCGGGGGCGGTGGGATCGAAGGGGGCCTCCTGCCGCGCCTCGGCAGTGGTCCTTTCTTTCAATTCGAAGACCCGGCCGCCCGGCACCTCGCCGGGAAGGAAGTCCAAGGCAAAGCCCAGCTTCTCCTTGGTGAAGGTAAGACTGTGTTTCAGACCCTGGTTCCAGCTGACTTTCAGGGGCGTGACCCCCTCTAATTGCTTTTCATCCAGCACGACCGTCGCGCCGGGGGGAGATGAATACAACCACTCCTCAGAAACCTTGGGGTTTAGGGAGAACGCTTGGGGCACCTCGCCGGGTTTGAACTCGTAGAGGTAGGGCTGATATCCCTTCAGTTCGAGCCGCAGTTTGTCCCCCGGCGCCAGAGGTTGGTTCATGGGCGTTTTGCCCACCGACAGATCCTTGACGAAGACCTCGGCGCCTCTGGGGAGGGTATCGATCAAAAGTGGGGTTCCCTTGGGGCCCTGGACAAAAAGCCACCAGGCACCCGCTGCGACAACGGTCACCAGGGTTGCAAGCCAAAGCCAGCCACCCTTTCGGGGTACTCGCGGAGCCACCATCAGGGTTTCGTCGAAGGCCGTGGAGACGATCTCGGGCAGGGGCGATTCCCCACTCATTCGCAGCAGGCCTAGGAGCTCCCGCCGATCCTCCCGGCCCAGATCCACCACGGCGTCCAACAGGTCGCGCACAAAGGCCGAGCAGGTGGCGTGGCGGTCCTGGGGTCGCTTGGCCAGCACCTTGTCGAACACCCGTCGCCAGCCCTCGGGTAGGATGCCCAGCACGGGCGGTTGGACCTCGATGGGCGGCTCGTTCACGATGCGGTAGAGGATGGTGTTGATGGAATTGCCCGGAAAGGGTGATAGGCCGCTCATCAGTTCAAAGACCAGTACGCCGAAGCTGAAGATGTCCGAACGGCTATCGACGGTGCCTTCCTTGATTTGCTCCGGGCTCGCGTAGCTGGGCGTTCCCAGAAAAATGCCCGTCTGAGTGAGGCTGGCATCTTCACGCTTGGCGATGCCGAAGTCCATGAGTTTGGGGCGGCCGTCCTCTCCCACCATCACGTTCCCGGGCTTCACATCCCGGTGGATAATCCCCTTCACATGGGCGTGGTCCAGAGCCTCCGCCAAGCCCACGGCAATGCGCAGCTTCTCCTTGGTGGACAGGACTGGACCGTTCTTGATGATCCCATCCAGGGGTTTCCCCGGTACGTATTCCATGGCCAGGAAGGGACCATGGCCCTCCACTTCGCCCACATCATAAATGGCCACGATCGCCGGATGGTTCAGCAGGCCAGATACCTCCGCCTCCCGCTGAAACCTAGCCTGATACTCGTGCTGATCGGCCTCGGTCCGCACGGCATCCAGCTTCATGAGTTTGATGGCCACCTTCCGCTTGATCCGGGGATCCTCGGCCAGAACCACGCTGCCCATGGCTCCGGAACCCAATAGGCACAGCACCTGATAGCGCCCGATGACTTTGGGAAGGTTGAGGTTGTCGAGGTCACCCATGCTTGCCATCCTACCGGATGGATCGAAGTTGAAGCGGCAGATTGTCGTGATTTTACTGGATTTTCCAAGGTCCCGTGCCACAATAAGCGTGACCCGCTGACCCGGGTTGTGGGGGATTTTTTCCGTGATGGAAGTCGTCAGAACCGTCGTACTCGCCACCTACTTCGCGCTGCTCTCCATTCTGAGCATCTACGGGGCGCATCGCCTCTGGATGCTGCTGCTCTACTACCGCCACAAGAATGAAGTGCCGATGCCCAAGGGCGACGCGAGCTACCTTCCGGTGGTCACGGTGCAGTTGGCCGTGTTCAACGAAATGAACGTCATCGAGCGCCTCATGGACCACGTCGTGAAGATGGACTGGCCCAAATCGAAGCTCGAAATCCAGGTCCTGGACGACTCTACGGACGACACGGTGAAGGTCGCGAGCGCCGTCGTGGACCGATACAGGGCCCTTGGCTTCGATATGCACTACTTGCACCGCACGGACCGCACGGGCTTCAAGGCTGGTGCGCTGGCCGAGGGACTGAAGGTCGCCAAGGGCGAACTGGTGGCCATGTTCGACGCGGATTTCCTCCCCACGGAGGATTTCCTTCGCAAGGCCGTGCCCCATTTCGCCGATGAGCAAGTGGCCTTTGTGCAGGGGTGCTGGGCCCATCTGAACCGCGAGTTTTCCCTGCTGACCCAGGTCCAGGCCATTCTCCTCGATGGACACTTCGTCTTCGAGCACACGGCCCGCAACCGTTCGAAGGCCTTCTTCAATTTCAGCGGAACGGCCGGCATGTGGCGCATCTCCGCCATCGCCGATGCCGGGGGCTGGGAGCACGACACCATCACCGAAGACGCAGATCTCTCCTACCGCGCCCAGCTCAAGGGCTGGAAGGGCGTCTACCTCAAGGATCTCGTCGTCCCCGCCGAGCTGCCCGTCGAGGTCAACGCCTTCAAGAGCCAACAGCACCGCTGGGCCAAGGGCAACGCCCAGGTCATTCGCAAGCTCATGAAGACCATCTGGACGTCCGACGAAAGCCTGCACACCAAGATCGAGTGCTGGTTCCATCTGACGGCCAATTGCAACTACATGTTGATGGTGGTGCTGTCCGTCATCATGGTACCCGCCATGGTCTTCCGTGCCGGCACGCCCGTGCACGTTCTGTTGCTCACCGATGGCCCCTTCTTTCTTCTCAATGCGGTGAGCGTGGGCCTCTACTTCGGCCTTTCGCAGAAGGAATTGACCGACAACACTGGCTGGAAAAAGCGGCTGAAGTACATCCCCGGCCTCATGGGCCTGGGCATCGGCCTCGCCCTGAATCAGGCCAAAGCTGTGCTGGAAGGCTTTTTCACCGACGACAAGGAATTCAAGCGCACCCCCAAGCTGGGTATGGACGCCGAGGGCAGGACCATCACCAAGCGGGCCTACAAGGTGCCCAAGAGCCTGCTGACCTTTCTGGAACTGGGCTTCGCACTGTACTACTTCGGCGCCCTTCTGGTGTCGATCTACATCCGCAAGTGGGCGTCCGTTCCCTTCCTCTGGCTCTTCTTCAGTGGCTTCTCCTACATGAGCGTCCTGTCCTTCGCCGACATGAAGCTGTTCCGCCGCCTGGCCATGGATGAACCCGTTGACGACGCTCAGAGCGCCGCTAATTTCGTCCAGTAGAGATCTCAGCCGATAAGGGCTCATGCCCCGACCCACTGGCACTCCCCGTCCCCGCGTAGCCGCCCTGCGGTACCGGCCGGAGGCGCCCTTCCAGGACGCGGCGCCCCGCCTGGTCGCCAAAGGCCAGGGGCTGCTAGCGGAGCGCATTCTATCCCTTGCCAAGCAGCATGGTGTGTCCATCTCGAAGGATCCCGATCTGCTGGCGGCCCTCGAACCCCTGGATGTGGACCGGCTCATTCCCCCAGAGCTCTTCCAAGCCGTGGCCGTGCTGTTGGCGGCCCTCTACCGGGCCAACAAGAACCTGTCCCTGCCCCCTCCCTGAAATGACGCCGTGATCGATCTGCATTGCCACACCCTCCACTCGGACGGCACGGACTCATCCGAAGCCCTGGCCATGCTCGGGGATAGGGCGCAGCTGACGGCCCTCTGTCTCACCGATCACGACACCCTTGGCGGCATCCCGGCCTTTCTGGCCACGCAGCCCCGGGTGAAGACCCAACTGCTAGTGGGCACCGAACTCAGCTGCCACTTCCTGGGACGCTCCCTTCACGTGCTGGGGCTGCTGGTGAATCCGGCAGATGCCCGGTTCCAGGCGCGGCTGGTGGAGGTGCGCGGGCGGCGCGACGATCGGAATCGCCGCATGTTGACGCGGCTGGCGGAACTGGGCTACCCCATTTCCTATGAAGAAGTCCAAGCCCAGGCTGGCACCCCCCTGCTCTCTCGCGTGCATTTCGCCATGGCCCTGGCCGCACGCGGCTTCGTCCGCCGGGCTCCGGAAGCCTTCGAGCGCCTCATCGGCGACGACTGCCCCGGCTTCGTGCCGCGGCAGGAACTCAGCCCATCCGAGGCCGCCTGCTGGATCCGTGAGGCCGGCGGCGTGCCCGTGGTGGCCCATCCTGGCCGCTTCGACGGGGGGGGGTTCCGCTGGGATGAGGCCATGGCTGACCTCCAACGGCAGGGCCTCGAGGGCCTCGAGGGCTTCTACGGTGAGTACCGCGCCTCCGAGCAGAAATACTTCGTGGCCCTGGCCGCGCGGCTCGGCATGGTCGTCACGGGCGGCAGCGACTATCACGGCACCCACAAACCCGGCCTGCGCCTGGGCCGGGGACGGGGTGGCCTCCAGGTGCCTGACGATCTGCTCGACCGACTGGAAATCCAACAAAGGCTTGGCAGTTATCGCTGAGAACCGATAGCCTGGAACGGCCGAGGCGTTCATGTCCAACCGGATCCTCCTGGTGGAGGACGACCCCATCAATGTGAAATTCATCCAGACCGTGCTCGTCAAAAAGGGCGGCTACGAGGTCGTGGTCTCGGAAGAAGTCGAGGAGATCCTCCGCCTTGCCCACGAGGGTGATCTGGCGGCCATCATCATGGATGTGAGCCTTTCGCGGTCCAGCTACGAGGGCCACAAGGTGGACGGAATATTCATCACGCAGATGCTGAAGAAAGACGAAACCACACGCCAAATTCCCGTGCTCTTGGCCACGGCCCACGCCATGTTCGGTGATCGAGAGAAATACCTCAAACTGACGGGTGCCGAAGGCTACATCGCCAAGCCGATCCATGACCCAGCCACCCTGATCGAGGCGGTGAAGTCCATCGTCGGGACCTGAGCATGGCTTCGAAACCACCACCCATGGCCTCTTTCAGGCTGCTGATCGAGTACGACGGCAGCAAGTTCCAGGGCTGGCAGAAGCAGGGCCTCAAGCAGACCCGTGAAGGCGTCCGGACCGTGGCGGGAAGCATCGAGCACGCCCTCCACGAGGCGGGCCTGCGTATCGTCTCTCTGGGAGGCGCCGGGCGAACTGATGCGGGCGTCCATGCCCTGGCCCAGGTCGCCCACCTACATCTGGAGGACCGAGGCGTACCGCGCCCCGGCGAACTCCGGCGCCTCCTCGATAGCGCCCTTCCTCAGGACATCGCCATTCGGGATATTCGAATCTGCTCGCCCCGGTTCCACGCCCGCCACGATGCCGCGGACCGCACCTACCTCTACCAAATCAGCCGCCGCCGCAGCGCCTTCGGCAAGCCTTGGATCTGGTGGGTGAAGCGCAACTTGGATCTGGGCCGCCTTTCTCGCGCCTGGACGGCCTTCGAGGGGGACCAGGACGTCTCGGCCTTTGCGGACCTCGACACCGAGGAGGATGGCCGCGTTCGCATCCTCCGCTGCGAGGTCGCCGAGGCCGGTTCCTTGATCCTGCTGCGGGTCCGCGCCACCCACTTTTACCGCCGGCTGGTGCGCCGCATGGTGGGGGCCGCCGTGGCGTGCGCCCTGGGGGAGGAAGAGCCCCGGCGCGTGCTGGAGGACCTCCATGATTCCACCGAGGCCGCCAACCTATTCTGGGGCGCCAAGGCCGCGCCCGCCTCGGGCCTCTTCCTTGAAGCGGTGCGCTACCAGGGAGATCCTGAGCCCGCTCCGCCCCACCCCACGCTCTTCCTGCCTTGATTGGATCGCCCCATGCTCCTGCGTGCTGAAGCCTGGCAGCTGCTCTGCGACTGGACTCCGTCGGAGAAACTGCGGACCCATGCCCGGGCGGTGGAGCTGGTGATGCGGGATTTCGCCGCAAGCCAAGGGGAGGATGTGGAGCTCTTCGGCCTGGCGGGTCTGCTCCACGACGGGGACTACGACCGCTGGCCCGACGAGCATCCCCGGCGCATCGTGGCCTGGCTTCGGGAGCGCGGGGAGGCAGCCGTGGCCCACGCCATCAGCGCTCACTACACGCGCTGGGAAGTGCCCTATGACAGCCTGCTGGACAAGGCCCTGCTGGCCTCCGATGAGATCACGGGCTTCATCATGGCCTGTGCGCTGGTGCGACCCACCCGCACGGAAGGACTGGAGCCCAGAAGCGTCAAGAAGAAGCTCAAGGACAAGGCTTTCGCTGCGGGGGTAGACCGTTTCGAGGTGGCCGAAGGTCTGAGGATGCTCATGGAAGCCGTCGGCGGCAGCGAGGACGAACATCTGGCCCGGATCATCGCCGCACTGCACGAGCATCGCGCGGAACTGGGGCTGACCTAGCGGACGACGAAGGACTCGCCCACCACCTCGGCGATGTGCTTCCGGCGCAGGATGAGTGTGCGAAGGCGCTCCTGTTTTTCCAGGATCAGCGCGCGGCGGGCTGTGGCATCCGGCAGGAGCTTGGTTCCCTCGATCGGATCGGATAACTGATCCAACTGAACCCGCACTCGGGCTTCGGCAGCGGCCACGCGGATGACGCGGATCTCCCGCCGGGTGGCGGTGGCGCCCCAATTGTTCTCGGTCCAAAGGGGCTCAACGCTGGATTCGGCCAGGACCACGCGATCGCGGCCACCGGTCCCGGGCCTCCGCTCGAATCGGAGCTTCAGCGCAGCTCCATCGCGGTTATCGCCCCCGGCCACCGGGAAGAGATCAGCCCGGTACATGCGGTCCTGGTTGCTGATGAAGTTGCCCAAGGAATAGGCCACGAGCGCCCTGCGGCCGTCGACTTCCATCAGCTCCACCGGCTGGAGCACATGAGGATGGTGGCCAAGGATCACGTCGCAGCCCGCGTTCACCAACCCCCGCGCGATATCCCGCTGCCGCTTGGTGGGCGTGTGCTGATACTCATTGCCCCAGTGGACGCTGACGACCACCAGATCGGCCAGGCCCCGGGCCTCGCGCACGGCCTGCAGGGTAGGTTCCAGCTCCAAGGGGCGGACCCAGGGTTCCATGGCCCGGTGGTTCAAATCCAAATTGAAGAGATCGGTGAACGCCAGGAAGGCCACCCGGACGCCTTGGCGTTCGAGGATCTGGAGGGACTCCGCCTTCGCGCGATCCTCGCCGCTGCCCACTACCACCAGCCGTTCTGCCCGCAGCCGGTCGAGGGTCTCGCACACCCCCTGGCGGCCCTGGTCGAAGGCGTGGTTGTTGGCCGTGGACAGTACCGTGAACCCGCTGGCCCGGAGCGCCGACGGCAGGCCCTCAGGCGCATTGAACTGGAAGGGAATGCCAGGTCGGCCGGTCGTCGGAGCGATGGGCGTTTCCAGGTTGCCGAAGGCCAGATCCGTGCTCTGGAAGAGCGGCACCAGGTCCGCCCACAGGGCCTGAAAGCCCTCCGAATCCTTGGCTGCGGCAGCCTGCACGTCCTGGTGCATCAGGATGTCCCCGACGGCGACCAGACTGAGGCTCAGGACGGCCGGAGGCGGTGGTACCGCAGGCCGAGGACGACAGCCGGCAATGCCGAGGGCCAGAAGCGCCGCCGCGCCCAGCGTGAATCGGCCCATCAAGCCCATTCCTCCGGACCGTAGTAGACCTCCACGGGCAGACCCGGCAGGCGCCTCCTTAGACTGGCGGCAATAGCGTCCATTTCCAGATGCCGAAGGGGCCGAGCTTCGGGCTCCGGGGTGGGCCGCGCCACCGTATAGAGCTGGATGGCCTGGAGCCGCCCGCCCTGGGCCAGAATGTGCTCCAGGCGACTGCAATAGGCCTCCAGTTCGGCCTCGCCAGGCCCACGCCCCCGCCAATCCAGGAACAGTGTCTGGATGAGTATCGGCCAGCGGCGGGCTGTGGCCAGCAGGTTGTCGAGGATGCGCTGGAAAGGCACCTTGCTGCGACAGATCTCGCGGTAATAGGCCTCGGTACCCGCATCCAGCTTCGCCCAGATCTCGCCCTGGTGCGCCATGAGCGTCTCCAGGCCCAGGATCACGTCCGGAGCCGCGAGACGGCTGGAATCGGTGATCAGCACGAGCTTCACCAGCTCCAAGCCCCGCTGCACCTTCAGGCGGGCGACCCGGGCCACGACCTCCGCGAATTCGCGCGCCGTGGTAGGTTCACCGTCCCCGCTGAAGGCAATATCGTTCAAGCGGCGGTGTTCGGGCCGGGCCGAATCGAAGGGCGGGATCTCATAGATCTCCCCGCTGGTGGCGAGATCCAGCAAAAAGCCCAGTTCCTCCTCCAGCAGATCGAAGTTGAGATCCTTCCGCTTGGGCGGCGTGCGGCGATCCACCTCGCAATAGACGCAGTCGAAATTGCACACCTTGTCTGGGTTCAGGTTCACCCCCAGGCTCACCCCTCGGCTGCGGCGGGAGATCACTGGGTAGCAGAAGTCGAAATCCCGCCACACACGTCGATGGTCCAGGTGGGCCTTGATGAGTTGATCCATAGTCTTAGCATACGCCTCTGGCCCGCCGGAGGTTCTCCCCTGTGCTGACAGGGGTTAGAGATGGCGTCGCTGATGGGCCTCTAACGCGGTTTGGACCATCTCAGGCTTCCACAGGATGGGCTCGGGATGCAGGGCCTCGTCGACGGCCACCATCACGAATTCGCCGCTAGTGACATCCCGGCGCTGGTCGGAAACCGGCTCGTAGACCTGCACCTCGATCTGCAGCGTGAGGCTGGTTCGCCCCTGCCGCGTAATGGCGATGTGGAACTCGATGATCTCCCCGGCCCGCACGGGACTATGAAAGAGCAGCTCCGACACTTTCACCGTGAGAAACCGCCGGTTCCGGGACATCAGCGCGGCCGCGATGCCCGCCACCTTGTCCATGCGCGCCATCATGTCACCCCCGAAGAGGGTGGCATTGAGGCCGATATCCTGATCCAGAGCCATTTCGCGTGTGATCAACATAATGAATAAAGATCACCACCAAGACACCAAGACACCAAGAAAAGAAAAAGCAGTTCTTGGTTCCTTGGTTCCTTGGTGTCTTGGTGGTGAGCCCTTTCTTCTGTCCTACTTCAGGCGTTCGGCCAGGGCCTTGCCCATATCGGCGGGGCTCTGCACGACGGTGATGCCGGCGGCGGTGAGGGCCTTCATCTTCTCGGCGGCGGTGCCCTTGCCCCCGGAGATGATGGCGCCGGCGTGGCCCATGCGCCGCCCGGGAGGGGCCGTCTGGCCGGCGATGAAGGCCACCACGGGCTTCGTGACGTACTGCTTCACGAACTCGGCGGCCTCTTCCTCGGCGCTACCGCCGATCTCGCCAATCATGATGATGGCGTGGGTATCCGGGTCGTCCTGGAACATCCGCAGGGCGTCGATGTGGCTGGTTCCGTTCACCGGATCCCCGCCGATGCCGATGCAGGTGCTCTGGCCGATGCCCAGGGCCGTGAGCTGGCCCACGGCCTCATAGGTGAGGGTACCCGAGCGGCTGACCACGCCCACGTGGCCTTGCTTGTGGATGCGGCCGGGCATGATGCCGATCTTGGCCATGCCGGGGCTGATGATGCCGGGGCAGTTGGGGCCGATGAGACGGCTCTTGGGGTAGTCAGCCAGGACTCGCTTGACCTTGACCATGTCGAGAACGGGGATGCCCTCGGTGATGCATACGATGAGCTCGATCCCCGCATCCAGGGCCTCCAGGATGGCATCCGCCGCGCCCACGGGGGGCACGAAGATCATGGTGGCGTTGGCGCTGGTTTTGGCGACGGCGTCCTTGACAGTGTTGAAGACGGGGAACCCTTCGATGTCGGTGCCGCCCTTGCCGGGCGTCACGCCGCCGACCACGTTGGTGCCGTAGTCCCGGCAGCCCTTGGCATGGAACAGGCCTTCGCGGCCGGTGATGCCCTGGACGATGAGTTTGGTGTGGTTGCCCACGAGAACAGCCATGTCATACCTCTTTTAAAATGGACTCTGTCAGGTCTGTGGATGAGTTATTTGATGGAGGCGACGATCTTCTCGGCGGCATCCTTCAAATCGGTGGCGACGACCAGATTCAGTCCGCTATCGGCGAGGATCTTCTTGCCCTCCTCGACGTTGGTGCCTTCGAGTCGCACCACCACCGGCACCTTGATACCAATTTCCTTGGCGGCGTTGACGATGCCCGCAGCGACCACGTCACAGCGCATGATGCCGCCAAAGATGTTCACCAGCACGGCCTTCACCGCAGGGTCCTGCAGGATGATGCGGAAGGCGTTCTTCACGGCATCCTCGGTGGCCCCGCCGCCAATGTCCAGGAAGTTGGCCGGGGAACCGCCGTGGTATTTGATGAGGTCCATGGTGCCCATCGCCAGGCCCGCGCCGTTCACCATGCAGCCGATCTGGCCGTCCAGCTTGATAAAGTTCAGGTTGAATTTGCTGGCCTCGACCTCCTCCTCGGCTTCCTCGTTGAGGTCGCGGAAGGCCAGGACATCCGGGTGGCGGAACAGGCCGTTGTCGTCGAAGCCGATCTTCGCATCCAGGGCCGTGACGTCCCCCTTCTTGGTCACCACCAGCGGATTGATCTCCACCATGGAGCAGTCCTTCTCCACGAAAAGCCGATAGAGGTTCTGGAGGAAGACCACGCCCTGCTTGAAGGCTTCGCCCTCAAGACCCAAGGCGAAGGCCAGCTCCCGGGCCTGGAAGGCGCAGAGTCCCAAGGCCGGATCCACCGCCACCTTGACGATCTTCTCGGGGGTCTTTTCGGCGACCTCTTCGATCTCCACGCCGCCTTCCGTGGAGGCCAGGATGGTGATGCGGCTGGAGGACCGGTCCACCAGGAAGCTCAGGTAAAGCTCACGGGCGATGTCGACAGGCTTGGAGATGAAGATGGTGCGCACCTTGCGGCCTTCGGCGCCGGTCTGCTTGGTGACGAGCTGCATGCCCAGCATGGCTTTGAACTGCTCGGCGGCCTTGTCAGGATCGGTCGCAAACTTCACGCCGCCGCCCTTGCCGCGGCCGCCTGCATGGATCTGGGCCTTCACCACGCTGGCCCCGCCGTACTCCTTGGTGATCATGCGGGCATCTTCCGCGTCCTGAGCGACTCGACCATCGGGCGTGGCCAAGAGCTCCTAACAACTGAAAGGATGCCACGGGTCACAGCCTTCGGGGTTCGGCCCTGGGCTCCCGAACGGTAGACTGGAAGCCGACCTTTCTTGGAGCGAGTATGAACATTCACGAATATCAAG
>JANYAS010000181.1 GCA_025361205.1 Holophagaceae bacterium
CAGGTGCACCCGCAGCAGGTACCCCCACCCGCCGGGGCCGGGATTACCTAGACACGCGCCATCGCAGTAGAGTTCGACCTTCATCCGACAAGAGTAGGCGATGTGGCCGCGACTTCGGCCACGGCCTTGCGGAGTAGCTCCACGCCCAGGTCCAGATCCGGCGTCGTGAGATTCATGGCGGGGCGGAAGCGCAGGCCATTCACCCCGGTGGAGAGGATCATCATGCCTAGGTCGTGGCCCTTGGCCACCACGGCGTCGCGCAGCGCGGGCGTGGCGATGTCCAGGGCGCAGAAGAGGCCGCGGCCGCGGGGGTTCGACGTGAATTCGGGGAAGTCTCGGTGGATCTCCTGCAGGCCCTTGAGCAGGCGCTCACCCTGCCGCACGCTGTGAGCCAGCAAGTCCTCCTCGCGGATGACGTCGATGATGCGCGTGCCCCGGACCATGTCCACCAGGTTGCCGCCCCAGGTGCTGTTGATGCGGCTGGGCACCTTGAACACGCCGTCCACTTCATCCAGGCGCCGGCCGGCGGCGATGCCGCAGGTCTGGGCTTTCTTGCCGAAGGCGATGATGTCCGGCTGCACGTTGAACCACTGGTGGGCCCACCACTTGCCGGTGGCGCCGAAGCCCGTTTGCACTTCGTCGAAGATCAGCAGGAATTCATGACGGTCCGCCAGCACCCGCAGCTTCTGCAGAAACTCGCCGCGGAAGTGGTTGTCGCCGCCCTCGCCCTGGATGGGTTCCACGATGAGGCAGGCGATGTCGTCGGGATTCTGGGCCACGGCGGCTTCGATGGCGGCAATGGATTCAGCCTCCGCCACTTCGACTTTGGCGAGGTCCATGGGGAAGGTCAGCTTGGGGTTCGGCACGCGGGGCCAGGGGAACTTGGGGAAATACTGATGCTTGCGGGGATCCGCCGTGTTGGTGAGGCTCATGGTGTAGCCGGTGCGGCCGTGGAAGGCCTCGCGGAAGTGGATCACCTGCGAGCCCTTCTCGCCCCTGCCGGCGGCCAGGTTCTTCCGCACCTTCCAATCGAAGGCCGCCTTTAGGGCGTTCTCCACGGCCAGGGCACCGCCGTCGATCCAGAACAGATGGGGCAGGTAGTCCGGCGCCGCGTGGGTGCCGAAGGCCTCCACCCACTCCGCGAAGGCCGTGGTGTAGATGTCCGAGTTGGCCGGCTTGTTGACCGCGATCTCGCCCAGGCGCTGGACGAAGGCAGCCTCTCGCAGGCGGGGGTGGTTGTGGCCGAGGGGCGTGGTGGCGAAAAAGGTGTAGAAATCGAGATACTTGCGGCCGTCCCGGGCGTCCACGATCCAGGAGCCGTGGGACTTCTCCAGGTCCATCACCAGGTGGAACCCGTCCACCAGCATGTGGCGGCCCAGGGTGTCGAAGACGGCGTTCGGATCGATCGGTTGGCTGGTCATGGTGAACCTCTGAATACAGTCCAGTGTATGGTTGGGACTGAAGCGGAGACACGCATGATTCCCTGGATAGCGGTTCAGGAAGCGCCTCTGGACGCGATGGCTTTACGAAGTGTCATGGAGGATCCCCATGCCGGTGCTCTGGTCCTCTTTGAGGGCCGGGCCCGCGATCACCACGATGGCCGCCCCGTGCTGGAGCTGGCCTACGAAGCTTATGTCCCCATGGCCGAGAAGGAACTGGGCCTCCTGCGCGAAAAGGCCATCGAGCGCTACGGCCTCACCCGCTGCGCCGTCCACCACCGCATCGGCGTGGTGCCCCTCACCGAGGCTGCGGTCATCGTCGCCACCAGCAGTGCCCACCGCGCCGAAAGCTTCCAGGCCGCCGCCTGGATCATGGACGAGATCAAGCAGCGCGTGCCCATCTGGAAGCGGGAGCGCTACCGGGACGGGAGCGAGAGTTGGGTGGAGTGCACGCACCGATTTCAGATGTAGTGGAAGGATTCAGTCCTGAGATCACCTTCCAGTGGTTTTTCTTCTGGTTAGTAGAACCAGATCTGCACTCGATCTATCCGGCATCGAAATTTCGGGGTTCCTCATGCAGGGCAAGCCTTACCTGCTTAGGTTCGATTCGCCTGACGATGAAAGCCTGGGGCTCGGCGGGGTTATTCCAGGACTCTTCTAGTGTAGGTCGCCAGAAATATGAGCAACATCCAGGACCTTCCGCGCGCGGGAGACTTTGGCGAG
>JANYAS010000038.1 GCA_025361205.1 Holophagaceae bacterium
CCCCTAATGGGGGTCGTTTTGTTGGCGGGGCTGACGGGGCTCGAACCCGCGACTTCCAGCGTGACAGGCTGGCACTCTAACCGACTGAGCTACAACCCCTTGGTGTTCACCAGTGAACTGGTGGGCGATGACGGGCTCGAACCGCCGACATGCTGCGTGTAAAGCAGCTGCTCTACCGACTGAGCTAATCGCCCGAATCGCCGAACCAAAATCCTCCCACAGGGTGGGGGAGGGGTCAAGGGCAAAGCTCTGCATTGAGGGATCCAGGCTGCTCTGGTATGGTTTTAAGACTTCCGTGCCAGAGGTTCCCGCGGACCTTCTGCTGGTGTCGGTGTGACCCTGGCCGATCTGCTGGCCTTGGCCCTAGGATGTTTCTGGAGGGTGGCCTGTGGCGCTGCTGGAACTGGCGAATCTGACTCTCCGAACACCGGCTGGGGACGGCCCTTTCGCGCGCATCCTGGCCCAGATGCCGGATCCCATGCGTCCGGACCTGCCAGCCATTCTGTTCGTGATGGTTCTGCTGGTGGTGCTCTACCTCTACCTCCGAGTGGTATTCTTCAAGCCCATCACCCAGGTGATGGAAGACCGGGAGCGCGACCTGAGCGCCGGGGGCGAGGCCAAGGCCCAGGCAGCGGCCCTGTTGGACGCCCGGGAGAAGGACTATCAGGGGCGCCTCAAGGACCTTCGTGCCAAGGCCTTCGAGCGCCGCAAGGCACTGGCCGACGCCGCGGGCAAGGATAAGCAGCAGCTGCTGGACGAGGCCCGGGCCACGGCCCTGGCCGAACGCCAGGCCGCGGTGGCATCCCTCAAGACCCAGCAGGCAGAGGCCAAGCAGAGCCTGCTGGCTCAGGTGGACGCCCTGGCCGAAGCCATGGCCAAGACCCTTCTGAAGCAGGCCTGAGCATGCTGACCCTGACCCGGATCTCCCTGGCCGCCCTGCTGAGCCTCAGCCCCCTGGGGCTCGCGGCCCAGGCCCATGATGCCCATCCGACACCGGCGACCGAGCCGCACGCTGAACCCGCAGCTGGGCATGAGGCCCAGCCCGCCGACCACCCGACCCAGGCCACCGAGGGCCATGAAGGCCGCAGCGCCGCTCCCGAAGCGGGCCATGACCCCCACGCGGCGGCTGCCCACGGCGAGGCCACGGGCGCCAGCCACCATGGCCCCGCCATGAAACTCTTCGGCAAGGACTACGGCAACCTGGGCGCCTTCCTGGTCCAGCTGCTGAACTTTGTCATCTACGGCGCCGGCCTCTTCTTTCTCCTGAAGGGCGCACTGTCCGCCCTGTTCAGGGACCGCAAGGACGAGTTGGAGACCAAGCTCGCCCAGGCGGAAAAGGACAAGGCCGAGAGTGCGGCCCAGATGCAGGAGCTGGAGGTCAAGATGGCCGGGCTCGAAGGCGAACTGGCGGGCATCCTGGCCAAGGCTGAGACGGATGCCGAAGCCGAGAAGCAGCGCGTGCTGGAGGCCGCCCGAACCGAGGCCACCCAGATCCTGACCCAGGCCCAGACGGAAATCGGTCATCAAAAACGTCAGGCCGAGCAGGAGCTGCGGGCCCTCGTGGCCGAACTGGCCGTGGAGGGCGCCGCCAAGCGCCTGGCGGTCAAGCTCCAGGGGGCCGAGGCCGGCAAGGCTCTTGACCGGGCCATCCAACAGATCGGAGGTGCCCAGTGAGCAGCCGCCTGACGGCCCGGCGCTACGCCAAGGCCCTCCTCCAGATCGGCGACCAGCAGGGCAACATCGCCCAGCTCCAGCAGGAGCTGGATACCGTGGCCTCCACCGTGGCCAGCAATGCGGACCTGACCCGCCTGGTGGCCTCGCCCCTGGTGCTGCCCGGGAAAAAGGCCCAGGTCTTCGAGACCATCCTGGCTGCCGCCAAGGTCAGCGAGACCCTTCGCCACTTCTTCCGCGTGGTGGCCGAGTCCGGCCGCCTGAACCTGCTGGCGGACCTCCGCCGCACCTTCTCGGAGCTGGTGGACGAACGCGCCGGTATCGTCGAGGCCAAGGTGGTCAGCGCGCAGCCCCTCACAGACGCTCAGGCGAAGGCCCTCGTTGCCTCGCTCACCGCCCGCACCGGCAAGATCATCCGCCTCACCTGGAGCATGGACCCCGCCCTTCTCGGCGGCCTGAAGGTCCAGGTGGGTTCCACGGTGCTGGATGCCTCACTCCAGGGCCAGCTCCATCAGCTCAAGACGCAGTTGCTTTCCGCCTAGTCAGGTCTCATCGGATTCAGTTCGATCGCCATCATTTGCAGGTTTGGAGGACTTCATGGACATTCGCGCGGAAGAGATTTCCCGCATCATCCGCAGCCAGATCGAAGGCTTCGACGCCCAGGTGGACGTGGCCGAAGTCGGCACGATCATCAGCGTGGGTGACGGCATCGCCCGCGCCTACGGTCTCGAGAAGGCCATGTCCGGGGAGCTGCTGGAACTGCCCCACGGCGTGATGGGCCTCGCCTTCAACCTGGAAGAGGACAACGTCGGCATCATCCTCCTGGGTGACACCGCCGCCATCAAGGAAGGCGACACCGTCAAGCGCACCGGCAAGATCATGTCCGTGCCCGTGGGTCCCGCCTTCGTGGGCCGCGTGGTGGATGCCCTGGGCAACCCCATCGACGGCAAGGGCCCCATCCAGGCGGCCACCACCAGCCCCATCGAACGCATCGCCCCCGGCATCGTGGACCGCAAGAGCGTCCACGAACCCATGCAGACGGGCCTCAAGGCCATCGACAGCCTGATCCCCATCGGCCGCGGCCAGCGCGAACTGATCATCGGCGATCGCCAGACCGGCAAGACCGCCGTTGCCGTGGACACCATCATCAACCAGCGCGACACGGGCGTGATCTGTATCTACGTGGCCATCGGCCAGAAGCGCTCCACCATCGCCCAGGTGGTGAAGACCCTGGAAGAGTACGACGCGATGAAGCACACCATCGTGGTGGCCGCCTCCGCCTCCGAAGCCGCGCCCCTGCTCTTCCTGGCCCCCATGACGGGCGCTGCCATGGGTGAGTACTTCATGTGGCATGGCAAGGATGGCAAGCCAGCAGACAAGAACAACCCCGGCGGCCATGTCCTCTGCGTCTACGACGATCTCTCCAAGCAGGCCGTGGCCTACCGGGAAATCTCGCTGCTGGTGCGCCGTCCTCCCGGCCGCGAAGCCTATCCCGGCGACGTGTTCTACCTGCACAGCCGCCTGCTGGAGCGCGCGTGCAAGCTCAGTGACGAGCGGGGCGCCGGTTCGATGACGGCCCTGCCCATCATCGAGACCCAGGCCGGTGACGTGTCCGCCTACATCCCCACCAACGTCATCTCCATCACCGACGGCCAGATCTTTCTCGAGGGCGACCTCTTCAACTCAGGGGTCCGCCCCGCCGTGAACGTGGGCATCTCCGTGAGCCGGGTGGGTGGCGCCGCCCAGGTGAAGGCCATGAAGTCCGTGGCCGGCACCATCAAGCTCGACCTGGCCCAGTACCGCGAACTGGCGGCTTTCGCCCAGTTCGGTTCCGATCTGGACAAGGCCACCCTGGCTCAGCTGAACCGCGGCCAGCGGCTGGTGGAGATCCTAAAGCAGGGCCAGTACCAGCCCATGCCGGTGGAAAAGCAGGTGGTCATCATCTGGGCCGCCACCAACGGCTACGTGGATGATCTGCCCGTGGCCCAGGCCCGGCGCTTCGAAGCCGAGCTGATGGCCCACCTCGATGTGAACGCCCCCGAAGTGCTGCGCGGCATCCGTGACACCAAGGTGCTCAGCGACGATGCCAAGGCCCAACTCAAGATCCAGGTGGCGGCCCTCAAGGAGACCTTCCAGGCCTCCCTGAACCCGACCGCGGGAGCCTAGTCCGATGGCCGGTCTCCAGGACATTCGCCGCCGCATCCGGTCGGTGAAGAACACCCAACAGGTTACGAAGGCGATGAAGATGATTTCCGCGGTCAAGCTGCGGAAGGCTCAGGAGCGCCTGGTGGCCCTGCGCCCCTACGCCAGCAAGATGATGGAAGTCGTCCGCCGCGTGGTGGGCCGCATCCGGGGCGATGCCGAAATCCAGCCCGGCCCCGCCGCCCAGACCTTCCTGTCTCCCCGCGAGGAGAAGCGCATCCGCGTGATGCTTGTGGCTTCGGACAAGGGCCTCTGTGGTGGCTTCAATGCCAACGTGCTCAAGGCTGCCAACGTCTTCTTGGCCGAATGTTCGGCCGAGATCGTCCACCTAGACGTGGTCGGCAAGCGCGCGGCTGAGTGGGCGAAGAAGCACGGGCTGACCCCGGCCGGGGAGTATCTGAACATCCCCTTGACGGGCTTCCAGCGCGTGGTGACCGAGATCTCCGAAGGCGCCGCTGCCCAGTACCACGCCGACGAGATCGATGCACTTTACGTGATCTACAACTACTTCAACAGCCCCATCGCCCAGACACCGACAGTGTTCCGGGTGTTTCCCATGGAGATGGACCGCAGCACCGAGGACCGGGAGGCTATCGAAATTCCCCACCTGCTCGAGCCCGATCCCAATTCGGTGCTGGAGACCTTGCTGCCCCGCTTCGTGGAGACGGAACTGCTGCGCAACCTCCTGGAGAGCAGCGCCTCTGAGCACGGCGCCCGCATGGCGGCCATGGACAAGGCCAGCAACAATGCCGGCGAGATGATCGGCAAGCTGACCCTCACCATGAACAAGATCCGCCAGGCCAGCATCACCAACCAGATCATCGAGATCGTCAGCGGCGCCAACGCCTGAAACCGCCAAAATCGCGAAACTGACGAAAAAAGAACGACCATTCAAACCCTGCCCCTTCCCCTGCCCTTGCTCTTTTCGCGTTATTTAGCGTTTTTCGCGGTTACTTCTTTTCCGAGGTCCCCATGTCCAACACCCTTCAAGGCCGCGTGATCGCCGTTGTCGGTCCCGCCGTGGACGTCGAGTTCGACGCCCACCTGCCCGCGATCATGAACGCCCTGCGCACCGAGATCGCCGGCGTCACCGTGACGCTGGAAGTGCAGCAGCACCTTGGCGAGAACCGCGTGCGCTGCGTCTCCATGCAGCCCACCGAGGGCATGGTTCGCGGCCAGGTGGTCAGTGACACCGGCCAGCCCATCAACGTCCCCGTGGGCCCCGAGACCTTGGGCCGCATCATCAACGTGGTGGGCGATCCCGTGGACGAGCGCGGCCCCCTGGGCCACAAGATGACCATGCCCATCCACCGCGAGGCCCCCAAGTACGAAGACCTGAACACCTCCTCCGAGATGTTCGAAACGGGTATCAAAGTCATCGACCTGTTGGAACCCTACGCGAAGGGCGGCAAGACGGGCCTCTTCGGGGGCGCCGGCGTGGGCAAGACCGTGCTGATCATGGAACTCATCAATAACATCGCCAAGGGCCACGGCGGCTACTCCGTGTTCGCCGGCGTGGGCGAGCGCACCCGCGAGGGCAACGACCTCTGGCATGAGATGATGGATTCCGGCGTCATCAACAAGGACGACCTCAGCAAGTCCAAGGTGGCCCTCATCTACGGCCAGATGACCGAGCCCCCCGGAGCCCGCGCCCGCGTGGCGCTCACCGGCCTCACCGTGGCCGAGTACTTCCGCGACGTGGAAGGCAAGGACGTGCTGCTCTTCGTGGACAACATCTTCCGCTTCACCCAGGCCGGTGCCGAAGTGTCCGCCCTCCTGGGCCGCATGCCCTCCGCCGTGGGCTACCAGCCCACCCTGGCCACGGAGATGGGTGAACTGCAAGAGCGCATCACCTCCACCAAGAAGGGGTCCATCACCTCCGTGCAGGCCGTCTACGTCCCCGCGGACGACTACACGGACCCCGCACCCGCCACCACCTTCGCCCACCTGGACGCCACCACAAATCTCTCCCGCGACATCGCGGCCCTGGGCATCTACCCCGCTGTGGATCCCCTGGCGTCCACCAGTCGCCTGCTGGATCCCCGCATCCTGGGCGAGCACCACTACGACACCGCCATGCACGTGAAGGCGATCCTGCAGAAGTACAAAGAGCTGCAGGACATCATCGCCATCCTCGGCATGGATGAACTAAGCGACGAAGACAAGCTCATCGTGGCCCGCGCCCGCAAGATCCAGCGCTTCCTCAGCCAGCCCTTCTTTGTGGCCGAGCAGTTCACGGGCATGCCGGGCAAGTATGTGAAGCTCGAAGACAGCATCAAGGGCTTCAGCGAGATCTGCGACGGCAAGTGGGACCACCTGCCCGAGCAGGCTTTCTACCTCGTCGGCACCATCGAAGAAGCCGCCGAAAAAGCCGAGAAGCTCGCCGCAGTTTAATCAGTTCTTATCTCGGAATCCGCCACGCGGATTCCGAGCCCTGAGAGGCAACCATGTCCCCCATGATCAAGCTGGAAGTGGTGACCCCGGAACGGCCGGTCTTTTCGGCCGAGGTGGCCGAGGTCCAGTTCCCCACGGCCTCCCGCGGCTACTACGGCATCCTGCCGGGCCACACGCCCCTGATGACCGAGGTGGGCGACGGCCTCCTCTACTACGTCCAGGATGGCCAGCAACACTGGATCACGGTCTTCGGCGGCTTCGCGGAAGTGGGTCCCGACCGCGTCACGATCCTGGCTCGGGAGAGCGAGACGGTGGCCATGATCGATCTGGAGCGGGCCGAGGCCTCGCGCCAGCGCGCCCTTAAGCTCCTGAAGGAGGCACTCACCGAGCACGACCTGGCCATCGCCCAAGCCAAGCTCGACGCCAGCCTCATCCGCCTCCAGGCTGCGGGCCACCCGGCGGGCCACGGTTTCTGAGGCTGATGCTGTCCGGGGGGACCGCCTGCTCGCTTTGCTCGCGATGTCCCCCCGGGCCCCCGCTGCCTGGGCGGGATGAACCCGCCCGATCAGCCTGATCCCAAACTGATCCCGGGAAGGGACCTCATCGATGGAGAGAGAGGATGCCCGATCCCTGGAGCCTGTCTTGAGCGATCTGCCGATCCTCGACCCCCAGCCGCTGTGCGATCTCCTCGCGATCGGGGCCGCGCCAGCCCTGATCCAGGAACTGATCGGGCTGTTCCAGGAGGATGTTCTGACGCGTCTCGACTTGCTGCGAACGGCCCTCGCGGCCGGAGATGCAGAACGGACGGCGGCCGAGGCCCATCAGGTGAAAGGGGCCGCAAGCAATCTCGGCCTGGTCCGCTTTGCGGACCTGGCGGCCCGCATCGAGATGCACGCGCAGCAAGGCCGACTGGAGGGGGTGCCCCCCCTGGCTGAGGCCCTTCCCGCCGCCTACGAAGAGGCACTCCGGGCCCTGATCACCGCGTTCCCCGGGCCATGAGCCCTACCAGACCAGGCGCTCATTCTGGGCCAGCAGGCTCACCCGGGGATCATGGATGGCCTGCAGCTGGGGCAGCATGGTCTCTCGGTCGCCGGGGGTCAGATGGTAGATGCGCACGGGGACGTCGGGCCGGAGTTTCTTCAACTCGGCACCGAGTTTCGCGGGCGTGAGGTGTCTGGACGCTTCCGCCAGCCAGGCCTGCTCGTTGGGAAAGCTCGCCTCGGCGATGACCAGCCGCAGGTTGGACGTGGCGTTGGCCACTTCCCAGATGCGGTCCGTTTCGGCCGTGTCGCTGGTGAAGATGAAGGCGTCCTTCCCGTCGTCCACCTTGTAGCCCACGCAGGGCACGAGGTGGTTCACCCGGATGGGTGTGATATGCAGGCCGCAGACGTGGTAGGTGTGTTCCGGTTCGATCTCCGTGTAGCGGATGGTGGGATCGTTGGGGCTGGGAATCACGCTGAAGTCCGGCCAGAGCTCGTCGTTGAAGAGGTGCCGGCGCAGGGCGTCAAGGGTCTCGGGCAGGGCGTGGATCTCCACCGCCTCATGGGTGTGCCCGAAGATGTTCTTGGTGAAAAAGGGCAGGGTGCAGATGTGGTCCAGGTGCGAGTGGCTGATAAAGACGTGCTGGATCTTCACCTGTTCCGCCACGCTCAGCGCCCCGGTGATCGACCCCGCATCGATGGCCACGCAGCCGTTCACCAGCAGGCCCGTCAGGCGCTCCCCATTGGCCTCACCGCCGCTGCAGCCCAGGATCCGAAGTTCCATGCGTCCTCAAAGATGGTGCCTTCATCATACGTAAAAGGGGCGCCCGCAGGCGCCCCTTTTGCTCGAATGGTTGCCGCTTAGAACCGGATGCCGCCGTAAATGCCAATCTGAACCTGGGGGGCCAGGGCATCGGTGAGGTCCTTGGGGGTGGAGGTGGCGTCCTTCTTGGAGAGGGGCGCAGCCACTTCCAAGAGGAAGAAGGGACTGACCACGGGGGTGGGGATGCTGAAGCCGATGTTCACGCGGGCCCAGGGGCGGCCCGTCGTATTGTCGGAGCCGACGCCCGTGTTGGGGCGGTAGGTGAGCTTCTCGGAGCGGTACTCCACGCCGGCACCCACGTTCACGAGCAGCTTCCAGTTCACCATGGCGCCTGCGGCCCAGTACTGGTTGTCGAACTCGCCCAACTTGTTGCCGCCATAGCTGAGATCGCTGGTGGTCTTGTTGTGCCAGGTGGCGTTCAGCTGCAGGGCGGCGACCTTCAAGTCGAAGATGTCGAAGCCGCCGCGGATGCCGAAGCCGGTGGGGCTGATGGCATCGTATTTCTGGCCGGTGCCAAAAGTTGCCGCCTGGGCCTTGCCGAACTGCTTGTCAACGAGCAGCCCCACTTCGCCCGCGAAGACGGGGAGTATGATCAAAAATGGCATGAGCAGCATCTTCTTTTGCATCGTGACTCCCGCTAAGCCGAATAGAGCATCATCGACCCTGGACGGGTGCTGGTCAACCTCCTTTGGACCTAGAACCTTGGTAATCTCAGCTTCATGCGGGCCCATCTGCGCTTCTTGATTCTGGACGATTTCGACCCCGATACCGGGGAACTCGCCCTGCGGCTGGCTTTTCAGCCTGGCGAGGAGCCCGGGCTCGAACTCATCCGGCTCCGGCTGCACCTGGGGCGGGCCGGGAACCCTCTGGATCCCCTCACCCGGGAACTGCGCACCCATGTGCAGATGCCACTGCCGCCCCTCTGGGAGCACGGCCTCAGGACCATCATCCACGCCATCGAGGAGGACCTAGGGGCACCGAACGGACGTAATGCCTTGCGTTACCTGTGGGTAAGGACCCAGCTCCTGCACCCAGCCGAACCAGCCCGGTCCACCCCCAACCACCCGGTGCCCCGCCAGGTGGAGATCCTTCGGGACTGGGCGCACCGCCTGGACCAAGAGGGGCAGTCGATGCGCGCAGCGGAGATCCTGGACCGGCTGCTGCTGCTGGCCCCCAAGGATGTGACCAGCCTGGCCTACCTGGCCAGCTTCTTCCGGGCCCAGGGCATGGCCGAGGAGATGGCCGCTGTGGCCGAGCGGTGGATCAAGGCCGAACCGGAGCGCATCGAGGCCAAGCTGCGCCATGGGGAAGCTCTGCTGCGCCTGGGTCGGGCCCAGGAGGCCCGCGCGGCCTTCGAGGCCGTCCTGAAGGTCCATCCGGTCCACCTGCTGGCGCACCTGGGCATCGCCCAGGCCCTGGGGCTGCTCGGCGGGAACCCCTTTCCCCACCTGGATGCGGCCCAGGAGCTGGATCCCACCGCCACGGCCTCCGTCCTGCGGGAGACCTTTGACTACCGCCTGCTGGCGCCCCCCCCGGGGGATCGGGAGCATCCCCTGGAGGAGCTGCCCGGGGTGCTTGGGGTTTCGGGCGCCGAGGTACAGGACTACCTCCAGTTCCTGGGGCTGCCGCTGGCGAGATCGGAGGGCCCCGTCCGGGAATCCGAACTGGCCCGCTGGGTGGGTGTCATGAACCGCTACGCCCTGCTGCCCTCCGGCCTGCACTGGTCGGCGCCCACGCCCAGGCATCTGCCCGAACTGGGGTGAATCTCTGGACGAGACCATTCGAAGCGAAACGTCCACATCGCGCGGCTGGCCTCAGCACCTGGGTCTTGCGATGATGGAGCCTCACCCGGGAGCCCCATGTCCGTCCTGCTCAGCACCGACCTGCCCCTTCCTATCTTCCGCCGGGGCAAGGTGCGGGATGTCTACGACCTGGGCAGCCAGCTCCTCATCGTGGCCACGGACCGCATCAGTGCCTTCGACTGCGTGATGCCCGAAGGCATCCCGGACAAGGGCCGCATCCTCACGGCGGTGGCGTCGTACTGGATGGCCGAGACCGCCGATCTGGTGCCCAATCATTTCCGTGGGAACCGGGGCTGGCCCGCGGAACTGGAGACCTACCGGGAGGCGTTGGCGGGCCGGGCCGTGGTGGTGGAGAAGACCCGTCCCCTGCCCATCGAATGCGTGGTGCGCGGCTACCTTGCCGGCAGCGGCTGGAAGGAATACCAGGTGGATGGGGCGGTCTGCGGGGTGCCCTTGCCCCCGGGACTGAGGCTCGCCGACCGCCTGCCCGAGCCGATCTTCACCCCCTCCACCAAGGCCGAGGAAGGGCACGATGAAAACATCTCCTTCGACCGCATGGTGGCCGTCGTGGGGGACGGCTTGGCCGCCCGGCTGCGGGACCTGAGTCTGGCCCTCTACCGCCGGGGCGCGGAGCTCGCGGCCCAACGAGGCATCCTCCTCGCGGACACGAAGTTCGAGTTCGGCCTCGGGGCCGATGGCGAACTGATCCTCATCGACGAGGCCTTGACCCCGGACAGCAGCCGGTACTGGCTGGCGGAGGGCTGGGCGCCGGGGAAGAACCCCCCCAGCCTGGACAAGCAGTTCCTCCGCGACTACCTGGAGACCCTGCCGGACTGGGACAAGCAGCCCCCAGCCCCGCACCTGCCGGAGGCGATCGTGACGGGCATCCGGGTCCGGTACCTCGATTTGGCGGCCCGCTTCGGCGTGAAGATCTGAAAGCTAAGCCGTCGTAATAAAACAACCCTTCTCGAAAACGGCGAGAACGACATAAGGGACCGTACCGGAATGGCGAATTCAACGAAGGTTATTCCGTAACGGCCCCTAAGGCAGCTTCTTTAATATTTCGGGGTCACCGGTGGCGCCGGTGCGGATCCTGGCCGCTTCGAGCCAGCGGCGCAGGTCGGCGTTCAGGGCTTCCAGGGACAGCGTTTGCATGCGCTCTGTGGAGACCCCGCGACCCAGGGCGTCCGCCAGGGTGGCGGCCAGCAGGGCCTCGGGATGCAGGGAGTCCAGGCTGCGGCGGGCCAGCCAGGCCTGGCGCCCACGCTCCAGGTCCACTTGCGTGAACCCGCGCTGACGCAACCCCTCCAGGCGCTCGTGAAGCAGGTTCCAGGCGGCCGGTGCGGGGGTGGTGGCCTCGGCGTCCAGAGTAGCCACCAGGCCGAAATCCAAGGCCTCGCATTGGACCGGCGGAAGGAAGGGGTCTCCGGGGATCAGGAGGCCCAGCAGGAGGGCGGCTTCGGGCGAAAACTCCCGCAGAGGGGCGGCCACGGCTTGGATTCGCAGCCCTTCCCCCCGCGCAGGGATCCGCAGCAGGGGCTCGGGCGGCACTTGGCGCGGCGCCGGAAGGCGGGCCGGAGGGGCCTTCGGGGTCGCCCAGGAGCCCAGGTTCAAGAGCACCAGACGCTTGGCCTGTTCGAAGCCGAGATCACCGTGGAGCACCAGGATCGCCCGGTCGGGCCGGAGCACCCGGGCCTTGAAGGCAAGCAGGTCGTCGAAGGTGATGGCGTCCAAGCCGGGCCGGGTGGGCTGGGTTCCCGGTTCCCATGCCAGGGCCCGGCGCAGGCGCGTTCGGGGCGAGGCCTCCAGGTCATCCACGTCAAGCCAGCAGGCCAGGCGCTGGATTTCCAGCACGGCGGGATCCAACACGGTCCGCAGCAGGCGGTCCGCCAGCAGTCCCATGGCCCGGTCCTGGTCCCGGCTCCGGGCTGTGAGATGCCACTCCAACCCCCTGGCGGTGGAGGTCCGGGTGAGCTGGATGCTGGAGGCATCCAGGATCCGGTCGAAGTCCTCGGCCTTCAGGCCCCCCGCATCGGAATGCTCCAGCATCCGCAGGCTCAGCAGGGAGAGGCCATTCCGGCCGGGTGGCGTGTCGGTAGGCTCAAGGTTCACCTGAAGCCAGGCCCGCACCAGGGGATGCTCATGGTCCTCCAGGTGGAACACCCGCAGGCCGTTGGGGAGGACGAAGGCTTGTACCCTCGGCTGGGCCTGCACCGTCAGGGTGGCCAAACCGGCCAGAAGGAGGGCTTTCATTTCCGGCTCGGGGCGAGCTGGGCCTCCAGCAGCTTCAGGGTGCGAAGGCGCTCCTCGGGACTGAGCATGTGCAGCTGGCGGAGGCCCTCAGCCACGAGTCGCTCGCGCTGGGCGAGGTTCTGGACCCGGGTGGCAGCCAACTCTTTCAAGACCCGCAAGGTCTCCGCCTCGACGGGGTCCGTGGTCTTCGTGGGGGAGGCTTCCAGCCGGGCGGTGGTGCGGTGGCTGGGGTTCAACCAGGTCCGGGCCGCCGCCTGCACCAATTCCGGGCCCAGCGACCGGAACCGCTGCATCTCGAGATCCAGGACATTCCAATTGCCGCATTCGGCCTGGGCCTTGCCAAGGGCTTCGGCCAGGACGGTTGGTTCGTCCAGAATCCGCAGGTGCTCCGCCTCCAGCTCCGATAGAGCCCTCGACCATTCCTCCTGCGGGATGGGCTCCTGCTGCAGTCGCAGGACCTCACCATGCAAGGCAACCTCAAGCTCGGCCAAGCTGTGGCCTGTCGCGGGTTTCAACTCGGCCACCAGGAGACCCGGAAGGCGGCCTCCCGGCAGGTCCATGCGCAGGCTCACCTCCCGGGCCAGGGCCTTCTGCCTGACCAGGATGGCCTGCAGCCGACCCGCGGTGCCGCCCCCCAGCAACTGGGCGGCCATGCGCAAGGCCAGATGGTCCGGGTGGCTCCGGGGCGGGATGCGGCATCCGACCAGGAGCCGGGGCTCCCCGCCCAGGACGGCCTGCACCTGCCGGTCACCGAGGTCGGCCGGGATCTCCGGCAGGATGGCCTCCTCGAGGTCCGGCGGGACCGGCAGAGTACCCAGATGCAGCTGGAGCGCCGGGAGGGCCTGCTCCAGGCCCAGGCCGCCCACGAGGATGATGGTGAGGCGGTTCGGGCTCAGCACGCGGCGGGAGTACTTCCGCAGATCGGACCAGCGGAGGGCCTCTAGGGCGGGCCGGTGGTCCGCCAGCGCCCGGCCGTAGGGATGGCCGGGCAGGGCCGCGCCCAGGAGCAGGTCCAGTCCCAGGGGGCCCTGGGTGTGGAGGTCCGCCACCAGAGCAGCCCGGGTCCCCGAGAACCGGCTGAGCTGGAGCGTCCGGAGGCGCTGACCTTCCGTGCGGCACCAGAACGCGAAGGTATCCAGGGGCAGCTCGGTCCAGGCCACCAGAGCGTCGGCGGTGGCTTCCGCACCCTGACGGCCCCCCCGGCTGGTGTAGAGATCCGCCAGGGGCGAGGGCGAGAACAAGGCCTTCAGCCGGGACTGGACGGAGCCAAGGCTGGCCTCGAGGGCAGGCAGTTGGGTGGAGGAAGAGGTGGGGTCGTGGCGCTGGCTGAGGCGCTCCAGCCGGAGGGATTCAAACAGGCCCTCCTCCTGCTTGAGCAGAGCGTCCAGGCCGGAAGCAGCTTTCGTGGTTTCGAGATCCTCGGGCCAGGTGGCCCCGTACAGGGTCCGAGCCAGGAGGTCCGTGGCGCCTGCCAGGGCCGTGGGTTCCTCCGCCCGGCCCCCCCGGAAGACCAGGGCAGCGTGGAAGGCCTTCAGGCCCCGCCGTTCCACCACCAGCAGACGGGCGCCGTTGGCCAGTCGCCGTTCCTGGACCTCCGTCAGGCGGGGGACCTGGGCGTGCAGGGCCAGGGTGGCGATGAGGATGGGGACCAGCAGGCGCATGGTCCACAGATTACCCTGGTGCTACCTCACCCGGATGCTGCCGTTGGTGGTTTCGAGGTGGATCACCTGGGTCCGGCCAGGCACCTTCACCCGGGCGCTGTGCTTGGTGAGTTCGAGCACCTGGGCGTCGGGAATCTTGATCTCCAGCGAGCCGTTGCTGTTCTCGGCCACCAGGTCACCCGAGGCTTTGCCCAGTTCCACCTCGATACCGCCGTTGGTGGATTCCAGGCGGATGCCCTCGCCCCACCCGTCCAGGCGATGGGCGCGGATGCCGCCATTGGTGGTCTCCAGGCGGATGCCGCCTTCGATGTCCTCCAGGACGATGCGGCCGTTGGTGGTGCTGCCCTTGATCCGGGCCGCCAGGTTGCGGGCCTCGATGGGACCGTTGGTGGTGTCCACCAGCACCTCGCCACGGATGTGGTTCACGAGGATGCTGCCGTTGGTGGCCTCGCAGCGGGCGTAACCGTCCAGGTTCTCAGCCGCCACGTTGCCGTTGGTGGTGCGGAAGTGGCCGAGGATCCTCCGGGGCACCTGCAGGGTCATCTCGCAGCGGGGGCTGATGTAGACGCCGAAGCTCCAGGAGGGCTGCTGGAAGACCGCCTCGATATCGAGATCGGGGCCCTTCCGCTGGACCACCAGATCCACCCGCCGCTTCTCGCTGTCGCGGATCTGGGCGATGAGGGCGACTTCCTCCCGCTCCCACCCCGTCACCCGGATGCCGCCGTTGCGGTTCTTGACCCAAAGCTTCGCACCGTAGGCCAGGTTCTCGGTCCGCCGTTCGGTCCGGAAACCAGAGGGCACGTCCACCCCGATCATGGGGGCGGGCGGCGCCGGGGGGGGCGGCGGGGGCGGGAGCGGGGCCTGGGCCAACAGCGCGCTTCCGACGAGAAACAGGGGGATCCAGCGGCGAAGGACGGTCATGACTGCTCTCAAAAGAACCAGGGCGGGCCTGGGTGTTGTGTTCACGGTTTCGGGACGGACACGTTTAGTCACGATACCCTACGGGCTCGTTAAACAATAAACCGGCTAATCGTTGGCGCCCAGCCGCGATGCATCCGCAAGGAAGGGCCCGCAGGGCAACGTGGTTCGTTGTTAAAGGGGCCTGACGCCGCGGGGCGCGTGGATGGGCGCCAACCCTTCGGGCGCAGGGCGGCGGGCGTCGCCATGCTGCGTCACGCTCGTCGGCCGATGTCCCGCATCGGCCCTCCTCGCCTTCCTTGCCTGGCTCGCCCGGCGCCCCGCGCGATTAGTCAGGTTATTGTTTAACGAGCCCTAAGGTCCTATCCGGAGCCAGCCATGTCTGCCTATATCCTGTCCGCGACCCGTACCGCCGTCGGTTCCTTTGGGGGTGCCCTGAAGCCCCTGAACGCGGTCCAGTTGGGCGCCCTGGCCATCGCCGAGGCCCTGGTCCGAGCGGGTGTGGCCCCGGAAGCCGTGGGCGAGGTGGTGCTGGGCAATGTGCTGCAGGCCGGCAGTGGGCAGAACGTGGCCCGGCTGGCGGCCCTGCAGGCGGGCCTGCCTTTCGCCACCCCGGCCCATACCCCCAACCATGTCTGCGGGTCCGGGCTTAAGGCCGTGGCCCTCGGCGCCCAGTCCATTCTCATGGGGGATGCCGAACTCGTGGTGGCCGGGGGCACCGAAAGCATGTCCAACGCGCCCTACCTCCTGCCCGCCGCCCGCTGGGGTGCCCGCATGGGGAACGCCCAGCTCATCGATAGCATGATTCAGGACGGTCTCTGGTGCGGCCACGGCGACACCCACATGGGCATCACGGCGGAGGCCGTGGCCGCACGGCATGGCATCACCCGCGAGGCCCAGGACGCCTTTGCCCTGGAGAGCCAGCGGCGGGCTGCCGCAGCCCAGGCGGCGGGGGCCTTCGACCGGGAGGTGTTCACCGTCACGCTGTCGGGCAAGAAGGGGGAGGTGGCCTTCAACCGGGACGAGTACATCAAGGCCGATACTTCCGCCGAAAGCCTAGCCAAGCTCAAACCGGCCTTCCGAAAGGACGGCACCGTGACCGCGGGCAACGCCAGTGGCATCAACGATGGCACCGCCGCCCTGGTGCTGGCCTCTGAAATCGCGGCGAAGCGGCACACGCCCATCGCCCGCATCCTCGGCTTCGCCCAGGCCGGTGTGGATCCCGCCACCATGGGCCTCGGCCCCGTGCCCGCCATCCAGAAGCTGCTGGCCAAGACGGGGGTGAAAATGGCCGACATCGACCTCTTCGAACTGAATGAGGCCTTTGCCTCTCAGAGCCTGGGGGTGCTGCTGGAACTGCCCGAGATCGACCCCGCCAAGGTGAACTTGCGCGGGGGTGCCATCGCCCTCGGCCACCCCATCGGCGCCAGCGGCACCCGCATCCTGGTGACCCTGCTCCATCTTCTGCAGGACCAAAACAAGAAATTGGGACTCGCCGCCCTCTGCGTCGGCGGCGGCCAGGGTGTCGCGATGTTAGTGGAAAGACTATGAATTGAAACCGCAGATGACGCTGATGTCACAGATGATATTTGTCCTATCTGCGGCCATCTGCGTCATCTGCGGTTAAATATCACTATCTATGATCACACTCACCCACGTCGGCAAGCAGTACGACCGCATCCACACCGCCTTGGTGGATGTGAGCTTCGCCATCGACGCGGGGGAGTTCGTGTTTCTCACCGGGCCCAGTGGCGCCGGGAAGTCCACCCTGCTGAAGCTGCTCTTCCGCGAACAGGTTCCCAGCAGCGGCGAGATTCAGGTGGCGGGGCACCGGCTGGCCTCCATGCCCGAGAAGGACATCCCCTTGCTGCGCCGCAAGCTGGGCGTGGTA
>JANYAS010000083.1 GCA_025361205.1 Holophagaceae bacterium
GGACTGCCACCGCGTCCAGGATGCCTACAGCCTGCGCTGCATCCCCCAAGTACACGGCGTGACCCGCGACGCCCTCGGCTTCGCCGGGGCCATTCTCGAACGGGAGCTCAACAGCGCCACGGACAATCCGATGATCTTCACCGACACGCAGGAATCCAGGTCCGGCGGCAACTTCCATGGTCAGTATCCCGCCTTTGCCTGCGACGTCCTCGCCATCGCGGCAGCGGACCTGGCCAGCATCTCCGAGCGGCGCCAGGAACGCATGGTGAACCCCGCCTACAGCGACCTCCCGGCCTTCCTCACCCAGAACGGCGGGCTCGAATCCGGGTTCATGATGGCCCACGTCACCTCGGCGGCCCTGGTGAGCGAGATGAAAGGTCTGGCCCATCCGGCCTGTGTCGATACCATCCCGACCAGCGCGGGCAAGGAGGACCATGTGAGCATGGGGCCCATCGCTGCCCGCAAACTGCTGCGCGCCGTGGATGCCCTGGAGCAGGTGCTGGTCATCGAAGCCCGCATGGCCCTCGAAGGGCTGCGCATCGTCGGGCTGGCCCCTGCCGCGGGCCTGCAACCCCTGATGGACTGCCTCGCAAAGGCTTGCGCTCCCTGGTCCGATCGCGTCATGTTTGTGGAAATCCAAGCCACCCTCGGGGCCCTCCGCGCCTACCAGGAAGCCCGTCCATGACGCACCCCACCCCCTGGCGAGCCGCCTGTGAAGGGGCGCTTCGGCGCTTCTCGGATGCCGACGCGATCCGCGCCTGGGGCATCGGCCACCAGGTGGAAGGCGCCTACCAGCCCATCTTCAACTACCGCTTCGAGCACACCTTCGCGGCTGTGTTACTGGCCCGGTGGCTGGCGCCCGCCACCGGCGCGGATCTCGACGTGGTCGAGTGCGCCGCCTGGCTGCACGATGTGGCCAAGCGGCTGAAGGATCCCCACGCCAAGGATACCCACGCCCAGGATGCCTCGGCGCGGGTACCAGACATCCTCGCGGGGACGGACTTCCCGCCGGACAAGATTCCGGCGGTGCGCCACGCCATCGAGCACCATGTGGGGCTCAAGCTCACGAAGCGGCTGGAACCCCTCGAGACCGCCTGCCTCTGGGATTGCGACAAGCTCAGCAAGATCGGGGCGGCCAGCCTCATTCACTTCGGCTGCATCAGCGGCGCCTTCCAGCCCATCACCACGGCGGAAATCCTGCGCCGCGGCGAGGCCTGGCTGGAACTGGCCCGGGGCATCACCGCCAGCTTCAACACCGAACGCGCCCGGGAAGAGGGCCGACGCCGGCTCGCCTTCATCGAGGCCCACTACGCCCAGCTGCGGCGTGAATGGTCAGATCCCCTGGAGATGACACCGCCATGAGCGACTTCCTGCAGCTTGCCCAGAGCCTATCCGTGGCCCTCAAAGCGCTGCAGATGTATACCGCGACGCACCCACGGTCCCAGGAGGCCCTGGCCGCCGCCCATGCGGTGCTCGAACGCTCGCTGGTGGAGCAGGAGCGGCTCCAGTTCGTCGTGTCCGGCGCCAGGGCCTTCGTGGACAGTCAGGTGCAGGACACCCGCAGCCCGCACGTCGCGTCACTGGTGCGGCTGGTGTCGGAACGGGGCGTCAGTGGGTTCGTGTTCGAACGCGGCGTGGCCGCTGAGGAGCTACTGGCCTTCCTCCAGGGCCTTGCCACCAAGCCGCCCAAGCTGGAAGAACAGGGTGGCTTCGAGACGCTGCTGACGGCCGCCGGGGTGCGCCACATCCGGGTATCCCAGACCCGCTACCAGGAGGTCCAAGAAGGCGAGGAGATGGGCGCGGGGGACAAAGCGCCCACCTTCAACCCAGCCCCGCCGCCTCCGTCGTCCCCGTCGTCCCCCTCCCCCGAAAACCTCGTCAAGTTCATCCGCGAGGCCCTCCTGGCCTCCCTGGGCAAGGTCGGTGATGCCCCGTACGGCCCCGTGTCGGATGGCCTTGAGGACGGCCTAGGCTTCCTCCGCGGGTTCCAGCCGGCCGATCTCAGAGGTCTGGGCGCGCTGGGCCTGGAACTGGGCCTCGGGGACGGCATGCCCACCCCGGCCCAGCTCGGCACCCTTCGCCAGGTGCTCATGGGGTTGACGCCCGAGGTCCAGCTGGGCCTTCTCGCAGGCTTGTCGAGCCTTCCTGATCACCCCGCCGGTCTGGCCCTGGGGGTGAAGGCCCTCGCCGGTGAACTCCTGGCTGTGGCCACCAGCTCGGCCCTGGCCAAAGGGGCCTCCTGGCTGCAACTCCGGGGCCCGCTTCAAGAAATCCTCCGCCCCCTGTCTGATCGGGAAGCCCTGGTCCGGACCCTGTCGGCGCACCTCCACACGTCGGGGCTGGACGCGTCCCAGGCTGTGGCTGTATTGCGCCACCTGGAATGGGAGGTGCTCAGTCTCGAGGCCAAGCTGCTCAAGGTGCTGGAAGAGGGCTATCTGTTTGAGTTGAGCCTGGAACAGCGGCTGGCGCTCCTGCGCGAACTGTTGGACCTCCGGCGCTTCGATGACTTCCTGCGCGTCCAGGACGCAATGCTCGACTCCCTCCGAAGCGACCGGGCGGATCTGCGCATGAAGGCCATCCGGACCCTGGCTGGCGTGGCCCGCTGGGCCCACGACCCGGGGCTGCCTCCCGGCGGGGAAGGTTCCTTGGCCGAGTCGCTGAGGGCTCATTTCGCCTGGGAGCCCGACCCTCCGATCCTTCGCTGGACCACCGAGGCCCTGGAATCCCTTCTGATCGCCCTGGTCCACCGCGGGGATCTCGGGATCGTCATTTCGGATCTCCAAGACCTGGAAGGCCTCTGCGCCTTCCTTGAAGAGCAGCAACCCTGGCGCAATGACGCCCTGGCCCAGCTGCGCGCCGCCCTGGGGCGAATCGAGCTCCTGGACGCGGCCATCGACCATGCCTTCACCCTGGAACGGGAGCGGATGATCCTGGAGATGCATCCCTACCTGGACTTCCTCGGGGATCCCATGGCCCAGCACCTGGTGGCCCGGCTGGGGGAGGAAAGCGATCGCACCCGGCGGGGACGCCTGGTGGAGGCGGTTCGGAGCATGGGGCCGGCCGCCCTGTCCGCCCTGATGGATGCGCTGGGCTCGCCCACCTGGTACCTGGTGCGCAATGCGCTGACCCTGCTGTCCGACATGGGCGATGCCGGCTGCGTGCCCGCCGTCATCCCCCTTTTGCGGCATCCCGAACCCCGGGTCCGCCGCACCGCCGTACGCGCCCTCTGGAAGCTGGGCGGACCGGTGGCGGAGCCCCACCTGCTGGCCCGGATGAAGGACACGGATGGCGAGACGATGCACGAAATCCTCTTCGCCCTCGGGCAGCTGCGGTCCGAGGGCAGCCTGACCCAGGTCGCTGAACTGGCCCTGGACAAGCGGGTGCTGGAACGGCTCCGGATCCAGGCCCTGGACACGCTGGGCCACATCGCCTCCCCCAAGGCCCTGCCCACCCTCCTGGAGTGCCTGCGGCGGAAGGGCTTCTTCGGGGGTGGAGAGGGCCCGGCCGTCCGTCTGGCGGCCGCCAAGGCCCTGGCGGCCATCGAGGCTCCGGAGGCCCACGCGGCGCTCCAGCGCTATGTGGACTCGGAACCCAAAGGGGAGCAGCGGGATACCCTGCAGCGCCTGCTGGACCGTCCGGTGCTGCCGTGACCAAGGTCCAGGCCCACCCGGATCCCCGGCAGCTGCTGGAGGCCTTCGAGGCCTTCACCGCAGCCTCCGAACACCTGCAGACCCGCTACGAGGCCCTGCAGGCCCAGCTGGGCCAGCTCCAGGGCGAGTTGCAGACCGTCCTCGAGGCCGTCCCCTTCGCCATCTGGGTGCTGGCCGAGGACGGCTCGCTGCGCTTCACCAACCGACCCCAGGGACTCGAGGGCCGCTTCCTCCAGCCTCCGGCCCCCTGGGGGCCCGGGAGCCCGGGCGGCCAGCGGCGCTTCCAGACCCGTGAAGGGCGGGAATTGATCTTCGAAGAAGAGCGGCGGTCCGCCCCCCTTGGGGGCACCATCGTCACCCTGAGAGATGTGACCGAGGCCGTACTGATGGCCCAGCAGGCCACCCGGGAGGACCGGCTGGCCGCCATGGGGCGAATGGCCGCTGAGTTGGCCCACGAGATCCGCAACCCCCTGGGCAGCCTGGCCCTGTTTTCCGGGATGCTCGTGGAGGACCTGGTGGACCAGGCCGGCCCCCTGGAACTCGCCCGCAAGATGCAGGAAGGCGTGGGCCGCCTGAACCGCGTGGTGGGCAACACTCTGGCCTTCAGCCGCGACCTCCACCCCAAGCTGGGCACCCTGGCCCTGCGGACCTTCTGGGAAGAAGTCCTCTGCAGCACGAACCTGGCTGAGGGCGTGCCCTGGGAGAACCAGATTCCTGAGCATGCGACCTGGCGGGGCGATCCCGATCTGCTGCGGCAGGTCGCCCAGAACCTGCTCCAGAACGCCCTCCGGGCCCTCGAGGACGTGGAATCCCCCTGCCTCGTTCTGGCCGCGATAGAAGAGCAGCTCGAGGGTCGCTCCTGCTGGCACCTCACCCTCAGCGACAACGGCTGCGGCATTCCCGAGGAGGGCTTGTCCAAGGTGTTCGATCCCTTCTTCAGCACCTTCGGCGGCGGCACGGGCCTGGGTCTCGCGGTCTGCCACCGCATCGTCATGGCCCACGCCGGCCTGCTCTTCATTGAAAGCGAGCCGGGACGGGGCACCACCGTCCACCTGAGGCTGTTGGCGGCGCCGTCGGCGTGACGCCGATCACAGGGCGTGCGAAAATGGATGCCTTTGCGGAGCACCCATGTCCCTGTCCCTGGTCAATCTCGGTCCCGGAAAACAGGCGCCGGAAATCGTCAACGCCATCGTCGAGATCCCCACCGGCTCACGCATCAAGTACGAGATCGACCACCACACGGGCCTGGTCCATGTGGACCGGGTGCTGTTCTCACCCTTCCACTATCCTGCGGAATACGGCTTCATTCCCGGCACCCTAGCCGATGACGGCGACCCCGCGGACATCCTCGTGCTCATCAATGGTTCCACCTACCCCGGCGTGGTGATCCGCGCCCGGCCCATCGCCCTGCTGCGCATGACGGACGACAAGGGCCACGATGCAAAGATCCTCGCCGTGGCCACAGATGATCCCACCTACGCCCATGTGACCTCCCGCAGCGACCTGCCCCCGCACTTTCTCCTCGAGGTCGAGCATTTCTTCCTGACCTACAAGGATCTCGAGCGCAAGAGCGTCTCCAGCGACGGCTGGGGCGGCAAGGATGAGGCTCACGCCTTCGTGATGGCCGCCATCACGGCCCACAACAAGCAGAAGAAGAAGTAGGGCAGCCATGGCGGCCCCTAAGGCGGCCGGGCTCGTCTGTTTCGACCTGGACGGAACCCTCGTGGATCCCCTCCTCGGGGTGCGCAACTGCCTGCGGAAGACCTGCGAGGCCTTTGGTTTGTCGATGCCGGATGAAGGCACCATCCGGGGCTGGATCGGCTTCGGCATGCGGGACTCCCTGGCCCGGCTGAAGGGGCTCGAAGAGCCTGCCCGTCTGGAGGCGGCCCTGGCCTTCTACTGGGAGCGGTACCGGGAGGACGGCGTCTTCGAGCACGAGCTCTATCCCGGCGTTTTCCACCTGCTGCACCGCCTGAAGCGCCAGGGGCTTCGCATCTACATCGTGTCCGCCAAGCCCAGCACCTTCGCCCGGCGCATCGCCTACCAGTTCGACCTGAACCTGATCTTCGACGACATCTTCGGCAGCAACCTGAAGGGCCGGTGGCAACCCAAGACCGAGGTGCTGGCGGGTCTGGCGGAACGGGGCACCATCTGGCCCGGCGGTGTGTTCATCGGCGACCGAGGCGTGGACATGACCGCGGCCCACGATCACGGCCTGGAAGCCGTCGGCGTGGGCTGGGGCTACGGCAGCCATGATGAACTCACCGCCGCAGGAGCAGACCACATCTTCGACACCGTGCCCGAACTGGACCGCTGGCTCCGGGTCCGCTTTTCCCAGGCCGAAGTCTTCGATGCCTTCAACCGGTCGGAGTAGCCCAGCGGGTTCCGGCCGGAACCTGAGGCCGGAAGGTCCCGGGGGCCAGCGCCGCCGGCACCTTCGGATCCAGCAGTTCCAGCTTCTGCCGGGCGCCGGTGGGGTCGGTCCATTCCAGCGTCCGTAGCAGACCGTTGCGCCCCGTGGCCTTCAACTCCGGCAGGCCGGTTTCCTTCGGAACCAGCTTCAGGGCTTCGCCGCCCAGGGACTCGACCCGGTAGAGCCGGTCCAGCCGGGCCGGATCTAGGAGGATGCCCAGGAGGGGGAAGTCCCGGACGGCGCGGGCCAGTTCCACCCGCTGGGCCGTGCGGGTATCCGGATCGTACTGGACCAGGTACCGCCCATCGCAAACCACGGTCAACCCGCCACCGTACACCACCCTCAGTCGGCCACCCCGGGCCAGGGCCAGATGACCCTCCCGGGCCAGCTTTCCGAAGACCAGGCTGTCGCTCTCCTGCCGAAAACGGCTTTCCAGGGCCGTCATCCGGGCAAAGGCCGTCCACCATCCGGGCACGGCGGCCTGCACCTGGGCCGCGGCCAGCAGCGTGAGGGCCTGGAGCGTGATGGGAAGCCGATGCATTATGAGCTTCGCTTCAGTTCGACGCTGAGCCTGGCTGTGCTGCCCTTGCCCGGGGCCGTTCGGTGGATCTGTCCCTCCACCAGCACCTGCCCCTTGTGCCGCAACTGGACCACCACCTCGATCTCCTGGCCATCCACCTCGGAGGGCACCTCGAGCCGCAGCACGGACGGGGCACCGGAGCGCCCCACCTGGGTCAGCTCGCCCATCAGGGAGCTGATGGCATCCTTGGCGTCGGCGGGCCTGGGCTTGGCGACGGATCGCTTGGTCTCCACCATCAGCGAGGCAAACGCAGCCATGGGATCCACCTTGATGGCGGGTTTCAGCGAACGATGGGCTTGAGGCACGGAGACCGGAGCCGGAGCCACTACCTTAGCCACAACTCGGGGCACGTCGGGCGAGGCGATGACAGGTTCTTTTTTCACCTGAACTATGCTGTTGCTGACTGTCGGCGCCAGGTCCTCCGCCTCCGGTTCTGCAGGCGGCGGCAAGTCGTCGCCTGCGGCCAGGAAGGCGATGGCGACGGGGTCCGCCTCGGGGTGTTCAGGAAGCACCGGTGCCTCGATGTAGAAGCCCGTGTCGTCATCCTCGTCGGGCAGCGGTGTGGCGGCTGCACTGGGCCGGCCCGTGGAGGCCCCTTCCATGTTGAGCAGGTCGGTCACCGAGGGGAGGTCGGACATGGTGAGGGCTTCCCCTGCCGGGCGCGGGGACTGTGGCACCGGTGCAGCCGGTGCCCGCGTTTCGCCCAACACGTGGATCTTGATGTGGGAGAGCGCCAATTTCGTGATCCCCCGCAGGGTCTCGAAGACACCCATGCCATCGGAAGCCACGGACTGGAAACTGGGAATGCCCCGGGGATTGAAGGCCGCCTCGAGGTCCTCCACGGAAATCACATTCTTGAGATCCCGCTTGTTCCACTGGAAGACCGTGGGGATATCCGCCAGGTTCAACCCCAGCTCGCGGAGATTGCCCTCCAGGTTCTGATAGCTCTCCTTGCAAGCGTCCAGCATAGGTGTCTGGCTGTCCACCACGAAGACGATGCCGTCCACGCCCTTCAGCACGAGCTTCCGGGTGCTGTTGTAGAACACCTGACCGGGCACCGTGTAGAGCTGAAGCTTGGTCTTGAAGCCCCCCACCATGCCCACGTCCATGGGTAGCAGATCGAAGAAGAGGGTGCGGTCCGTCTCCGTATTGAGGCTCACCATCTCGCCCCGAGCCTTCTGGCTCGTCTTGCCGTAGATGGTGTTGAGGTTGGTGGTCTTTCCGCACAGACCGGGCCCATAGTAGACGATTTTCGCCGTCATCTGCCGGGTGGCGTGGTTGAAGAAAACCATTCCAGAACCTCGTGTGGATTCACGAAGTCTAGCCCGGAACCCACCTCGGACTCAATGCAAATGCTAGAGATGCCTAGGACATTCCCTTCAGGAGGGCAAGCACTTGCTGATCGTGATCCTTCGTGCGGGCATCGGTGATGACCTTCCTGACGATGCCCTGCCGATCGATGAGGAAGGTGACCCGCTTGGCAATTCCGAGGACGGGCATCTTCACGCCGTAAGCCTTGATGATGCGCTTGTCGGGATCCGCCAGGATGCTGAAGGGCAGATGGAACTTTTCGGCGAAGGCCTTATGGCTCTGGCCCGTGTCCGCGCTCACGCCCAGCACCACCGCCCCCGCCGCCTGGAGCGCCGAGAACCCGTCCCGCAGGCTGCAGGCCTGAGCCGTGCAACCCGGCGTGTCGTCCTTGGGGTAGAAGTAGAGCACCACGGCCGACTTGCCCTTGAAATCGGCCAGGCGCACCAGGGCGCCGTGCTGATCCTGTGCCTCGAAGGCCGGAGCCTTGGCGCCTTCCGTCACCTCTGCCGCCGAAGCCAGTCCCAGCATCGCGAAGAGTCCCATGCCAGCCCTCCATTTCCGTTCCATGTCAGCCTCCTGGAAGAGGATGGATTGTGGCACCATCGGCTTTTCAATGGGAGATGCAAATTTGGACAATCCGGTTCGCATTGCCCTCATCCCCGGCGACGGCATTGGCCCAGAGGTCATGGCCGAAGCCCTGCCCTGTCTGGCCTGGGTGGCCTCGCGGGGAAGGAAGATCGAGATCCTCCAGCTTCCCTACGGTGCGGAGCACTACCTGGCCACCGGGGAGACCCTTCCCAGTGCCGTCTTCGACAACCTACGCGATGGCTGCGATGCCATCCTCTTTGGCGCCGTGGGCGACCCGCGGATCCCCGACGGGCGCCACGCAGAGGAGATCCTTCTTCGCCTGAGGCAGGATTTGGACCTGACGGTGAACTTTCGCCCCTGCCGCCCGATGGTGCCTGGATTTGACACCACTGTCGATATCGAGGTCTTCCGTGAGAACACCGAAGGTCCCTACTGCCTGCAGGGGACAAGCGAACCCGGGCGCGCCGTGGATCTCGCCATCCACACGGAACCCGCCGTCCGGCGCCTGTTGGAGGCTGCCTTCCAGCGAGCGGCGACGAAGGGCCATTCCCTCATCTTGGCCCACAAGGCCAATGTGCTGAAGCACGGACATGGCCTGTGGCTGCGAGTGTTCGAGGACCTGCGGACCCGCCATCCCGAGGTGCCCGCCCGGGGCATGCACGCCGATGCCCTGCTGTGCGCCCTGGTGCAGGACCCGAGGGCCTTTGGCGTGATTGCGGCCGACAACTATTTGGGCGACCTCATCAGCGACCTCTGTGCGGCTTTCGTGGGGGGCATGGGCGTGACGCCCTCGCTCAGCTGGGCGCCCCACCACCCCTTCCGCTGCGCGGTCTTGGCGGAGCCCGTCCACGGCTCAGCGCCGGACATCGCGGGGAAGGGCTGGGCCAACCCCGTGGGCATGCTCCTCAGCACCGCGCTGCTGTTCCGGCACCTGGGGTGGGAGGCGGAAGCCACCGCAGTAGAGGCTGCGGTGAAAAATGCCCTCGAGGCGGGAGCGAAGACCCGCGACCTGGGAGGCGAATTGAGCACCGCGGCCATGGGCGCCGCCATCCGTGCAGGCTTGCCGAGTTAACCCCCGTGCAAGACTTCAGCAGCTCCGCATGACCCCGACGAGAACGCCTTGGATGTCGATAAGCTGGGGCGGGTAGCAGCGGGGCTGGAGGTCGGGGTTATGGGGGATGAGCCACACACCCTTGGCGTCGCGGCGGAATTCCTTGAGCGTGACCTCGTCCTTGTCGATGAGCGCCACCACGCGGTCTCCGTTCCGGTAGTCGCCTTTGCGCTGCAGCACGACCAAATCCCCATCGAGAATGGCGTCATCGATCATGGAATCACCGCGCACGCGCAACACGAAGAGTTCGTCCCGCTGCCGGTGGATGCTGTTGGGCACCTCAATGGGCAGGGCGCGGCTCTCAGGCAGGATGGGCGTGCCGGCCGCCACGTCCCCACAGAACGGGAAGATCCGCACCACGGGGGCCGAATCCAAACGGGGTTCGTTGCGATGGGATCTTGGGGACCCCGAGGTTCTCGTGGACCGGGCCTCAGCGTCGGCCTCGGCCTCGGCGGACACCACAATGTTGTTGCCCTTCCCGTGGCTGCGGACGAGGAAGCCTTTGTCCATTAAATGCTGGACATGCTTGTGGATGGTGGACACCGCGCTGGAGCCCACGCCCTTGGCGATTTCGGCCAAGGTGGGACTGCGCTCTTCGTCCTGCACGAAGATGCGGATGAACTTAAGCACGGCCTGTTGGCGTTTGGTGAGATCGCTGGCTTTCATGGGATCCAAGGTAAGAGGTGAGGCCGAGGTCGTCAATCCCTTTTTTTTCGCTTTATTTCAGACCTCATCAGCCCCTTGTCCCAGGACCGTCGATAGAACCCTTCCTCTGCCTCTGCCATACTGATGGACGGCCTTGCGGGTCAAGTATTTGCGCCCTCTTCGTCATCTTTCCGCCCTCCTCGACGCACCCGTCCCGATGAGAAAGGAGTCTTCATGACTGCCAGTCTTGCTGCCCTCGCACCAACCGGAGGGGCGAAAACCAGGATCAATGATTTTTCCATCCAGGTTGCCACGGTGAACGGGTCGGGTTCTCAAACGGCGAACTCAGTCCTCCTGCGCGCCATCTTTCAGATGGGCGTCCTCGTCAGCGGCAAGAACCTCTTCCCGTCGAACATCGCCGGGCTTCCGACCTGGTTCACCATTCGCGCCAGCGCCAAGGGCTACGTGGCACGCAAGGCCAGCAACGAGATCCTCATCCTGATGAACCCCGAGACCGCCAAAGAAGACATTGCCAATGCCGATGCCAAGGCCCTGGTGATCTACGACGAGCCGCTCCAGCTCGACAAGCTGCGGGACGATCTCACCTTCATCCCCGTACCCTTCCAGAAGCTCGTGACGGCCTCCTGCCCCGAACCCAAGCTGCACAAGCTGGTGAAGAACATGATCTATGTCGGCGTGGCCTCCCGCCTCCTCGGAGTGGACATGGAAGAAGTCAAAAAGGCCATTGCCAAGCAGCTGAAGAGTAAGGCCAAGGCCGTCGAGATCAACCAGAATGCCGCCATAGCGGGCTACGACTGGGCCATGGAGAACCTGCCGGACCAGGACCACGTGAAGGTCGTGCGGGACAACAAGACCCAAGGCCTTATCATCGTGGACGGCAACGAAGCCTGCGCCCTGGGCGCCCTCTTCGCCGGCGTCACGGTGGTGGGCTGGTACCCCATCACGCCCGCCTCCTCGCTGGTCGAGACGTTCATCGAGTACGCCGAGGAGTACCGCAAGGATCCCAAGACCGGCAAGTCCACCGTGGCCATCGTGCAGATGGAGGATGAGCTTGCCTCCGCCGGCGTTGTGCTGTCCGCCGGCTGGGCCGGCGCCCGTGCCATGACCTCCACCTCGGGCCCCGGTATTTCGCTGATGAGCGAATTCATCGGCATGGGCTACTACGTCGAAGCCCCCGGCGTGTTCTTCAACGTGGCCCGCACGGGCCCCAGCACCGGCCTGCCCACCCGCACCCAGCAGGCAGATGTGGAGCTCTGCGCCAAGTGCAGCCACGGCGACACCCAGCACATCAATCTCTACCCCGGGACCATGGAGGAGTGCTTCCAGTTCGCCTACGATGCCTTCGACCTGGCCGAGCGCTTCCAGACCCCCATCTTTGTCGTCACTGACCTCGACCTCGGCATGCAGAACTGGTCGTCCAAGCCCTTCGACTACCCCGCCAAGCCTTACGATCGCGGCAAGGTTCTCAACCAGCAGCAGTTGGCCCAAGTGCAGGACTGGGGCCGCTACAAGGACGTGGATGACGATGGCATCTGCTACCGTTCCCTGCCCGGAACGCCCGGCGGCAAGGGCGCCTACTTCACTCGAGGATCAGGTCACAACGCCTACGCCCAGTACTCCGAGAAGCCTGAAGACTACGTCGCAACCGTGGATCGCCTGAAGAAGAAGTTCGAGACCGCCAAGTCCCACGTGCCCGGGCCCGTGTTCCGCAACCTGGGGTCCGCCAAGGGCGTCCTCGCCTTCGGATCCAGCGACCCAGCCGTGATCGAGGCCCAGGATCTCCTGGCCCAGAGCGGCCTCAAGACGGACTACCTGCGCCTCCGAGCCCTGCCCTTCACGGCTGAGATCGATGCCTTCGTGATGGAAAAGAAGGTGGTCTACCTGGTCGAACAAAACCGCGACGGGCAGATGGCCAACCTCTTCCGCGAGACCTATCCGGAACACGCCACCAAGTTCAAGAGCGTCCTGCACTACGACGGCTACGCCATCGACGCCAAGTGCATCGTGGATCAGATCACCGCCTTCGAGCAGAAGTAAGAGGAGCCGACCATGACCTTGACCACGACCGCCACGCCCTCCGCTCCCACCAACAAGCTCGGCTTCACCAAGCAGGACTACGTGGGCTCCAAGTCCACGCTCTGCGCTGGCTGCGGCCATGACTCCATCACGGCCCAGATCATCAACGCAGCCTTCGAGTCCAACATCGAAGGGTACCGCGTCGCCAAGTACTCCGGCATTGGTTGCTCGTCGAAAACCCCCGCCTACTTTCTGAACCAGGGCTGGGGCTTCAACAGCGTGCACGGTCGCATGCCGTCCATCGCCACGGGGGCCTCCCTGGCTAACCGCAACCTCATCAACATCGGCGTCTCCGGCGATGGCGATTCCATGTCCATCGGCATGGGGCAATTCGTCCACGCCGTGCGTCGCAACATCCCGATGATCTACATCATCGAGGACAACGGCGTCTACGGCCTCACCAAGGGTCAGTTCTCCGCGACCGCCGACCAGGGTTCGCACCTCAAGAACGGCGCGGTAAACGACCTCCCGCCCATCGATCCATGCACCCTGGCTATCGAGCTGGGCTGCGGCTTCGTGGCTCGCTGTTTTTCCGGCAACCCGAAGCAGCTGAACACCATCCTCAAGGCCGCCTTCGCGTACAAAGGCACCGTGGTGCTGGACATCATCAGCCCCTGTGTCACCTTCAACAACCATGACGCTTCTACTCGGTCCTACAAGCATGTGAAGGACCATGATTTCCCCCTCCACGACCTGGGCTTCATCCAGTATTCCGAGGTGGAAGATGTGGAGATACCCGCCGGCCAGACCGAGGTTGTGACCTTCCCCGACGGCTCGAAGGTCGCTATCAAGGCCATCCATGAGGACTACGACCCCACCGACCGGTTCGGCGCCATGAAGGCCATCCACGAATCCATGGCCAAGGGCGAGTTCCTCACCGGCCTCCTCTACATCAACCCCACCCACCCACCCCTCCCGGAGGTGCTGAACTTGGTTGACGAACCCCTGGCCAGCCTGGGCGAAAGCCAGCTGAAACCCAGTGCCGCCGTCCTCGACGAAATCATGCAGAGCCTCATGTAATCGGACCGGCGACCAAATAAGCCGCCGCCCTAACGGGCGGTGGTCAGGCCAAAGCCGAGCATTGACGGGAATCCCCGGCACGGTAGACTGGAGTTTCCAGGGCCTGTAGCTCAGCTGGGAGAGCGCTGCGTTCGCAATGCAGAGGTCGTCAGTTCGATCCTGATCAGGTCCACCAAAAACCCCTAGAGAAACCTAGGGGTTTCGTGTTTTAAATCGACCTTCAGATTCGCATCTTTGAGTTCGTCGTCACGATTTCGTCAAATGTTGTGCCTCGAGGGAAACCCTCCGGTTTCGGATGCTCATGCAGGGCTGGTGAAGGCCGCTGGGGATGCATTTCCAGGGGCGATGTGGCAGGAATGCCAGGCCCATTTTCTGCGCCGTGCGGTGGAGCAGGTCAAGACGGCGGACCAGAAGGCCTTTCGGGCGGATGTCCGGGCCGTGCTTCACGCACCTGACCGGGAACGGGCATGGATGAGATGAAGTTGCTGCGGGAGCGGTGGGGAAAGAAGACCCCAAAGGCAGTGGAATATGTCGAAGAGCACCTGGACAGCCTGCTGGCAGTACTGGCTTTCCCGGAGAGCCACCACAAGCGACTGCGGACGACGAACATCGTGGAGCGGGTGAACCAGGAGCTGAAGCGGAAGGGCCGCCTCGTCCGAACTTGGCCCAATGCTGCGAGCCGAGAAAGGGTCTACGGAGTGCTGCTCATGGAACAGCACGAGACCTGGTCCGGCACCACCTGGCTGAAGATGGAGGGGGCTTCGTGAGCATGACCCCCCAGACGCCCGCAACGCCGCAGGGAACGCGTCAATGACTTTGAGACAGTTGGTGACTTGAGTTATCGCTCCGACCCACCCGCTGCGGAGAGCCGCCGGGGCCATGGACAGCCTGCGGATTGCCTGGCGGCAACGGGCCGATGGCCCGCCCTTCGGGTCCTCAGCCTGACCACAGTCCCTTGGAAAACGCTGCGCGTTTCCCACACCTCACCGCAGAAAGCGATCAGCAGCATCATGCGGCAATTTCCTTTTTCGGTGGGTTGATCCAGGCCGGTTCCGGCAGTTTCGGCGGCTTGGGCCGTCCCTTTGAAAAACGCTCGGGGTGGGCCTGGAAGGCACGGTCCAGCACTGCCTGGCGAGCCACGTAGATCTCCTCGGCGCGACCTTCGTGAACACTGGCAGGCGTCATCATGCCGATCCCGCTGTGCCGGTGCTGGTGGTTGTACCAGTGGAAGTAGCGACGGCAGAAACTCCGCGCATCCTCGATGGAACCGAATCGTTCCGGGAAACCGGGGCTGTAATTCAGCGTCTTGAACTGCGATTCGGAGTAGGGGTTGTCATCCGAAACGTGAGGCCGACTGTGGCTCTTCTTGACACCGAGGTCGGTCAGGAGCGTGGCCACCGTCCTGGAGATCATGGCTGGTCCCCGGTCCGAGTGCAGGGTCAGGTCCCCTGGCTGAATGCCGTGCTGGATGAAGGTCTGGCGATGGAACTCCTTGGCTAGGTCCTCGTCCTCCCGCTCCTTCACCGTCCCGCCCGCCACCAGGCGGCTGAATAGGTCGATCGTCACATAGAGCTTGAAGCGGGAACCCCGCACCGGACCCTTGAGATCCGTGATGTCCCAGCTCCATACCTGGTTCGGCGCCATCGCGCAGAGCTCGGGCTTTACATAGGCCGGGTGCCGCGCCTGGTTCCGCCGCTCCTTCACTTCCTGGGTTTCGTCGAGGAGGCGGTACATGGTCCGGGATGAGCAGAGGTAGACCCCCCGGTCCATCAGCGTGGCCTGGATGGCCCGAGGCGCACGGTCCACGAACTCCTCCGAATGACATACGGCCAGCACCGCCTGCCGCTCATCCTCTGACAGCGCCCGACTGGGCTTTGGGCGCGGCCCTGCTGGACCCTTCCTCAGTCGCTCCCGGTAGAAGGTCGCCCGGGAGACCCCCATGGCCTCGCAGGCCGGCTGGACGCCGATCTCCCCGGATAGCCCCTTGGCCTCCGTCATTCGCTGTCCTCGTTCTCGAACTGATGACCCAGCGTCATCTTCTCCATCAGTTCTGCACCTTTTTTTGCAATCTCCAGCAACCACTCGGCCCGTTTCAGCTTCCGCTTCAGGACCCGGTTCTCCTTCTCCAACTCCTTGTTCCTCGCCTCGTGCGGATCCTTCGGCTTTGCCTTGGGACCTGGCTTCGTCGGCCTCAAGGCGCTCAATGCACCCGAATCACGCTGATGCCGCCAGTTCGTGAGGTGCGACGAGTAGAGTCCTTCCCGCCGCAACAGGGCTGAGATCTGACCCGGCAACGAACAGCCATCCATCTCCGCCAGCACCTTCAGCTTGTAACTGGCGCTGAAACGCCGTCTCTTGGGGCGGCTCAACTCCACCTCCCCGCTTCCCAACTTCAATACCTTGCTCATCCCAGTTCCTTCCCTGCCCCGACAGAAGACTCTTAAGTTTCTCCTGTCTCAAAGAGCTTGGCGCGGGGGGGCAGGGTGGCGGCTACGGTCGGGCTCCGCCCTCCCTCCGCCACCACCCTGCGAATCCGTCATCACCCATCTACTGGAGCGAACTTATAGA
>JANYAS010000119.1 GCA_025361205.1 Holophagaceae bacterium
AGGACACCGAGGCTTTCCAGCTTCTGGGCGTGCTGCATCTGGCGTTCCAGCACCTGCCGGGCCCCCTCGCCACTGCGGCGCTCCAGTTCTGCAGAGGCCCGGGCGGAGAAGATCCTCAACAGGGAGGCCACCAGGGAAGGATTGGACAGCGACTGCCGGTTGGTGACGCAAAGGAGGCCCAGGAGGTGGCCATCAGAATCCTTCAGGGGCGTGCCGACATAACTCTTCAAGGTCGTCTCGCGCAGGCCGGGATCCTCGGGAAAGGCTTCCTGGATGCCGGAGGGGAAGACGCAGGTTCCCTCCCGGAGCACCCGTTCACTGGCGCTTCCCGCCAGCGACCACTCGCGGTTTTCTGCGGGTTGCCCGTCCTGGAAAACGGCCAGGGTGCGGATCCAGTCCGAGCCGTCTTTGGATACCTTTTCCCCCACGAAGGCGATGTCCGCCTCCGATGCCATCGCCATTTGGCGCACCAAGTCCTGCAGGAAGGCTCCGCCCGTGGAGACCCCCACCCCTTCGGCCACCTTCAGGATCTGGTCCTCCATGTGCCGTTTTTCTTCCAGTTCCCGTTCGAGGCCGGTGTTCAGTTCCCGGATCTTGGCGGTGGCGCGATCCACTTGGCGCCGGAAGGCCAGAGCTACCAGAATGACCAGGACCAGCGCCGCCAGCGTGCCCAAGCCCGCGTTGATGAGCCAAGGAGGGATGGCCGTCTTCAACGGCGGGGCCAGCGAACGTTGGATGGCTCGGCTGTAACCCGAACTGGGATTCCGCTTGCCCTCCAAGAGGTAGCTGTCCAGGGATCGCAACAACTCACCGTCCCGGCCCTTCCCCACGGCGAAGAAGATGGCGAAAGGGCTGAAGACCACCGGTGTGCGCTCCACACGGAATTTTGCTTCCTGGGAATAGCTGAAAAGGTTGTTGGCGACCCCTCCGTCGACCTGCCCGGATTCCACGGCCCGCATCACGTCCTCGGAGGTGTCGAACTCCAAGTAGGTGACAGCTAAGTTGAACTGGGCGCAGAGGTCGCGAAAGTGCTCGCCATTGACATCACGGCGCATCAGGCCGATGCGGCGATTCTGGACATCCAGCACGGTACGGAGGCCAGCCTTGGGGTTCGCGTAGAGAATGCTCCAGACTGTGAATGAGGATTCCTTGCCGAAATCCAGGTAGGTGGCCCGTTCAGGGGTAAATCCCACCCCAGTGATGAGATCCACCTCTCCCGTGCGGACGCGGTCCAGGCCTTCCTGCCAGGTGCCGGGCACGAAGCGCAGGTCCCAGTTTTCTTTGGAGGCCACTTGCTGGAGCATCTCCACATAGAAACCCACGGGTTTGCCCTCCTCGCCCATGGCGATGGCCGGGGCATGGGGGAAGACGGCGACATTCACGACCCGCCCTGGGGCTGCATCAAGGGAGACCAGCCCTGCTGCCAGCAGGGCGCTGGTCGCCAGGATTCGTCTCATCCGTAATGGTATAAAACTGGTTTGGAACATATCCCTGCCTAGGATCCTATCGGTCGAGGGCTTTCGGTACCTGAGTTTGATCAGGCTGGCTTAATCCAGAGTGGCCTTCCGCTCGCCGTCCTTCCAGCGCAGACGAAGGCCGGATCCAGCGGGCAGGGCCTTGGCCCGGGTGACGGGCCGGCCGTCCGGCCCGAGGGCCAGCACAAACCCCCGCTGCAAGGGGCCGGTGGGGTCCAGGCCCTGGAGCCGTTCCGACAGCACCGCGAGCCGCTGGTCCAGCTTCTGGAGGGCACGGGCCGTCGCGGGGGCCAGACGCCGCTGGGCCTCGCGAACCCGTGGCAGATCCTCCTCTCCGGCGGCGAGGGTCCCGGTATGGCGCAGCCTTTGCCGGAGGAGGGCCATTCGCATCGCCGCGCCGTCCAGAGTCCGGCTGGGGTGGGCCAGGGCCAGACGCTGGCCCAGGCCCGCGAACCGGGCTGAGGTGGCCCGTAGGGGATCGGTCCGCTGCAGGCCCTGGTCCACCAGGAGGTTGAGGGTGGTCTCCACGCCCCGCAGCCGCCAGAGGACCTTGGCGGTGAGGGCCTCCCCGCGCCGGCGCAGGTCCGCGCCCAGGGCCTCGCGGTCCGGGGTGGCCAGTTCTGCGGCCTGGCTGGGCGTGGCGGCCCGGCGATCGGCGGCGAAGTCCACCAGGGTCGTGTCGATCTCATGGCCCACCCCCGTGATGACGGGAATGCGGCACTCCGCCACGGCCTGCACCAGGGCGGGGTCGTTGAACGCCCACAGATCCTCCAGGCTGCCCCCGCCGCGCACCAGCAGCAGGGCCTCGCAGCCCCAGTGGGGGTCCTGGAGCTCCTGGATGGCCAGCAGGGTTTCCGGCACGCAGCGGTCGCCCTGGGCGGCCGCGGCCATGATGAGCAGGTCGATGCCCGGCGCCCGCCGGCCGGTCACTTCGAGCACATCGTGCAGGGCCGCGCCGCCGAGGGCCACCACGACGCCCAGTTTCCGGGGGAACCGGGGCAGGGGCCGCTTGGGCTGGTCGAAGAGGCCCTGGGCGCGCAATTCGGCTTCCAGTTGCCGCAGGCGGGCCTGGAGATCCCCCGCCCCGGCAAGTTCGCAATGGGTCACCGCCAGGGTGAGGGTGCCGCCCGCGACATAGAGGTTCAGGCTGCCCTTCAGCACCACACGCTGGCCGTCCGCGGGACGGTGTTGCAGGAACCGCTGCTGGCTGACCCAGACGGCACAGGAAAGGGCCGCACCTTCCTCCTTCAACGTGAAGTACCAATGCTTCCCCGAACTGCGGAAGTTGGACACCTCGCCCACCACACAGACCGCGGAGAAGGGTGGTTCCAGGCGGGCCTTGACCTGCTCCAGCAGGCGTTTAACAGAGAGGGGTGCATCCATCCCAGCATCTTCGCATGGGCTTTCGAATCGGACTTTCCAGGGGGAAGGCTTTATCTGGACCAAATGGGGTCGGCTGGACCTAACGGAAAAATCCTGGCGACGCACGGCAGGACTAAGGGAGAACTCTTTATGAGTATCAGACCTCGTTCCTTGATGCTTTTTGGGTTTGGTGGTCAGACCATCCTCGGCTACTGTTCTTGGCAACTGATCCGGAGGTAGACAATGTTGCTGGGTGCCCTTGCGGCCACGCTGCCACTTATCGTTTTGCTCATCGGCATTCCGCTGATGATGAAACCCGCCGCGAAGGTGGCGCCCATCGCGTGGCTGGTGACCGTGCTCACCGCCATCCTCGTCTTCCACTTCCCGGTAAAGGTGACCCTGCTAGCGGCCCTCCAGGGCGGCATCACGGGCCTCTTCCCCATCATGTACATTCCTTTCGGCGCGTTGGTGGTCTACAACGTGCTGAAGGTCACGGGCTGGATGGACAAAATGCAGGGCGCCATGGCGAACCTGACCATCGACCGTCGCGCCCAGGCCCTGCTCATCGCCTTCGGTTTCGGCGCCTTCCTCGAAGGCATCTGCGGCTTCGGCGCGCCGGTGGCCATTCCAGCAAGCATCCTCATCGGCCTCGGCTACAACCCGATGATGGCGGCGCTGGTGTGCCTCGTGGCCAACACGGGCCCAGTGCCCTTCGGCTCCCTGGCCATCCCCACCGTGACCCTGGCCAAGACCACCGGCCTGGACGTGATGAAGCTCTCCCAGATGACGGGCCGCTTCATGGCGCCCTTGGCGCTGATCATGGCCTTCGCCACGGTCTACGCCATGTCCAAATTCAAGGGCCTGAAGGGCGCCATCGGCACCATCCTGGTGGCCGGCTTGAGCTTCTCCATCACCGAGTTCCTCGTCTCGAACTTCATCGGCGCCGATCTCACCTCGGTGCTGGCGGGTCTCGCCTGCCTGGTAGCCACCGCCACCTACCTGAAGTTCCAGAAGCACCCCCAGCCCTGGCTCTTCGAGGGCGATGCCCCGGCCGATACCACACCCAAGGCCTTCCGCTTCAAGGAGCTGTTCCTCTCCTGGTTGCCCTACCTGCTCCTGGCCGTGCTGGTCATCGCCGTGAACCTGCCCAAGACCAAGCCCCTCTTCAACGGCAGCGCCGCGAGCTGGCACTGGGTGCTCGTCAAGTTCCAGATCTACAATCCCGGCAAGCTCTACTCCTTCACCTGGCTGCAGAGCCCCGGCACCATCATGCTCATCGCCGGGATCATCGCCTTCCCCTTCATGGGCATCAAGTATTCGGTGATGGGCGAGCAGTTCGGCAAGACCTTCAAGCAGATGATCCCCTCTTTCATTGCGGTGGCCTGCATTCTCTCCATCGCCGAGGTGATGAACCTGACCCTGCCCATCCTCGATCCCAAGACCAAACTGGCGGTGGTGGGCGACCTGGCCTTCAAGCAGATCTCCATGGTGGCCACCCTGGCCAACGGCATCGTGGCGATGGTGAGCAAGCACATCTTCCCGTTCCTGAGTCCGCTCTTCGGCACCATCGGCGTGTTCCTCACGGGCAGCAATACCTCGGCCAATGCGTTGTTCGGCAACCTGCAGAAGCTCACGGCGCAGGGCATGGGTCTGTCCGACATCCTCATGGCTTCGGCCGGTAGCGCGGGCGCTTCCGCGGGCAAGATGATCTCGCCTCAGAGCATCGTCATCGCAGCCACGGCCGTGGGTCTGGCGGGCAAGGAGGGCCTCATCATGCGGCAGACGATCAAGTACACGATCCCCTACGTGCTTCTGCTCGGTCTCATGGCGTTCGGGTTCGCGTTCCTGTTCCCGGGACTGGTCCCCTGATCGGGAAACCCACCCCAAAGACTGAAAATATGAGCCACAAAGGGCACAAAGAACACAAAGGCAGATGCCCCAGGAGGGCTGCCTCGCGTTTTCCTCTGCGTTCTCTGTGTTCTTTGGGGCCCCTTTCGTTTTCTGCGGTGATCTGTTGTCGAATCCATTTCCTGTGCATGTGAGGTGAGCCGAATGCGCATCATCGTGGCTCCCGATTCGTACAAAGGCAGCGTGTCGGCCCTTGGTGTCGCCGAGGCCATGGAGCGCGGCATCCATGCCGTTTTCCCTGGGGCCCAGGTAATCAAGGTGCCCATCGCCGATGGCGGCGAGGGCACCGTCGAGGCCCTGGTGGCGGCCACGGGCGGGCGGTTGCTGCACGCGGAGGTGCGTGGGCCACTGGGCGAGCCGGTGCAGGCCCACTGGGGGACCTCCGGCGACGGTGCCACCGCCTTCCTGGAGATGGCCTCGGCCTCGGGCCTGCCCCTGGTGCCGAAGGAGCGGCGCGATCCCCGCCTGACCAGCACCTTCGGCACGGGTGAGCTGATGAAGGCGGCCCTCGACGCCGGGTTTCGTAAGCTGGTCATCGGCATCGGCGGCAGCGCCACCAACGACGGGGGCACTGGCATGGCTCGGGCTCTGGGCGCGCGCTTCCTGGATGCCGAGGGCCAGGACCTGCCCGAAGGGGGCGCGGCCCTGGCCCGCCTCGTCCGCATCGATCTATCGGGCTTGGACCCGCGCCTGACCGAGGCCAGTATTCTCGTGGCCTGCGACGTGGACAACCCCCTTTGCGGCCCCCGGGGCGCCTCCGCGGTCTATGGTCCGCAGAAGGGCGCCACACCGGAGATGGTGCAGGAACTGGACGCTGCCTTGGGCGTCTTCGCCCACGTGGCCGCCGCCGCCACGGGTCGAGATATCGCGCTCAAACCAGGTGCGGGCGCGGCGGGCGGCCTGGGGGCCGGGCTGCTGTTCTTCACGCCCGCCAGCCTCCGTCCCGGGGTATCCATCGTGCTCGAAACCACCGGCTTCGAGGCCCTGGTCCAGGGCGCCGATCTGGTCATTACAGGTGAGGGCCGCACGGACTTTCAGACCGCCATGGGCAAGGCCCCCGTGGGTGTCGCTGCGGTGGCCCAGCGGCACGGTGTGCCCGTGGTCTGCCTATCGGGCGGCCTGGGCGAAGGGGCCGACGAGGTGCTCGCCTGCGGCATCGACGCCCTCGCCACCACCGTGCCCCAGCCCATGACCCTGGAGGCCGCCATGAGTCAAGGTGCCCTTCTGGTTGAAGCCGCCACCGCCCGGGTGTGCCGTCTGCTGAAGGTGGGCATGTCCATGCGTGGGGCGGGCCTCATTTGATTCCTGACGGCCGTGGACGAGCTGTCTCACAGTTTGAATCCTGTTAATCAAGCCTTTCATCCTGTTAATCCTGTCCCAGCTTTTCCTCAAAAATCCACATTCTCCGTGATCCGTGACCCGTCCTTCCGGAACGCCTCCAGGAAGCGCGCCATCCGCCCCTCCGCAATTTCGAGATCATCAAGTCCGAGGTTGAGGTTCAACAGGTCGATGTACCAGGGAGCCTTCACGTCACTTTGAACGTAGGTCTGGACGATGGCCTTGGCGATGGGGAGGGTGGTGTCCTTGGAATCGTCGTGGACGTCGCGGTTGCTGGCTTTGCGGAGCTTGGCGTATTCCTCCTCCAGCAGGCGCGCGAAAAGGGCGGAGGTGAAGGGGTCCCCGGCGGCGCAGCCCGTCGCCGGATCCGCCTCGGTGAGGGTGGCGCCCTTGTGGATCCACTCCCAGAGGATGGACAGCCGGATCTCCCCGGTGGCCATGTCCTCCATGAGGTAGAGAACATCATCGTTGCCGAAATGATCGGCGGGCTTCAGGGCGGCCGCCTGGAAGCCCCGGAGGAAGGCGTTGCCGTACTGCAGGCCGACCGAGAGCAGGTCGCGGGCACCGTGGATGGTGCGGGGGGCCGGCTCCAGGAGGGTCAGGCCCGCCGCGTCCTCGGGGCCATAGGTCAGCGCCGGGAAGGCCCTGCCCAGCTGGTTGGCCTGGCCCACTTGCTCCCAGATGGGACGGACGATGTGGACCATCTTCCAGTGGGCCACCCACTTTCCGGAGGCGCCCTCCCGCTGCTCGCGCTCGGCGCCCGCCACCGCCCGCTTCATGCTCGCGGCGACGCCGGCTTCGGAACCCACGGGGATGTTGGGCTCCATCCCGCCCTGCCACAGGGCGCAGCGGCCGTTGCGATCGGGGGTGTTCATGGCGCGGCGCACCCGATCCTCGTAATTCCGCATATAGGCATAAGTCATGACGATGATGTCGATGTTGGGGTTCACGAAGGTCCGGTCCCAGGCCATGGCGTCCGACACGCTGTTGATGTAGTCCCAGCGCCCCGTGTTGAACCCCACGAAGTGGGGCGAGAGGGCGGCCCGGATTTCCATGAGCTGGAAGCACTGCTCGAGCTGCTCCACGAGCACGTAGACCTTGATGGTGCCGACCGGGAGACCCAGGTGGGCTTCCAGCGCCAGGAGCATGGCGTTCCAGAGGGCGGCCTCCTCCGCAGTCTGAATCTTGGGCAGGTAATAGACGATGCTGTGTCCCGCCGCCCGCAGCTTGGCGTGGTTGTTCACCGCGAAGAGCACCAGGTCGGCGATGGAAGCGGAGAAGCCCCCGTCCTGGAGGCGGATGTGGCGGTCATCCAGGTGGAGGCCCCGGGCCCGATAGAGCACGGTGGTGAAGTCCAGCTGGGCGCGCCAGTCGGTGATGATCGGGCGCCCGAAGAAGCCCTGGGCCCAAGTGTTCATCTCCGCGGCGACCTCCTCGGCCACCTCCAGGAAGATCGGGTCCTGGGCGAGGGCCAGCTTGAGGTTGCGGTGGTTGTCCAGGGACATGGTGTCCACCTGGCCCAGGGCGTCCTCACCGTCAAACATCCACCCGTCGGCGCCGGACAGCAACGCATAGGCCACATTGCGGATGCCTGAGCGAAGGTCGGAACGCGGCTTGGTGGCTGGCCCGGTGCCCTGAATCCACTGGCGAGTGAGGTCCGGCGGGATCACGGCGCCGTCAAAGTTCCCGGCCCGGGCGTCGGCGACGGTGATGCTGGTCCCCGGGATCAGGGCAGCGGGATCGAGGAAACCGATCCGTTCGCCCTTTTCAAACCGGTGCTTCCGGCGGGCGGTCCGCGCGGCCATCAGCTCGCGGCGGCGTTGGTTGAGGGGGGCCAGGACCTCCAGGGCGCGAAGGACTTCCGGCGTGTAGACCTCGGGGTAGTCCGTGAGAATCCCTGAGCGAAATTCGAGGGGCGTAGTCATGGTGGGCCTCCGTATCGGGCGCCTGGCAGGCTGGATCCCCCATTCTCTGCGGAAACCGGTGAAAGAGGAGACCCCTTTGGGTTTCGTTCGCCTGCATTGATTTCGAAAAAGATCTCCAGATCGCCCATTGACTTCCCCGTGGTCCCAGAACAAAATCCAGACCAAATTCACACCCAGCTCTTTTTCCGAACCTCTGGCGGCAGGCAACCCGGCGTCCTATCGCCGGAGCGCCTTCGGTCTCGTGCCTCTGCGCGCGGGATCGGGCTGGTGCCGCGTTGCAGGACTCCTTGGGAGGCAACATGTTCTTCCAGAACTACAATCCCTTCGGGAACGCTTTCTGGTCCACCCTGGTGGCCGCAGTGCCCATCGCGGTGCTGCTCTACTTCATCGCCCTGCATCCCCACCGGGACAAGGATGGGGTGAAGCACCTGGGCATTTCCGCGCCCTATGCGGCGTTCTACGGGGTCATCGCCGCCTTCCTGGTGAGCTGCCTGGTCTTCAAGATGCCCGTGACTTCGGCGGTCTCGGCCTTCGGCTACGGCACCTTGTCGGGGTTCCTTGGGATCATCTGGATTGTTCTGGGTGCGATGTTCCTCTACACCATGACCGTCATCACCGGCCAGTTCGAGATCGTCAAGGAGTCGATCATCCACATCTCCTTCGACCGCCGTTTGCAGGTGCTGCTGATCGCCTTCTCCTTCGGCGCCATCATCGAGGGCACGTCGGGCTTCGGGACCCCCGTGGCCATCGCCGGTGCCGTCATGGTGGGCCTGGGTTTCAAGCCCTTCCAGTCCGCTGTTCTCAACTTGCTGGCCAACACCGCCCCCGTGGCCTGGGGCGCCATCGGCACGCCCATCGTCACCCTGGCGGCCGTGAGCGGCCTCGACCAGCTGACCCTCTCCACCATGGCTGGTCGCCAGCTCCCCTTCGTTTCCGTCATGGTGCCTTTCTGGCTGATTGCCGCCTTCGTGAAGATGGAGGGCGGGACCTGGAAGGAAGTCTTCGAGGTCTGGCCCGCCGCGCTGGTCTCGGGCGGCTCCTTTGCGACCATGCAGTGGTTCGCGTCGAGTTGGGCTCCGACCCACCTCATGACCGACGTGGTCTCGGGGGTCTTTTCCGTCATCTGCACGGCCCTCTTCCTTCGCTTCGTCTGGCATCCCAAGACGCGTTTCCTCCTCCGCTCGGAACGGGAGGCCGGGAAAACGGCCGAAACCGTCGACAAATCGGCCTGGAAGTACCCCTACACCATCGGCCAGACCCTCTACGCCTGGCTGCCCTGGGCCATCCTCATCGCCTGCTGCGCCCTGTGGGGCATGCCGGAGTTCAAGAAAACCCTCAACGCTCTGTTTGCCACCGTAAAGTTCGACACCACCCTGCTCGGTTCCAAGTTCAGCGGCACCCTCTCGCTGCCCTACTGGGATATGCCGGCCCTCCACAACCTGGTGCAGCGCACGCCGCCGGTGGTCCTGGCGGGCGCCAAACCCGAAGCGGCCCGCTTCACCATCAACTGGCTGTCCGCCGCCGGAACGGGCGTCTTCGTGGCCGCCCTGTTGTCGGGGCTGGTGCTCCGCATGAACGGCGCCCAGTGGGCGGATGCCACAGGCCGGACCATGAAGCGCATGAAGATCCCGGTCCTTGTCATCGGCCAGGTGCTGGGCCTGGGCTTCCTCACCCGCTATTCCGGCACGGACGCGGTGCTTGGGCTCGCCTTCACCAGCGCCGGGGTCATGTATCCCTTCTTCGCAGCCTACCTGGGCTGGCTGGGCGTCTTCCTCACCGGCTCGGATACCGCGTCCAATGCCCTCTTCGGCAGCCTCCAGCGGATCACCGCCCAACAGTTGCACCTCAACGAGGTGCTCATCGTGGCCACCAACTCCACCGGTGGCGTCATGGGCAAGATGATCGATGCCCAGTCCATCATGGTCGCGTGCGCCGCCTGCTATGACGATCCGAAGGAGCGCTCCCACGCCCTGGGGCCCATCTTCCGCAAGGTCTGGTGGCACTCCATGGCGGGCGCCGCCATCATCGGCGTGATCGCCATGCTTCAGGCCTACGTCTTCCCGAAGATGATCCCACTACCGCCCCCGTCAGCCAAGGATGTCGGAGCGCCCAAGGTCGTGGCCCCGCCCCCGGCAAGGGTGCCAACGCCTCCTGCCCCGGCCCCCAACGCAGGAAAACCTTAGAGCACTGATTTAGTTGGGAAGACTGGGACAGGATGAACAGGATTGAGAAGGATTAACAGGATTCAAGACTAGCGTTGGCAGGCAGTCGCCAATCCTGTTAATCCATCTTTTCATCCTGTTAATCCTGTCTGCGTTTTTCGCAGTTCGACTGCAAACGCATCCAACGCCCGGTAGTAGGGATCGATGCTGGGGATGTAGTGGCGTTCGCCGGCGGCATGGGGGCCGATGCCGGTCTGGCCCCAGACGACGCCTTGGCCTCCCGGCGCGAACCGTGCGGAGGTGCCGGCGCCCTTGCGGCCGATCCGAACGTCGCCACCCGCGGCTTCAATGCCCTTGAGCAGGGCCTTGAGGTAGGGATTGTCCGGATCGCAGACGATGCCTGACTCCCAGGCGGAGGGCAGGAATTCCAGCTGCTGCTCGGCAGCCAGGGCCTCGATGTCGGCGCGAAGCTTCGATACGTCATCCTGGGGGATGGGTCGGATCTCCACGCCGAGGGTACCGCGGTCGGGCGTGATGTTATAGATGCCGGGCGTTCCCACCTGGATATAGGCGAAGCGGGCAAGGGACTGCCAATCGTCGGCCACCTTGAGGGTGAGGTGTTTTGCAAACAACTCACGAAGGGAGTCGCGGGCGCTGAGTAGTCGCTCGGTGAGGTCAGTCCCGCCCCCAAGACCGCTGTGGCCACGGGCCCCGTGGACCACCAGCTCGAAGCGGAGCACGCCGCGGTTCTGCGTACAGACTTCGCCCCACAACTCGGTGCCCTTCTCGCCCGTGCGCTCACCGGCGGTAAAGAAGGATGGCTCGTACTCCCACTCCTCCTTCAACTGCTTCAAGATGTGGGGGGTGCCCATGGGCTCCCGTTCGCCGTTCTCCTCGTTGCCCACCAACAGCAGGTTCACGGGGGGATAGGGCGCGCCCTTTTTAACCGTGTCCTTCATCCACACCAGGTAAGTGGAAACCACGGTCTTCATGTCCGCCGCGCCCCGGCCCCAGAGGTAGTCGCCCTCGATGTGGGGTTCGAACTGGCTGTCGTTGGGCTCTGGCGCCACCACGTCGAAGTGGCCGCACAGCATGGCCGGCGCCTTCTCGCCGCCGGGAAAATGGGCCAGCAGGGCGGGGAAGGGCCCCTGGTCGAAGCTGCGCACCGGCACGGCATGGTTGCGCAGGTAGTCGTAGATGAAGGTGGCAGCGCGATGGATCTCGGGCAGCCGTTCCTCGGGGCAGGCCGTGACGCTGGGGATGCGTATCAGTCGCTGGGAGAGGGCCAGGACCTCGGCGGTCTTGGTCGCGTAATCCGCATCCACGACGGCCTCGGGCCGGGGCCGGAAGCGGATGGGTGCCTGGGGATCCAGATGAATTTCTTCCCGGGTGTGCTCCACAAAATCCTGGAGCTTGCCTTCCTCCGCACCAAGGTCGGACAGGTGGGCCGTGATGGTTTCAACATCGCCGCAGACCTGCTCTTTCCTTGCCTCGGCGAGTTCCACCATCAACGACGACGGCACGATGTCGGAGGTGCCCAGCTTCGCCTTCAGGCGCTGACGGATGCGCTCGGCGGTGCTGGGGGCGCCTTCGACCATGTCCCGTAGCGGCTGGAGGTCCTCCCAGAAGCCGAGGGCTTCGGCGAGGGGGCGCAGCTGCTGGAGGGTCCAGTCCAGGAAGACGCGCATGGCCACGGGCTTGGCCGTGAGGGGGTGTTCGATGACGGCACGCAGGCCTTCGCGGGCGGCCAGTTCCTCGTTGCGGCGGGCCCGCTTGATGTCCTCGGCGTCGTAGCGGAAGCCCCGTGCGAAGTCGGGATCGCCGTAGAAGCGCAGCAGCAGCAGGTGCTTCAGGGTGAGGTTGGCCACGTCCAGGGCCAGGTCGTGGCCGGGATCGTCAGTGCACACCTCCACCCGGGCCATGGGCAGGTCGATGCGGGCGAAGAGGTTCTGCCGCTCGATCTGCAGGGCCATGTCCTCCACGTTGCGCGTCTCACCGGCGGCGAAGAGGCCCCGGGCGTAGATATCGTGCAGCTGGTCGCTGGTGACCTGGATGAGGCGCTCCACGGGCTCCGCCTGCGAGCGGGCGCGCACGGGGATCCAGTTGTTGTTGCCGAAGCGCACGCCGCGGCGCACCAGATCGTAGGACAGGCGCAGGTAGTCGGCGTGGCTGCGGTTGAGGTCCGGGACGTCCAGGGCCGGCGGGTTGGGGAAGGTCAGGTTGCGTACGGATTCGAAGGGCGTGAGCCGCACGACGGGCTGCCCGTCCTCTTCGGACGCCTGCAGGGGCGTGCTGGCGCTGGCGGCGATGAAGAGGGCCGCGAAGGCCCGCATGAGGCGCGTGCCGGTGATGTAGACCTGGTTCTTGTAGTCGTCCAGGTGGGTGTCGCCGCGCTCCGTGGCGGACAGGTGCATGAAATCCCAGGCCAGCATGGGCTCGGGTAGGCTCAGATTCGAGTGGGTGCCGGCCGTGGCCAGCTCAGTGCCGTACATCTCGACGCAGCGCTGGAGGTATCGCCGCTTGGCCAGGTGCCAGGATTCCGGCACACAGTCCGGACCGATCTTCGGAAGCACGAGGAGGTTGCCGTGCCAGTAGAAGAGTGGCTCACCGAAGGCCCGTCCCGTCTTGGCTAGGGCGTTGATGAGGGCGGCCTCCAGCAGGCGCCCCTCGTACACCGCACCCTTGGGCGTGTGGTAGGGCCGCGTGACCCACTCGATCATCCAGTGGAAGACTTCGAGCTGGTGGTATTCCTCCGTCCAGGGCGACAGCACCTTCGTGCGCAGGTGATCCACAAAGGACATGCGGTCGGGCCCCGTGCCCACAGTGAGCAGAGGACGAAACTGCGGATCCACCAAGTTCCATTCCAGCTCGAGCCCGCAGAGCCCGCCCGATGGACGGGTCTTCAGCGCCGTCTGCCGCGCCAGCTGAAACTTCTCGACAAAGGCGTTCAGGTCGAACACGGGTACTCCGGGTTGAGCATCTGGGGATGGTCTTCTGAAAGGAGAAGGGAAATTGATTTTTAACCGCAGATGACGCAGATGGCGCAGATAGGTGTTACTTGCTTTTCATCTGCGACATCTGCGGTTGGTACTTAAAGGTTTTCATTTTTCCAGTTCCTTAAGTGCGTCCACCAGCCTCGTCGCCGCGCCCTGGGTGCGTTCGGGGGGGGTGGCGTAGGAGAAGCGGATCCAGTCGCCGCCGTAGGGGCTGAAGTAGGCTCCGGGCACCACAGCTACGCCGTGGTTCTCCGCGAAGTGCTGGCCCAGGGGCTCGGTGTCGGCCCAGCCCTTGGCCTTGAGGGCCTCTGCCACGTTGATAAAGGCGTAGTAGCCCTGGCCGATGATATGGGTGAGGCCCTGCTCCTTCAGGAAGCCGCGCAGCCAGGCCCGGCTGGCGCGGCAGGGTTCGGCAATGGGCGCAGAGGCAGTCTTGAAGCCCTTCTCGTAGGCGGCCATGGCCACGGCCAGGCTGAAGAAGGAGGGCATCACCGAGTGCGAGGCCTGGGCCACGATGGTCTTCGCGATCTCGGCATCCGCCAGCAGGTGGCAGTTGCGGATGTTGGAGCCGCCTAGGCTTTTCGTGATGCCGTCCAGCACCATCAGGCGCTTGCGCAGGGCCGGTTCGAAGGCCCGCAGCAGCGTGTTCAGGTCGTAGGGCTCGCCGTCGCCCACCGCGTGGTACATCCAGTCGAAGAGGACGAAGGCCACGCCCGCTTCCAGGGCCGTGCGGGCCAGGGCGATCTGGCGTTCCAGGGTGAGGGTCTGGCCCGTGGGGTTGTCGGGGCTGGTGATGACCAGGCCCGCGACCTTGCGGCCGTGCTTCGCCGCCTCGGTCACGCAGGCGCGGAGTCCCTCTTCCGTATAGACCCAGCCCTCCTCGGCGCGGCCCGGAGCCCACATCACGTTGGCGCCGATGCCGTAGGGACCCCAGTTGTAGCTGATCCAGGGCACGCGGCTGACCACCACCACATCGCCTTGGCGGCCATGGCCCAGGGCCAGCATGGCCTGGTAGGCCTTCACCAGACCGTCGCGGCCGCCCTGGGTGCCGATGACGTTGGCCGGGCCCCAACCCGTGTCCGGCGCCAGTTTCCAGTAGGTGTCGGCCACGGTCTTCCGGTAGGCGTCGGTGCCGAAGGGCATGTCATAGGCCGTGCCGTGCTGCTTCTGCAGTTCGAAGGCCCGGTCCAGCAGCGCCTCGGGCACACCCGGCAGCGAAGCGCCACCGTCACCCTGGCTGGCATCGAAGACAGGCACGCCCGGCTGCTTCTCCTGGAAGACCTTGAGCGACTTGTTGATGAGGAACATGCGCGAGGCCGGGATCGCCATCAGCCGCCCCAGATGATCGCTCACGGGGACAAGGTTTGCCTCAGGCACGGCGAAGGCAGGGGTTTCGGGGGAGAGCAGACCGGACATGGAACCTCCCGATTCGAAAATGGTGCCCCATCAATAGTTGGGCGCCAAACTTCCCTTCCTAGATTAACAGTTCGGGCACTGGGCTCAAGTTCGACGGGTTTATGCCTTGATGCGTTTTCCTTATGGTTCCCCGGTCGGGAGATCCACATGCTGCAAGGCCTTCCGCCGCAGGCTTCCAGGGGAGAATCCGAATCGATTCTTGAAGGCATTGATGAAGTTGTTCACGTGGGAGAAGCCGAGACGGCTGGCCAGTTCCTTCATGGGCAGACCGGTCTCAAGCAGCACCACCCGGGCCTGATCGAGGCGGTGGCCCGCGATGAAAGCATGAATGGATTCTCCATATTCCCGGGAGAATTCGGTGTTGAGGCGCCGGGCCGGGAGCTCGAATTGATGAGCCAGTGTTTCGAGATTCGGCGCCTTCCCTTCCAGTCCGAGGAGGAAGGCGTGGAGGGCTTGCACCTTGGGCCTTGCCTGGGGGGCATGGGCCGGAGTGGGGCTGTCCAGTTGCAGATACCCCGCCAGGCCGGACAGGTATTCCAGCGCCTTGGCCTGAGCGAACAGCCGCCGGGCTGAGCCGGTGAGCGGCGCGGACATGGCTGAGTGTAGGAGGGCGCCGAGGTGTTTCGGCATGGGTCGCACCGCGAGGGAGGGGCATAGAGAAAGGCCCAAAGCCTTGAGGATCACGGCGGCTTCCTCCTCCCCGAGGATGGCCTGCAGGGTGGTCATCCTCATGCTGAGGGCGGCCATCACCGAGTCAGAGGAACCGTCCACCAGGGGAATCAAGTGCCTCCGCGCGGTATGGGAGAAGAAATCCCTTCCGTCCTCGACGATGAGGTTCGCCTCCGGCAGGAACTCCCTTTGGCAGATCCGCCCGCCCCGCAGGGTCTGGACCGTGAAGCTCGGACCTCCGTAGTCGATGTCCAACTCCCCTAAGGGGATCAGCTGTCCCGCCGCAGCGGGGAGCCAGCGGTGGGTGCTCCTGTAGAAGCAGAGGCCCAGGGCCAGGTTGAACAGGTCGAAATGGCCGTGCCCTAATTCCGGATCGATGCGCAGGGGCTGCTGTTCCAAGTCCCCATCACCATAGAGGACATCCTGTGACTCCGCGCTGGCTTCAAGGAGCCAGCGGAAGTGAATGGTGGGGACCCCGGGTTTCATGAAGGCCATTCTATGCAGAAAACAGGCAATGAGAACCTGATCGGTATCTTTTCATAGAAAAGAATCGCATGTGCATAGAACCCATAAGTGAAGCGGATTAAAAGGTTCCGTATATTCCAAAGTCGAAGCTGCTCTAGACAATGTTTCAGTTCGAATAGGTGGATGCGATGGCAAAACCGCATTTGGGTCTGCCCCTGGTTGCTTTTATGGCGGTAACCAGTATTCAGGGCGCAGACAAGTACCATAGCCAGACAATCGGCCTCCAGATGGCAGTGGTGTTTCCCACCAGCCCGGACCTGCGGCTGACCGCCGGATCGCCTGGATTATTGTTGGGCGTTCATGGCACTTGGATCTTCGCCGACCAGCACCTGCTCAGGCCCCGGCTGGACTATACCCATTTCCTCAGCCAGTCGCAGACCAGCTCCTTACCCGCCCTGACTCAGACCATTGACACCCGGGTGTCGAGCCTGGCTTTCGGTTTCGACTACCTCTACCGGCTGTCGGGCAAGCGGTCCGACTGGGCCTTGGGCCTGGGAGTCGTTGAGATCCGCTGGGCCGTGGCCAGTACGAACCGCATCAATCCCGCCCGGGGCGGCTCGGTGGCCGCATCGGGCACGTCGCACTGGGCGAACCTGGGCGTGGGCCCGGTGGTGTCCTTCCGGATCTCCGATCACCAGGAGGTCGAAGCGCGGCTGATCACCAGCCGCTATGGCCAGGAAAAACAGCCCGCGAACACGGCCTCCATCGGCCTGCTCTGGCACTTCTAGGGAGCCCCGTCATGCAGCCCGACCGTTTCGGCTTCAAAGACCCCTTGGTTCAGGCCGCAGCCAGCGTGTTACTGCTGTTGCTCCTGGCCTGCGGTGGCAACCGCGCCACCGGGGATCGTCCAGGCACCGTGAACCAAATCCTGCAGGTGAGCCCCGCCACGGCCACCGTGACCGGGGGCCAGACGCAGCAGTTCACGGCCAGCCTCCCCTGGGGCGGGACGGTCCTCTGGTCGGTGGTGCCCGCGACTGGCGGCAGCATCAATGCCAGCGGCCTGTTCACGGCCTCGGCCATCCCCGGTCAGTACAGCATCATCGCCATGTGGAGCGGGGACGTCCGCTACACCGCCATGGCCACCGCGACCGTGCCGCCCTTGACGCCCCTCATGCTATCCACACCGGACCTGGTGGCCGCCTCGGGCCGTCAGCAGGGTTCCGCCAATGGGCAGATCCAGAACGCCACCGTGGTCGGTGAGCCGGTTCCCGCCGTCCAGGCGGCCGATGTCAGCGGCACGGTCCAGGTCCGGCACGGTTTCAAGCCCTCGGGCCAGTAGCGACCATGCCCGCCCTTCCGGCCCTTCCCTGATTCTCCCTTCCTCCCCGGAGCACCCCATGCGAAAGCCCCTCCTCACCCCAACGATGGCGCTGTTCATCGGTCTGGGCGCCCTCGCCAGCACCTCCATGGCGCAGGCCCAGGCCGCTGACCCGGCACCTTTCCCGATGCTGACCTACCAGGGTCGGTTGGTCGAAGGTGCCACCCCGGCCACTGGCACGAGATCCTTCGTGTTCGCCCTGAGGGACGCCACGGGCACGGAGCTGTGGAACTCGGGGGCCCAGATCGTGACGGTGACCAACGGCCTCTACTCGGTGGTGCTGGGATCCTCGGGGATGCCCCCCATTCCAGCCAGCCTGCTGGGCCGGACGGGATTAAAGCTCCACATGACCATCGGCGGCGTGGCCCTGGTCCCCGATGTGGATCTGGTGGCGGCCTTGCAGTCCCGCAGCGCCTGGGAACTGGTGGGGGCCTTCTCCGGGGATCTCACCGGCACCCAGCACCAGATCCTGGTCACGAAGCTGCAAGGCATCCCACTGGACCTCACCACCACCGCCCCCACGACAGGCCAGGGTCTGGTCTTCAACGGGACCAAGATCGTACCGGGCGCGGTCGCTGGCACGGTTGGCCCCCAGGGACCTCCTGGGCCGACGGGACCTGCTGGAGCCATAGGCCCGCAGGGGCTTACGGGGCTTACCGGGCTGCCGGGCGCCACGGGTCTGCAGGGCCCGGCGGGTGCAGCAGGGCCCGTCGGTGCCAGTCCAATGACCCTGAACGGCGGCAACGTGGTGTTCACCACGGGTTCGTTCGGACTTGGCACCACCACGCCCAACGCCTCAGCCCTCATGGACATCACCAGCACCACCAAGGGCTTCCTGCCCCCGCGCATGACCGCCGCGCAGCGGGCGGCCATCGTCACCCCTAGCGTCGGCCTGATGGTGTACCAGACCGATGGGGCCGGTGGCCTCTACCAGTTCGATGGTGGCATCTGGTCCCTGTTTGGCCTGAACACCGGTACCGCCGCCGTCACCAGCGTGGGCACGGGCACGGGCCTGATCGGCGGCCCGATCACCACCAGCGGCACCATCTCCCTGGCCAATACGGCCGTGACCCCGGGTGCGTATACTCGCGCCAACCTCACGGTGGATCAGCAGGGCCGGCTGACCGCCGCCAGCAATGGTGCGGCCGTCAACCTGGGCACCGAAGTCGCGGGTACCCTGGCCGTGGCCAATGGTGGAACAGGTTCCACAAGCCTCACGGCCAATAACGTGTTGCTGGGTAATGGCGCAGGTGCCCTCCAGGTCGTGGCACCCGGGACAGCAGGGAATGTGCTTACGTCCGCTGGAGGGACCTGGGTAAGCAGCGCAGCCGGCAGTGGTGTGTCCAGTGTGTCCGGTTCGGGGGGCACGACTGGACTCACCCTCACCGGTGGCCCCATCACCACCATTGGCACCCTAACGCTGGGTGGCACCCTGGCCGTGGCAAACGGCGGTACAGGCGCGAACTCCCCAGTCAACGCCCGGGCAGGTCTGGGGCTCAACAATGTTGAGAACACGGCTCTGTCGACCTGGGCGGGTTCCGCGAACATCACCACCCTGGGAACCATCGCCGCAGGGACCGTGCCGGTGGCGCGCATCACTGGCCTGGGGACTCTGGCAACACTTAGCTCCATCAACAACGCCAACTGGTCCGGCGCTGCACTGACCGTCGCCAACGGCGGCACGGGCTTGGTGGCACCGGGGCCTTCGGGTAACGTGCTCACGTCCAACGGTAGCACCTGGACCAGCACCGCCGTCGCCGCCGGTGGGGTCACTGCCGTGACAGCCACTAGCCCGCTTGCAAGCAGCGGGGGCGCCACACCGAATATCACCCTTGGCACTGTCCTAGTCGCCAACGGCGGCACGGGGGTGACGACTCAGCAGGGCGCGATGAATGCGCTGGCAGGGGGAGTAACATCCGGCCAATTCCTCCGAGGCAATGGGACCAACGTCGTGCTGGCTGCGATATCAGCCGGGGATGTGCCGACTCTGAACCAGAACACTGCGGGAACAGCCGCCAACGTCACCGGAATCGTCGCCATCGGAAATGGCGGCACGGGGGCAACCTCCCTGGCAGGTGTACGGACTGCAATTGGGGCTGCCGCTGCAGGCGCAAACAGCGACATCACCAACCTGACGGGGTTGACCACTGCACTGTCGGTCGACCAAGGCGGTACAGGGGCAACGTCCTTGGCAGGTGTAAGGACTGCGATTGGGGCTGCCGCTGCAGGCGCAAACAGCGACATCACCAGCTTGGGTTCCATCTCCACGGGGACCATCACTACCGCAGGTGACATCACGGCCACTGGCAATATCACAGCCGCTGGTTTTATCACCGCCCCTTCAGATGGCCGAATCAAGTCGAATCAACAGCCCATTGCCAACGGACTGGCCACGCTGATGGCGCTGCGGCCCATGACCTATTTCAAGCATCGGAACCGTTTCCAGGATGGTGTGCTGGTGCTGGAGAGCGAAGGTATGGGCGAGGCGGGCTTCATTGCCCAGGAACTCTATGAGGTGCTGCCCATGGCAGCCCATCGCCCGGCGGATGAGAGCAAGGGGATCTGGACTGTGAGCTACAACCAGGTCATTCCCTACACCGTGAAGGCAGTGCAGGAACTGAAGGCCGAGAACGATGGGCTGCACACCGAACTTGCCACCCTGAAGGCCGAACTCGCCGAGATCAAGGCCCTGCTGAAGCGCTAGCCATCCACATCAGGAAGCGGCTCGGTGGGCCGCTTCCTGATGACGCGCTGTTCCTGTCACTGGTTAGCGACCTCCTTCAACAGATGCCACAGCGCCTCGACATGTCGGCGTTCGGTGGCCTCGGCACCGATGCTCACGCGGAGCATTTGCTGGCCCTTGAGGATAGAGGGCGTGAGGTAAGCCTTGCCGCCCTCGTTCACCTGGTGGGCGATCTCCAAATTGTGGGCGGCTAGGGCGGCCTCGTCCAATCCGGGCTTGAGGTGCCGGATGCAGACGGTCTGCAGGGGCACGGGGGCCAGGCGCTCCCAGTCCGGCGCGGCGTCCACCTGGGCCTTGAGCCACTGGGCGTGGTCGAGGTCGCGGCGCAGACGGGCCTGCAGCCCTTCCACGCCCACGTCCATGAGGTAGAACCACAGCTTCAGGGCCCGGAAGCGCCGGCCCAACTGGATGTGCCAGTCGCGGAAGTTGCTCACCTGGCCGTCCTGGGCCGTGCGCAGGTAGCTGGGGTTGGTGCTCATCACGCGGATCAAGTGCTGGGGATCCCGCACGTAGTAGGCGCTGAAGTCGAAGCCCACGCCCATCCATTTGTGGGGGTTGAAGACCAGGCTGTCGGCCCGCTCCACGCCCTCCCACATCCAGCGGCATTCGGGCAGCACCATGGCCGTGCCCGCCAGGGCGGCGTCCACGTGCAGCCACATTCCGTGCTGCTCCGCCAGGTCGGCCATGGCTGCCACGGGATCCAGGGCCGTGGTGCCTGTGGTGCCCACCGCCGCCACCAGGGCACAGGGCCGCAGGCCGATCTCCAGATCCTTTTCGATGGCCGCCTGCAGCAGGTCGAGGCGGATCGCATGGTTCTCATCCGTGGGGATCAGACGCAGGAAGCTGCGGCCGAAGCCCGCCAGCAGGGTGGCCTTCTCGATGGAGCTGTGGCCCTGGTCCGAGGCGTAGACCACCAGCGGTGCCTCGCCACTCTGGAGGCCCTCGTCGTTCTGGGCATTGCCCGAGACCTTCTCCCGGGCGCAAAGCAAAGCGGTGAAGGTGGCAGTGCTGGCGGTGTCGTGGATGACGCCCGTGAAGGCAGGGCTGAGCCCCACCATCTGGCGGAGCCAGTCCATGACCACTTCCTCCACTTCCGTCGCTGCGGGGCTGGTCTGCCAGCTCATCCCCTGGGCACCGATGCCCGAGGCGGCAAGGTCGCCGAGGATTGAGCCGTAACTGGTGTTACTGGGAAAGTAGGCGAAAAAGGATGGATGGTTCCAATGGGTGATGCCGGGGAGGATGTCCCGGTCCATGGCCGCCAAGGCCTGGGCCATGCGCCCGCCGTGCAAGGGCGGGTGGTCCGGGAAGGCGGCCCGGATCTCCCCAGGCTGGACTCGACTCATGACAGGCAGGCGCTCGAGGCCTTCGCGGTAGTCCGCGATCCAGTCCACGAGCTGATATCCGAGGCGGCGGAATTCTTGGGCGTCCATGTCCCCATTTTGGCCGGGACCAGGACAGGTTCCTAAGAAAACTCGCCTAGCCCAGTTTCAGGCTCACGACCGTCTTGGTCTGGCCGCGTTCGCCTCCCCCGGAACCGCGGCTTTCCTGCGTGTAGTGGATGACCACCAGCCGGTTGCCTGATCGGGCGAATTGGAAGGTTTCCTGTGCTTGTTGCTCAAAACTGATGACGAGCAGCGCACGTCCCTTCATGTGGGTCTGGGTCTCGGCTGCCAGGGGCAGGCCATCGGCACCGATCCACACCTTGGCCGTGGCTTCGAGCTCTTTGACATATTTCTGGTCCTGCTTGGACAGTTTGGGCATGAGCTTGAAACGAAGCAGCTTCGCTGGCTTTCCTTGCCATGCTTCGTTCTTCTCTTCTATCAGTTCCCCCTGGTCCAGGGTCCGAAGCAGTTCCTCCGCGCCACTTAGGTAGTCGTTGACCGCCACGGCCTTCAGGCCTTCAATGGCTCGCCGGGTGGCCCCTTTCTGCTCAGGATCCTTGGCCTGGGCCTTGGCTTCCTGCACGGCAGTCTGGATCAGGGCACGGCTCCAGGACATTCTCAAGCCCTGGGGACCATCCTCCACCAACGAGTTGGCCTTGCCTTCGGTGATGACGGGTTTCTTCTCATCTCCCTGCTTGCTCCAGAACTGGTAGTCCACACTTGCTTTGATCGGTTCCTGGCCATTCATGTGGGAGAGGGCGACCTTGAGGTCGCCGAGGGAATCAGCCTGTAAGAGGCCCCCGACGAGCAGCAGGGCAAGCAATCGAAGGGACATGGAGGCTCCAAGGATGGATCTGCCCGATGACCGGGCCAGGACGACTGATTCGACAGGAAATGGAACCGCTCTTGTATCTGATGGGCAGGTGCACCCTCCAGCGTAAATCGTCCAGCGACACCCAACGGAGGTGCTACAGATCGTCAGTGTTCTACATCCCTCGAGGTTGATCCCAGTGTTGCACAACCTTGGTGACGGCCCGCTTCGTTCAGGTCAGCCGTTCCGCTCATGGGGTCGAATCGGGTTCATAGCGGAGCAGGTCACCGGGTTGGCAGTCCAGCTCGCGGCAGAGGGCTTCCAGGGTGGAAAAACGGATGGCTCGGGCCTTGCCGGTTTTCAGGATGGAGAGGTTGGCCAGGGTCAGATCGACACGCTCGGCCAAGTCCCCCTGCTTCATCTTGCGCTGGGCGAGTACCACGTCGAGGGTCACGATGATGGGCATGGGATGTCTTTTCAGATGACCAGTTCTTGCTCGGACTTCAAACGACAGCCTTCTTCCATTACGTGCGCGACCAGCAGGACCACGCCACCGAAGAAGAGACTGTCAATGACGGACCCAGTCTGATTGGCCCACGGGTGGACCACCTTGGCCGTGAGGACCTTTACGAGACCTGCCATGCCCCAGAGGACGAGGAGCATCGCCGGCGCCATCACCACCTGGATCCAACCCAGGAAGCGCACCAGCCGAACGCTCTCCATCGAGAAGGCTGCTCCTGCTTCGAACTGATGCAACAGACGGATCAAGGCGCCGAGAGAGAGAATCGCGGTTCCTCCCGAAGTAATCAAAGGAATGAACACGAAGGCCTTGAGCAGCCAGCCTCCGTGGGCTGAACTGAACCGAAAGCCCTCCACTTCGAAGAACTGGCGCAGAACATCATTGGCGATCTTCAAGACGATATCCTCGGCAAGAAGAAGGCCCGGCGAGAAGACTAGGCATACGACGAGAAGAAAGAACACAAACGAGGCAAATCTCCGAAGTGAACGGCTGAGGCGCTGCATGCGATCCATGGTGACTCTCCTTGAGTTGAAGTTTAGTTTGTTGATGTTGAAAATCAACACAAAAATATTGATAAACAATAAATAATAGTCGATCAACGATATTGCCTGCTTCCACCCTCATCTCCTCTTGATTTCATACTTTGAAATCATAAAATGATTTCAAAGTGAGGCACCATGTTCATCACCACCCTCCGACTCGACGACGACCTGGGCCGCTTCCTGCGCGAGGTGGCGGAGGCCCATGCCATGAGTGTGAACGGCTGGCTGGCTGAACTGCTGCGGCGCGAGCAGGCCACCGCAGCCCGGCGGAGGCTGGCCGCTGACTGGGCGGCCTATGGAAAGGATAATGAGGCCCAGTCGGTGGCCTACGCCTTCGAGGCCCAAGCCGAGGTGGCGGCGGAGCCCCAGCAGCGGGGCTACCGGGCCCGGAAGGCGAAGAGCTCATAACAAAACCCGACGAGGCCGCGATGAAGCCAGGCAGGATGCACTGTAAGGAAGGGCCCGCAGGGCGATGCGGGACATCGTTCAAGGGGCCTGACGCTGCGGGGCGCCTGCCTAGCTTCATCCCTCCGGGCGAGGGGTGGCGGGCGTCGCGATGTTTCGTCAGGCTCGTTTCGCGTAGTACCCGCTACGCTGCCACTCGCCCTCCTCGCCTCGCTCGCCCGGCCCCCCTCGCGCGGCCACGTGGGGTTCTGTTATGAGCTCTAAGTGAGTCGCACAAGCGAGGCGCTCCCTCGGTGCAGTCGGGGCGAGATCTGGCTACTGGACTGGAACCCCCGCCGGGGCTCAGAACAAGGAGGCTTCCGGCCGGGGCTGATCATCCAATCGGATCTGGGCAATCATGCGGAGGGCGCCCGCACGACCATGTTGGTACCCCTCACCACCCAGGGGCGGCCCTATGCGTTCTACCTTCCGATCCCGAAGGGGAAGGGAAACGGCTTGCCGGTGGATTCCTGGGCCAACGCGACCCAGGTCTTCACAGTGGACAAGTCCCGACTCACGAAGCGCCTCGGCAGGGCGACTTCGGCCCAGATGAAGGCCTTGGCCGCAGCTCTGACAGCTGTTCTGGACCTCTAGCAAAATCGCACCGCGATGTTGGTAGCTCCACTCAACGTGCGGATCTGCCTTACGCTACGAGAAGGCGGAATCATGAAGCTGGTGCTGGTGTCCATCCACGTCGAACCAGGGCCCCGGGCCGTGCCCCTGGGCCCGGCCATGTTGGCGTCGGTGCTCAGGGGCGCCTTCGGGGAGGCCATCCAGACTCGGGTGGTGGACGCCTTCGTGGCGGAAGGGGCCGCAGACTGCGCCGCACGGATCCTGGCCTCGGATCCGGAACTGGTGGGTTTCTCCATGTATGTCTGGAACCGCAGCCAAACGCTAGAGATCGCCGCTCTCCTGAAGAGGGCGAAACCGGGAATCGTTATCTTTGCGGGCGGCGCAGAGGCCACGGCGGACACCGAGGGCGTCCTTTCCGACCCCGCCATGGATTTCGTGCTGCCGGGAGAAGGCGAGGAGTTGATCGTCGAAGCCATGGACCGCCTTCTCCAGGGCGCGACGCCCTGGTCCATCGCAGCCTGGGCGAAGCCTGCCCCGGTGAAGAATCTGGCCGACCTGCCCTCCCCCTACCTGGACGGCACCCTGCGCCCCGAGGACTACGGCGGCGCGCTGTGGGAACTCTCCCGGGGCTGCCCCTTCACCTGTGATTTCTGCTACGAGGCCCGGGGCACGGCGGGCACCCGCCGGATCCCCCTGGCAAGGGTGGAGGCGGAGCTGGAGTTGTTCGAAGCCCGGGGGATCGGTGAGGTCTTCGTCCTGGATCCCACCTTCAACTACCACAAGGTGCAGGCCAAGCAGGTCCTGCGCCTCATCGCGGCCAAGGCTCCCAGCATCCACTTCTTCTTCGAGGTCCGCAGCGAGTTCCTCGACCGGGAGATGGCTGAGCTCTTCGCTGCCACCCGCTGCACGCTCCAAATCGGCCTGCAGAGCGCCCACGACGAGGTGCTCCGGAACATCAGCCGGTCGTTCGACGCAGAGGACTTCGAGGCCAAGATCCTCCTGCTCCACCAGGCGGGCGTGCCCTACGGCTTCGACCTGATCTACGGGCTGCCGGGGGACAGTCTGGATGGCTTCCGCGAGAGTGTTGATTTCGCCATGAACCTTGTGCCCAACCACCTCGACATCTTCCGGCTATCGGTGCTGCCGGGCACCCGTCTGGCCGAGACGGCGGCCGGTCTCAAGTTGGCGCATGAGGCGCACAACCCCTACCGGGTGCTGGCCTCGCCCACCTTCAGCTCCCAGGATCTGGACCAGGCCGCCCGGATCGCCCTGGGCTGCGACGTTCTCTACAACCGGGGGAAGGCGGTGCCCTGGTTCGAGATGCTCCTGGAGCCCCTGGAGATGGTGCCTGTAGCGGTCTTCGAGGGGTTCGCCGCCTGGTGGGAAGCCCACCCGACGGAGGATCTCATCGGGGCCCAGCAGGCCTTCTTCCAAGCGCTCTTCGAGGCGCGGGGTAAGCCCCTGGAAGGTGAACTCGCTGCCGATGTCATCGCCTGCTTCGGCCATTCGGTGGCCTTGATGGAAGGGCCCAGCGAGGACGGGGAACGCCAAGCCCAGCGCGTGCCCTTCCACCACGACCCCATGGCGCTCATGGCCGCCATGGAGGACGGTGTCACCAGCCTAGAGGAACTGTTCATCTGTGTTCCCGCCAAGCTCTGCGAGGCCGAGTTCCGCCTGGACGCAGAAGAACTGATCGTCCGGGTGCTGTAATGGCAAGAGTGGGGCTACTCGTAGCGGAGGGCCTCGATGGGATCCTGCTTCGCGGCCTTGAGGGCGGGCCACAGGCCGAAGATCAGCCCCACGGCCGTGCTGACACCGAAGCCCAGGACCACGCTCCACAGGGGGGCGGCGGCAGGGAAGTCAAAGACGAGGCGCACCAGCATGGCGATGCCCAGGCCCACGCCGATACCCACGGCACCGCCCACGCCGGTGAGGCTGACGGCCTCCACCAGGAACTGCATGGCGATGTCGCGACGGGTGGCGCCCAGCGCCTTGCGGATGCCGATCTCGCGGGTGCGCTCGGTGACGCTCACCAGCATGATGTTCATGACGCCCACCCCGCCCACCAGCAGGGCGATGGCGGCAATCAGGATCATGGCGCCGGCGATGCCGCCGGTGATCTGCTGGAAGGTCTTCAATTGGGCTTCGCTGGTGAAGATGGCGAAGTCGTTGGGCTGGTTGGCGCGCAGCCCGCGGCGGGCCCGGAGGATGGCCACTTCCTGGTCCATCATGTCGTTCATGCGCTTCGGATCCTTGGGTACGGTGGCGATGTGGATGTTGTCGCCGCCGCCATTCTTGATCTGGGGAAACATGTCGTCGAAGGTGCTGATGGGAATGAGCAGGATGTTGTCGGCGTCCCCGCCCAGGAAGCTGCCCTTCTTCTCCAGCAGCCCCACCACGCTGAAGGCGGTGCCGTTCACCAGAACGGTGCGGCCGATGGGATCCTTCCGACCGAAGAGGGTCGTGGCCGTCTCGGGGCCCATGACGCAGGTGTGCGATTGGTGGGTGACATCGGCGTCCGCCAGGAATCGGCCGTCCTGGACGAAGGCGTTGTTGGAGGGGGCGTAGTCGGGATTGGTGCCTACAAAGGTGGGGCCATTGGCTTCCGTCCCCTCGGGCGTCTTGATGGTGAGGGCGGCACCCGCCGCGCCGAAAAGGTACCGCTCCTGGGATACCGCCGCGGCCAGATTTGAGGTGGCCTTGAGGGCCTCGGCGTCTTCGATGGTGAGGTCCCGGCGGCGCTTCTGCTCCTCGGGCAGGGGGCCGCCGCCGCCGAAGCGGGGCTCGTATTTCTGGAACTGCACGAGGGTCGTTCCAAAACTGCTGAAGCTATCGGTGACGGCGGCGTTGAAGCCCGACACGAAGCTCACCATGGCGATGACCGTGGTCACGCCTGCCACGATGCCCAGCAGGGTCAGGAAGCTGCGGAGCTTCTGGGCCACCATGGCCCGAAAGGCGAACCGCACGTTCTCGGTGCCGATGCCCCTGAAGCCGGCGTGCCGCGTGGCCATGGTTACTCCGCCCGGATTGCGTCGATGATGACGAGGTTGGAGGCCCGGTAGGCCGGCAGGAAGCCCGCAGCCAGGCCCACGAGGGTGGCGACGAAGATGCCCGTGAAGATGATTCCCGGGGTGATCTGGGCGGGGAAGTCCGCCAGGGCCCGCACCAGGAAGGCGCCCGCCGAACCCACTAGCACGCCGATGACACCGCCCGCCGCCGAGAGCAGGGCCGCTTCCAGCAGGAACTGGCGGCGGATGTCACGTTTCTTGGCGCCCAGGGCCATGCGGACGCCGATCTCCTGGGTCCGCTCCACCACGCTCACCAGCATGATGTTCATGATCACAATGCCGCCCACGCCGAGGCTCACGCTGGAGATGAGCAGGAGGAGCACGAAGGCGGCGCTGCTGATGGTCTTCCACAGTTGCTGGAGGCTCTCCTGGGTGATGATGCCGAAGGGATCGGGGCTGCGGAAGCCGGTGTGCCGCATGGCGCGGAACAGGGCGCGCACCTCATCCATGGACGCGTCCAGGCCTTCGACGCCGCCACTGGCCTTGATGTGAAGTTCCAGACTTTCGTTGGCGGCCATGAAGTTCTTGCGATAGACCTGCAGCGGGATGTAGATGCGGCCGTCCTGGTTGAAGCCGATGCTGCGCCCCTGCTTGACCATCACTCCGACGATGCGGAAGGGCAGGCCGCGAATGAGTAGGATGCGTCCTACGGGGTCCAGGTGGGGGAACAGCTCATCCTTGGTGTTGGCACCGATCATGGCCACGGGCAGGGAGGCCTGTTCCTCGCTTTCACTCAGGTAGCGGCCGGATTCCATGTCGATGTTGAAGAGGTTGCTGAAGTTGGCCGTGACGCCGATGACAATGACATCTGGCAGGCGCTTGTCCCCGTAGTTCACCGGCATCGCATTGCCCGTGGCGGCCGAAACTTGGGTGGCCTCCTTGAGCATCCCGCTGGACAAGCGTTCGTACTCGGCCCAGGTGATGGGTGGGCGCTTGAGGGCCTGGATGAACTCCTGGCGGGAGCGGATGATGCCGAACTTCTGGACGATGAAGACGTCCGGGGCCAGGATGATGATTTTCTCTTTGACGTAGGCATTCAGGCCCGAGATCACGCCCACCACCGCCACGATGGTGGCCACGCCGATGATGACGCCCAGCAGCGTGAGGAAGCTGCGCAGGGTGTGCGCCCGGATCGCCCTCAGGGAGGCGCGGAGAAGTTCGGTGTAATTCATGACGGGCCAGTTAGACCGATGGGCGGGCTCTGCCCGACCAGCAGGTGGGGGTCTGGGAGAACATCGTGAGCAGAGCGAACAGGCAGTTCCCCCGGATCATGATTTGGCCTCGTCTTTGTCCTTCTTCTTCACCTTCTCGGCCCGTACCGTCTCGCCGCCCTTGAGGTCCCGCAGGGCCCGGTTGGGACCAGTGATGAGCGTCTCGCCACCCTTTAGGCCGGAGAGCACTTCGACTGAAAGATCGCCCATGAGACCGGTCTTCACGGCCACGAACTTGGCCTTGCCGCCGTCTTGGAGGAACACGCCCTCTTCCTCGCGCGGGGCGCCGGGCTTGCGGGTTTCCCCGGGTTTGAGCTTGATTTCCCGCATGACCAGGGCCTGGAAGGGGATCGCCAGGGCCTGGTCCCGGTTCCCGGTATAGATGTCCGCCTGGACGGATAAGCCGGGTTTGATGGTGAGGGGCGGATTCTGGATCCAGACCTTGACCTTGAACTTGGTGGCCTCGTTGATGCTGGTCTTCAGGATGGGGCTGCCGCCCACCTCGGTGACTTCGCCGTCGAAGGTCTGGTTGGGGTAGGCATCAATGCGGACCTGGGCCTTCAGTCCCAGCTTGACGGTGGGAATGGAGGCCTCGTCCACTTCCATTTCGGCCTCGACCTTGCTCATGTCGGAAATGGTGACCAGCACGGTTCCGGCCTGGTTCTGAATGCCGGGCACGGCGGTTTCACCGAGTTCGATGCGCCGGGCCGTGACCACCCCGTCCATGGGCGCGGTGATTGTGGAATTTCCCAGCCCGACGTGGGACTGGGCCACGTTGGCGCGGGCCTGCTCCATGCGACGACGGGAGGTTTCAGCAGCAGCCTGGGTGGTCTCGAATCCCGTGCGGGCCCGCTCGAAATCCGCGGCGGCGATGATGCCGGCCTCGCGGTTGGCCTTGGCCCGGGCAAAGTCCGACTTCGCCTGGGCCAGGTTGGCCGCGGCCGAGATCAGGTCCGATTGGGCGGCCTGGAGGGCGGCCTGCATGGCATCCGTACTCGCCCGCGCGCTTCTCGGATCGATTTCCATGAGGAACTGGCCCTTGGCGACCCGATCCCCCTCCCGCACGGCCAGGCGGGTGACCCGGCCCATCACATTGGCGGAAATATCGGCCTTGGTGACGGCCTGGACCTTGCCGTTGGCGCTCACCTTGGACTGGAGATTCTCCTTGCCCACCGTCGCGACCTGCACAGGTGTGCCTTTGTCCTGCGTGCCGGCGATAATCAGGCCGCCGATCACCAGGACCGCCAGACCTCCACCGAGGATCCACAGTTGCTTCCGCTTCATGTCAAAGGCCTCCCGAACGGGCTATATAAATATGCTTCGCATGAAAGCGTAAGCGGTTTAGTGGCCGTCTCGGTCGTAAATGGAGAATATTTCTATGGACGAAAGACCTTTTAATTAGAAAATGGTTTCATCTGTAGATCTGGAGCCCACCCATGACTGTCCTTATTGCGCTCCTGCTCTCCGCCTCGATGTCGGTGGGGATTCTGTGCGCGCAAAGCCCAGCGGCACCCCCCTCGGTCGAGGATCAGCAGAAGGCGCAGGACGAGCGGATCCGGAAGCTTGAAGATGAAGTTCAGACGCTGAAGGCGGCCCTGACCGTTCCGAAAGCAGAGCCTGTGCAACTGGGCGGGGCAGGGGGCGCTGCGGCGAAGGCCTTCAACCCGGACATCAGCCTGAATGGCGATCTCTTGGGGTCCATCGGGCATAACGAGGTTCGCCCCGTGCCCAGCATGGAGATGCACGAGGCGGAGCTGGGCATCCAGTCCGTGATCGATCCCTACTCACGGGGGGACGTGTTCATTTCCTTCGGTGAGACTGGCGTCAACGTCGAAGAAGCATTTATCACGCTGACGGCCCTACCTGGCGAATTCGTTGCCAGGATCGGCAAGATGCGGGCGGATTTCGGCAAGGTGAACACCACGCATAACCACGCGTTGGCCTGGACCGATCGCCCCCTGGTGACGGAAAACCTCCTCAACGGCGAAGACGGCATCACCGACATGGGCCTGTCCATGAGTCGAATCCTGCCTGCGCCAGGGGACCTGTTCCTGGAGGCCACCGGCCAAGTGTTCCGGGGGGATTCGGGTGAACTCTTCAAAGCGAGCCGGAAGAACGATCTGAGTATCGTGGGCCACCTGCGCGGGTACGAGGACCTGACCGAGAACACCAATCTGGAGCTCGGCTATTCCTACGCCCAGGGGCACAACGAGCTGGGCCACGACTTCCTGACGAAGCTCCACGGCATCGACCTGAGCCTGCGATGGAAACCCCTGCGGCGCTCGATCTACAATTCGCTCCTGTGGCGCAGCGAGTTTGTGTGGAGCCAGCGCGACCAGCTGCCGGTGCGGGAACGGGCCTTCGGCCTGTACTCCAGCCTCGAATACCGGCTGGACCAGCGCTGGACCGTGGGAGGCCGATTCGACTGGTCCGAGCGCGCGACCCTGGCAAGCCAGGTTGACCGCGGCGGTTCCGCGATCCTCACCTACTGGATGAGCGAATTCAGCCAGGCTCGCGGCCAGTACCGCTTCACCCGGTACGATGGCAACCGGAGCGGAAACGAAATCCGGCTCCAGCTCCTCTTCGTGATGGGAGCACACGGTGCGCATCCCTTCTGAATGCCAGCGACTGAGTCCTTCCTGCCACTGATTCACCCCAACCTTTATCCATGACGGCTCACCCCTGGGGGACCTGATGAAGCGCCTTACGAACTGCAGACGATCTGGCCGCACGCTGCTCGCCCTGGTGGCGGCCCTCCTACTGTCCCTGATCGCCTCCCAACCCGCGATGGCCGCCGGGAAGATCAACATCGTGACCTCCACCAGTGATCTCGCCTCGCTCACCAGCGAGGTTGGGGGTGATCGTGTGAGCGTGATCGCCATCGCCCGCGGGTACCAGGATTGTCACTTCGTGGAGGCGAAGCCGAGCTTCCTCCTGAACCTGCGTAAGGCCGACCTGCTGGTGGTGGTGGGGCTGCAGCTGGAGATCGGTTGGCTCCCGCCCCTGATCACCCAGAGCGGCAACCCGAAGATCCAGCCCGCATCGCCGGGCTACTTCGATGCCTCGCAGTTCGCGGAGATCCTGGAAATCCCCACCGCCCAGGTGTCCAGAGCCATGGGGGATGTCCATCCCCTCGGGAACCCGCACTACTGGCTGGATCCCCAGAACGGGCTGCGGGTCGCGAAGGGTCTCGCCCAAAAATTGTCGGAGGTCAGCCCTGGGGATGCTCCCTATTTCCGACAGCGTCTCGAGGGTTTCCAGAAACGCTTGGCTGAGGCCGAGAAACGATGGGACGAGCAGATGAAGCCGTACCGTGGCCGGAAGATCATCACCTACCACCAGTCCTGGCCCAATTTCGTGAAGCGGTTTGGCCTGCAAGTGGCGGATTATGTCGAGCCGCGGCCAGGGATCCCCCCGAGCCCGGCCCACGTAGTGGAATTGATCGCCTTGATGAAGCGCCAGAACGTGAAGCTGATCCTGGTCGAGCCGTACTTCGACCTGAAGACGCCCCAGAGCGTGGCCAGGGAGACCGGCGGCCAGGTGGTCGTACTCATGCCCTCCGTGGGCGGGAATCCGGAAACTGGGGACTACATCAAGCTGTTTGACTACGATATCAACCAGCTCGTAAACGCCTTCCAGCAGACCCGATAGAACGATTCACCGAAGGGACTGAAGACTCATGGATATTTTCCTTTTCCTGCTGGCCCCCCTCGCCGCAAGCCTGATTCTCACGGGCATCCACGCCTACCTGGGCGTGCACGTGGTGGAGCGTGGCGTCATTTTTGTGGATCTCGCCTTGGCGCAGATCGCCGCCCTGGGTGCCATCGTGGCCCTCATCATGGGCATGGATCCCCATGGGGGTTCGGCCTATTGGATCAGCCTCGGGTTCACCTTCCTGGGTGCGTTCATATTCTCCATGGCGAAGTCCAAGCGGTCCCACATTCCCCAAGAGGCCTTCATCGGCATCGCCTACGCGGTGGCCTCGGCCGCAGCGATCCTGGCCATGAGCAAGGCCACCGGAGAGACCGAGCACCTGAAGGACATGCTGGTGGGCAACATCCTGGCGGTGTCCTGGAAGGAAGTGGCGCGGACGGCCGTGCTCTATGGCGTGATCGGGGCGTTCCACTACATCTTCCGGAAGCGGTTCCTGTTGATCTCGATGAATCCGAAAGAGGCGGAGGCCCAGGGGATTTCGGTCCGGTTCTGGGATTTCCTGTTCTACGCTTCCTTCGGCCTGGTGGTCACGTCTAGCGTGGCCATCGCGGGCGTCCTGCTGGTGTTCTGCTACCTGATCGTGCCCTCGGTGGGGGCGATGCTGTTCACCGACCGGATCGGTCCGCGCCTGACCATCGGGTGGCTGATGGGAACCCTGGTTTCCGCCCTGGGTGTGTGGCTGTCCGTCAAGCTGGACACACCGACCGGGCCGATGATCGTCTGCACCTTCGGCGGCGTCCTGGTCCTGATGTTCCTGGTGCATCTGATCATCTACCACAAACGGGGGAACGCCGAGAAGCACCAGCTGCATGGGGCCGGAGACCGGGCCTACGAGTCGGAAGCCAAATAGCCCGTCTCTCCAGTTGTGATTAAAATCATACTGAGACTCGATCTCATTACATTACGCTGATCTCCAGACTGGACTGCCAACTCCTCCAGAGGAGCGGCGGTACCGTCGTAAAGGAGGTCCGATGATTCGTGTCCGAGGTTCCGTGGAAGCCTTCAGGGCCCTTCTGGGGTGGGCCGCCCTTGCGTCAGTCCGGGAACAGCCGCAACCCCTGGGGGAGGGCGGGGAGGCCACCGAGGCGGCCGCAGCCATGATCCGCGGGGGGCTCGATGCCAAATGAACAGGCGTGGATCGCCTCCTTCACAGGGGGGCCCGGACGGGCCCAGGGGGGGGCCTCCGATCTGGAGGCCCTGTCCGCTCGCGACGATGTCCGACTCATGCCCATGTATCACGACGCCCACCGCCTCCTTGACGATTTACCCTCCCTGGGGCGTGTGGACTACACCACTCGGAACGCCAGTGTCACCTGTACCCGGCGTGAGGCAGTGCGGACGGTTCTGCCGCTGGGGGAAGGCACCACGGTTTTTGGCGATGCCGACGGCTTGCGCTGGCTGGAATCCTCCTGGTGCCACACGGTGGCCGTCCTCAGCCGGGGCGCGGACTTCACGGCTACGCCGCCTTGCCTCCTTCTGTTTGGGGAAAGCGGGGATCTTGCCCATCAGGTTACGCTTCCGGATCCGGCGGCCTGGGAGGCCTTCATCACCCTGGTCCAGCGCCACCATTGTTGCGGGAGTTGCCTGCGGCAACGGACGGTGGCACCTGGATCCGGAACCGCCGCGGATTGTCCGGTCTGGATGCTGCGGGAAGCCTGGAGCAGTGCCGGGTCGGAACGGGACCTGGAGGTCCGGCTGGAAAGACTCGGACTAAATCGCCTCCTCGCTTTGCGCAGCCTGGAGGGGTTGTACACCTCACCCCTCTCGGCCCAGGACCTGGCGACCTTCCTCAAGGGGCTGGCTGCGTCAGCCCTTCCCGTCCATGTGCAGCTCGGGAACCGGCACTGCACCCAGGTGCTGGAATCCCCCCTGGAAGGACTGAGCTTCGGGTCCGGGGAATGGGAGCTCCGGATGGCCCAGGCGACCCTTCGGCTCGATCCTTCCCGGATGGACAGCATCTGGTCGGTGGCGCAGCCCGTTCCCGGGGGGGAGCGGCATCGCGTCGAGTGCTATGACGCCGCCGGGGAGCGGGTGCTGACCCTCTCCCGTCCCCACGATCCAAGCCCCCTGGTCCACCTGGGATGGCAACGGCTGACCAGCCTTCTTGATGAAGGGAAGTCTGTCTGACAGGGGCTTGCGACCGGCGCTAGACTGCCCTTCTACCAAGGAGGTCCCCGTGATCAGCAAGACCATGCAGGACGCGTTGAATGCCCAGATCAATCTGGAGCAATACTCGGCCCAGCTCTACCTCGCCATGAGCGCCCATTGCACGGGGAAGAGTTTCAAGGGTTTCGCCCACTGGCTGACGGTGCAAGCTTCGGAAGAGACGGCCCACGCCGCCAAGCTCATCGGCTTCGTGTTGGACCGCGGGGGATGGTTGGAACTGCAGGTCATCGCCGCGCCTCCCACGGACTTTGGGGGTGTGATCCAGGTCTTCGAGGGAGTCCTGGCCCACGAGAAGTCCATCACGGGGCGGATCAGCGCTTTATTCGAGCAGGCACGCAATGAGAAGGACCATGCCAGCGAAATCGCCCTCCAGTGGTACGTCACCGAGCAGGTGGAGGAAGAGTCCCGGGTGGGTGAGATCGTGGACCACCTCCACGCCGTGGGCGACCAGGGGGGTGGGATCTGGTACCTAGATTCAAAAATGGGCAAACGCTGAGTTTTTTCTATACACGGAAAGGGCCGCCTTTTTGGCGGCCCTTTCCGTGCAGGCAACGAGTTACTTCTTCTTACCAAACGGATGTTCAAAGCTGAGGTAGAGGAAGATGGCCTTTTCACCGCGGCTAGCGCCCACGCCGATGGGCACGGCAATGCCCGGGACGACCTGGAGGCCGCTGGGGAAGTTGTAGGCCCAGCGGATGCCCGGGCTGAGATAGGTGGCGCTCTGGCGCTGGGTCTGGTCAGGGCCTGTCACCGCCTGCGAACGGGTGTAGACGTATTCGAGCATGACGTTGAAGCGTGAGTTCGCCAGCCAGATGAAGCTCTGGCCCAGGGTCACGTCCTGAGTGGTGGCCTTTTCGCTGAGGGTATTTTTGGCGTTGGGTGTGCGGGTGGCACCGAGATTGGTATGGGCGACGAGGGTGTCACCGAGCACCCAACTCACGGGGAGCATGACCTGAATCCCGGTGGCCCCGCGACCGTAGCCCTGCTTTTCGTCCCCGGTGGGCAGAAGCAGGGTGAACCGCGGGGCGATGGCCACCTTCGCCTCACCGTCTCCCAGCAACTGGTAACGGTAGTTCAGGGCCACATCCCCGAAGGCCTGCTTGCCGTCCAGGGAGGCGTCCAGGCGCTGCCAGGGCAGGGTGAAGCTGAACTGATGCTGCAGTCCTCCCACGGGCCATTCCTGGGTGAAGGTGTAGATCCAGTCCTTAGACTCCTGATAGCGGGTGAAGGTGCTGATGTGCTGCACGACTCCCTCTTCCTGGTTGTAGGCCTCCTCCACAAGGAAGGAGTTGTCCTGAATGGGGGCGTCCTTCTTCTCTTGGGCCGACAGGCTGGTCGCCAAGAGGAAGAGGGCGGGAAGGAGGTGCCGGAGGGGGGAGGGGGTGAGTGTTTTCATGAAATTGATATTGAGTCTCATCAGTGATTCATTCAATACCTTGTGGTTGAGAAGTGATTTCTATCACGTGAGCCTGCAGTCTCAGCGCCGGCGATGGCTACCTCGACTATCGAGAATAAAGGGTGCGCTTGATTTCGCGAAGGAAGGGGCCAGGGAAGGGCAGGCAGGGCCGGGATACTAAGTGATACGATGGTTCGTCATTTCGACCCGTTGGAGACTCCATGAAATCTCGTTCCCTGGCCCTTTCCTTCCTGGCCCTCGCCTTGGCCGGCACCTCCCTCCGTGCCGAAGAAGGCATGTGGACCTTCGAAAACCTGCCCACGAAGAAGATCCAGGCCACCTATGGCTGGGCTCCGGACCAGGCTTGGCTGGACCACGTGCGCCTCTCGTCCCTGCGCTTTCCCGGCGGGTCCGGCTCCTTCGTGAGCAAGGACGGCCTGGTCCTCACCAACCACCATGTGGGCCGGGGCTGGATCCAGCGCGTGAGCAGCAAGGACGTTGATTACGTGAAGAACGGCTTCGCGGCAACCACCCGCGAGCAGGAGATCAAGGTGCCCGGCCTCGAGCTGATGACGCTCATGGCCATGGAGGACATCACCGCCCGCCTGAACAAGGCAATCAAGCCCGGCACGCCCGAAAAGGATGCCCTGAAGGCCCGCGAGACCGAGATCGAGAAGATCAAGAAGGAGCTGCAGGAGAAGAGCGGCCTCACCTGCGAGCACGTCACCCTCTATCAAGGCGGCGAGCACTGGATCTACAGCTACAAGAAGCACACGGATGTGCGCCTGGTCTTCGCGCCCGAGCAGCAGATCGCCTTCTTCGGCGGAGACTTCGATAACTTCACCTTCCCTCGCCACAACCTGGACTTCTCGATGTTCCGCGTCTACGAGGACGGGAAGCCCTATCAGCCCAAGGAGTTCCTCCGCTGGACACAGACCGGCCTCGAGGCGGGCGATCTCACCTTCGTGACCGGCCACCCCGGCCGCACCAACCGCCAGGACACCCTGGCCCAGATGATCTACTCTCGCGACTTCGCCATCCCCATGCGCCTCAAGGCCATGGAGCGCCGGAAGGACGCCCTGGTGGAATACGCCAAGCTCTCACCCGAAGCCTCCCGCCAGGTCAACACCCAGATCTTCGGCATCGAGAACGGCATCAAGGCCACTACCGGCTACTGGTCCGGCCTGAAGGACAAGGAGGCCATGGCCCGCATCGAGGCCGCCGAAAAGGACCTCCGCGCGAAGGTGGCCAAGGATCCCAAGCTGACCGCTTCCGCCGGGGAGAGCTGGGCGAAGATCGAACAGGCAACCCTGGTGGCCAAGGGCATGGCCAAGGAGAGCATGAACATCGGTACCGCCGGTTCCACCCTGCTGGGTTACGCCCTGGCACTGGTGCGGGTGGCGGATGAGGAAGCCCTGCCCAGCGAGAAGCGCCTGCCCGAGTACAGCGACGCGAACCTGAAGACCGCCAAGGCCCGCCTGGGCATTCCCGCGCCCTACTACAAGGAGCAGGAAGTCTTCCTGTTCACCAAGGGCCTGGAGGAGGCCGCCAGGGAACTCGGCCCGCAGCATCCCTACGTGAAGGCCATGCTGGGCGGCAAGCCTGCTGCCGAAGTGGCCAAGGCCGCCGTGGAGGGCTCCACCCTCAGCGACCCCGAGGTCCGCAAGACCCTGCTGGCCGGAGGCAAGAAGGCCATCGCTGACAGCCGGGATCCGATGATCGCCCTGGCCAAGAAACTGGATCCCATTGGCCGGCAACTCCGCAAGAAGCAGGAGGAGCAGGTCCAGAGCGTCATCACCGAGCACGGGACCCGCCTTGCCAAGGCCCGCTTCGCCATCTACGGGAAGAACACCTACCCCGACGCCACCTTCACCCTGCGCCTGTCTTATGGCGCCGTGGCCGGGTACAAGGCCAACGGCACCCTGATCCAGCCCTTCACCACCTTCGGCGGTCTCTTCGACCGCTACGACGGCTGGGGCGGCAACACAGCCAAGGCCCACGACGGCGCCTGGACCTTGCCCCAGCGCTGGGTGGACAAGCGCGGCACCCTGAACCCCTCGGTGCCGTTCAATTTCGCTCACAAGGTGGACATCATCGGCGGCAACTCCGGCTCGCCCGTGATCGACAAGAAGGGCGAACTGGTGGGCCTGATCTTCGATGGCAACATCGAAAGCCTGCCTGGCAACTACTTCTACGATGAGGCCGTGAACCGCGGCGTCTCCGTGGATGCCCGCGCCATCACTCATGCTCTCGACAAGGTCTATGGCGCGAGTTCACTCGTTGCTGAGCTAACCGGGAAATAAAGAAGAACTTTTTTAACCGCAGATGACGCAGATTGCGCAGATGAAAAGACCTGTTCGCTAAATGGTTCTTATCTGCGTTATCTGCGACATCTGCGGTTTCATCTTTGAGTCCTCTTCTGGAGTCGTTATGCGTCTCACCGCCCTCGCTCTTTTGCTCGCCCTGCCCATGCTGCGTGCGGATGAGGGCATGTGGACCTTCGACAACATCCCCGTCCAGAAGATCAAGGCGAAGTACGGCGTGGAACTCGACGCGGCTTGGCTGAAGCACCTGCAATTGGCCACCGTCCGCTTCCCTGGTGGCACCGGTGCCTTCGTCAGCCGGGACGGACTGGTGGTGACCAACCATCACGTGGGGCGGGGGGCCATCGCCCAACTGTCCAACGCCAAGGCCGACTTCGTGAAGGACGGGTTCACGGCGGCCAATAGAACCCAGGAACTCAAGGTGCCGGGGCTCGAGCTGATGATGCTCGTGTCCATGCTGGATGTGACTGGGCAGGTGAACGCCGCCGTCACGCCGGGCATGGCGGACAAGGATGCCCTCACGGCCCGGCGCAACGCCCTGGCCGATATTCGCAAGACCGAGGAGGCCAACACCGGCCTCACCTGTGAACCCGTCACGCTCTATCAGGGCGGGGAGTATTGGATGTACCGGTACCGGAAGTTCAGCGACATCCGGTTGGTCGCGGCGCCGGAACTGCAGGTGGCGGCCTTTGGCGGCGATCCCGACAACTACACCTACCCCCGCCACAACCTCGATTTTGCCCTGTTCCGGGCCTATGAAAACGGCCAGCCCTACCAGCCCGTGGCCTTCCTGCCCTTCAGCGCCAAGGGTGTCTCGATGGGCGAACTGACCTTCATCTCGGGCACGCCGGGCACCACCTTCCGCCAGCAGACCCATGCCCAGATGCTTTACGCCCGGGACATCGGCCTCCCCTTCCAGCTCAAATCCTTGAAGCGCCAGAAGGCAGCCCTGCAGGCCCTTTCGGCCACCTCTGACGAGGCGCACCGCCTGGCGGCCGACGCCATCTACGGGATCGAGAACGGGTACAAGCGGCTCAGTGGTCAGCTGCTGGGCCTGGCCAAGGCTGAGAACCTGAAAAAAGTCGAGGCGGCCGAGGCGGCCTTGAAGGCGGCCGTGGCGAAGGATGCCACCCTGCAAGGCCGCGTGGGGGCAAGCTGGGATCGCGTGGCCCAGGCCGTGGCGCGCCAGCAAGCGCTGCTGAAGGAATCCGCCTTCGTGAGTTCGGGCCGCGTGGCGTTGCTGGGCTACGCCCTCACCCTGGTGCGCCTGGCGGAGGAAGAAGCGAAGCCCTCGGCGGCCAGGCTCACCGAATTCAGTGAAGGCAACCTCAAGGCCACCAGGTTGCGCCTGCTGTCGCCGCGCCCCGTCCAAAAGCTGGTGGACGCCACGCTGCTCGCCGCGGGCCTGCAGGAGGCCAAGGATGAGCTGGGCTTCGACCATCCCTTCGTGAAGGCCATGCTGGACGGCCGGTCGCCGGAGCTGGTGGCCAAGACCGCAGTGGAAGGCACCAAGCTGGACGACCCCACGGTGCGCAAGCAACTCGCCGAAGGTGGCCAGGCCGCACTGGACGCCAGTCAGGACGCCATGATCCTGCTGGTGAAGAAGCTGGATCCCCTCAATCGCAGCGTGCGTAAGCAGATGGAAGATCAAGTCACCAGCGTCTTCACCGAATACGGCGGTCGCATCGCCGAGGCCCGCTTCAAGGTCTTTGGCAAGACGGCCTACCCCGACGCCACCTTCACCCTGCGCCTGGGTTACGGACCCGTCGCCACCTACGTCAACGGCACCGGCACCAAAGCCCAGCCCTTCACCACCTTCATGGGCATGTACGACCGGCATCTGGGCTGGGGGGGCAACACCGCCGCGGCGGAGGGAGGCGCCTGGACCCTGCCCCAGCGCTAGCTCGAGCGGCAGTCGAAGCTGGACCTGACCACCCCCTTCAACTTCATCTATGCCTGCGACACAGTGGGCGGCAACAGCGGCAGCCCGGTTCTGAACGTGAAGGGCGAGTTCGTGGGCATCAATTTCGATAGCGTGTACGAGGGTCAGGGCGGCTACTACGTCTACGACCCCGACACCAAGCGCGCCGTGGCCACCGATGCCCGCGCCATCCTCGAGGCCCTGCGCAAGATCATGGATGCGGGTCATCTCGCTGATGAGCTGACCAAACACTGACGGCTTAGAACCGCAGATGACGCAGATGACGCCGATGAAAAACAATCAGGCATTCCCTGTTCACTGCATCTGCGGAATCTGCGTCATTGGCGGTTAAATCTTTCGTTTTCTTGGATGATTCATGGACCTTTACTTCTCCTGCTCGCTCACCGGCGGTCGCCAGGACCAGCCCATCTACGCTGCGCTGGTCGCGCATCTCCAGGCCCTGGGCCATCACGTGCTTACGGCCCACCTTGCTTCCGATACGGTGCAGGCGGCCGACGGCGAGTTGTCTCCGGAGATCGTTTTCGCGCGGGATACAGCCTGGCTGCGCAGATGCGATGCCGTGATCGCGGAGGTGAGTACACCGTCTCATGGCGTGGGCTTTGAGATCGCCTATGCCTTGGAGCGGGACAAACCCTTGCTCTGCCTCGCTCGGGAGGGCGTCCGTGTCAGCAAGATGCTTACGGGCATCCGGAGTCCCCGCTTCGAAGTCCACACCTATCGCACTCAGGATGAAGCTCTCGTCCGCCTGGAGTCTTTCCTGGCGCGCTACTAGGCCTTGTTCACCCAAGGAGGACGCCATGTCCGACCCCGGAACCACCCGTCGCGATCTGTTCAAGCTGGGGGCTGCTGCGGCCGCAGGGCTCATCGCCACCCGGCTGGGTGCGGCGGACGTCACGGAGCCCGTGGTTCTGAAACCTTCCCCACACGCGCCGTTCAATCCCGCCACGGCTCAGGCGATGCCCACCCGGAACTTGGGCCATACGGGTCACCACGTGGGCCTCTTCAGCCTGGGTGGCCAGGCGGCCATTGAGCAGCCAAACAATGAACAGCGGGCCATCCCCATCATCGAGCGGGCCCTAGACCTCGGTGTGAACTACCTGGATACCTCCGCCCGCTACGGCGGCGATGCCCGCTGGAGCGAGCAGTACGTCGGGAAGGTGATGAAACGTCGCCGCAAGGAGGTTTTCCTCGCCACCAAGACTCATGACCGTACGGCGGACGGTTCCCTGCGCAACCTGGAGACCTCGCTGAAGCTGCTGCAGACCGATCACGTGGACCTCTGGCAGTTGCACGCCATGAGCACCATGGACGACGTGGAGCGAGTCTGCGCCAAGGGCGGGGCCTTGGAGGCCTTCCAGAAGGCCCGGGACCAGAAGCTGGTGCGCTTCCTGGGGCTCAGCGGGCACACCGATCCCGGCGTACTCGCCGAGGCCATCCGCCGCTTCCCTTTCGATTGCGTGCTCATGGCCTTCAACGCCGCCGATACCTGGCACCTGCCTTTCAAGAAAACCCTGCTGCCCCTGGCGGTGGAGAAGGAGATGGGCATCATTGCCATGAAGATTCCCGCCCGGGGCCGCATCCTGCAGGGCGTCCCGCCGCCGCCCCCTGAGAAGCAGCGGGGAACGGCGAAGCATGATCGCCCCGGCACCCTCACCATGAAGGAGGCCATGCGCTACACCCTGAGCCACCCCGTGAGCACCGTCATCATCGGCGTCGATACCCTCGCCCAGCTCGAAGAGAACGCGGCCATCGCCCGTGATTTTTTGCCACTGAATATTGCTCAGCTCGAAGCGCTGGAACAGAAAGTGAAACCTGTCTACGGGCAGGCGTCCTGGTACAAGCGAGACGCCCCGGCCAATCCACCGAAATGAAAGACACAAAAATTAGCCACCGATGAACACCGATAAAAGCTGATGAACACGGATCGAGATTAGAATAAGAGGGTCCTCATGCCCTTTTCTTGAACCCTCAACCCAAACTCCAAGCTGGCATCCTGTGACCTCAGGTCACAACAGTTCGCCTGGTCCTTGTAAGGCTTCAAAGGAGACTCCATGTCCAAGGTTGATTGGAAGCCGATTACACCCTCAAAATGGGAAGGCTATCTGAACCATAGTTTCATTGGGTCGATTAAGAAGGTTGGCGAGTCACAGTTTGAAGCAACGAACCTGGAGAAGGACCTTCAGCCCTTCTCAACCATTGAGTCAGCTCAGCAGTGGCTCGTTAAGCCAACTGTTTCCTCAAGCAAGTTGTGATCAGCCAAACCGTGCCTTCAACCCGGACCCCGCCAACATTGTCTGGCTCTCTTTCGCTTGGTTTGGAATTCCCCGCTTCGCTCATCGTCTCGGCGCAGGCGGGGCCGAGTAGCTTCTTCCGTCAATCATTCTCGGTGTTTATCAGCTTTTATCAGTGTTCATCGGTGTTCTGCTTTTGATCTCTAGCCCCGCGTAGATTTCGGGCCGTCGGTCCTTCAGCGCGGGGAACCGCTCCCGCCAGGCTCGCAGGGGCGCCAGGTCGATGTCCCCGACCACCAGTCCCTCGGTGGCATCTCCCACGGCAATGACTTCGCCGAAGGCATCGTGGATCGCAGATCTTCCGGGGTATTCGATATGAGGATCACGCCCCACTCGGTTGACGCCGCAGACGGCCATCTGATTTTCGATGGCGCGGGCGGCCAGCAGGGTGCGCCAGGCCGATATCCGCCGCCGGGGCCAGTTGGCGGGCAGGAAGACCACCTCCGCCCCCTTCGCGGCCAGGGCACGGAAGGGCTCGGGGAAGCGCAGGTCGTAGCAGATCTGCAGGCCGCAGGGGACGCCGTCGATCTCAAAAACGGGACACTCCGTGCCGCCGCTGTAATGCAGGTTCTCTTCGCCATACGAGAAAGGGTGGATTTTGCGGTAGACCGCCACCAGGGAGCCATCGGGTGCGGTGACGAAGGCCGCGTTGCGGGGGTGGGGCGTATGGGCTTCCACCACAGTCCCCACGATGAAGAGGTCGAATTCCCGCGAAAGCGCCGCCATGGCCTCGCTGGTGGGGCCGGGAATGGGTTCGGCGAAGGGCTCCGGGGCCATGGTGAAGCCCAGGGTGAAGAGTTCCGGAAACACCGCCACGCGAGCACCTGCTCGGGCCGCCTGTTCGACGAAGCCCCGGGCCCGGGTGAGGTTGGCCGCCGGGTCCTGCCAGACCGTGTCCTGCTGGATCAGAGCGACGCGAAGCAAGGTGGACATGGGTTGATCATAGTTCCGAGGCGGGGCGGACCGGATAGGAAATGGCTGGTCGCGAAGGACTCGGAAGCTGCGCGGAAGGCGCTGAAAAACCGAAGGACGGCGGTCCTTTCCTCATCTTCCATGGAATTTCGCGGCTTCCGCGACCAGCAAAACCCTGATTCTTGGGCTCAGCATAGGAACCGCACGGGATCCAGCGGCCCAGCTTCGCCCCGCCGGAGGAATCGCTCGGTGGCGAAGGCTCCCACCGCCAGGCCGCTGGTCATGCCGTGGCCCCCGAGGCCGGCGGACCAGAATAGGCGGGGGTTCCAGGGATCCCACCCAATCACGAAGCGGCGGTCCGTCGCGAAGGTGCGCAGGCCGGTCCAGTACCGCGTGACGGGGCGCTCCGCCAGTTGTGGGGCCAGTTCCCGGAGACTGGCGAACAGGTCCTCCAACACCGCCGGATCGTTCTCCGGCTGCCGCCCGCGCGGGGGCATGGGCACGGCGACCTCCTCGCAGGGACACATGAGCAGGCCGCCGCTTTCGGGACGGAAATAGAAGGGACGATCCACCCACCAGACCCAGGGCTCCTGCTGGGGATGCGGGGCACCACTCCACACCAGGGAGCGCCGCAGGGGCGTGAAGGCGATGTTCGAACCGGCCAGCCGGCCCAGGTCACCGGCCCAGGCGCCCGCGGCAATGGCGAGGGCCTTCACGCGCAGGGGACCGCGGTCCGTGTCCAGGTCAAAGCCGTCCTTGGTGGGCCGCAGGCTGGAGACCCCGCAGCCGAAGCGCAGCTCCGCTCCGGCGGCACGGGCGCCTTCGGCACAGGTGCGCAGCAGGCCTGCGATATCGATGACGCCGTCGCCGGGAATGGCCAGATGCTCGGCAGCCTGGAGGCCGGGCAGGGGGATGCCCTCGCCGCGATGAACCTCCACGCCATGCCGAGCAGCCTCGGCCTCGAAGGTATCCAGCGGGCCGTGTTCGACGCTCACCAGCAGTCCGCCGCTGGCCGTCAGCAGGCCGGCTTCAGCCAGCCGACGCCGGCCTTCCACGGCGAGGGCCGTGTGCGCGTCGCGGCCCGTGAGCGCCCGGGCGACCGCGGCATTGTGGCCACTGGCGTAGGTGCCGGGCTGGTCCTCGCGGTCCGGCAGGACGATGCCCTTCTGACCGGCGCGGGCGAGGTGGAAGGCGAGGCTCAGTCCGGCGATGCCGCCGCCAATGATCGCAACCTTTGCCGTCTCAACCGTGTCCATGCCTCATCCTAGCGCCAAAGGCCGTGGTTACATGCTTTCCAAGGGCGGGAGCCTCCGCTCCCTGTGACCTCCGTCAAGGATTCCATGTTGCCACATGGGTGGCAGGCGTATGATGAATGCATCCGGAGGTTGCTCCGTGCGGATGATCCTGCGCGCCATTCTGTCTGTCGCACTGCTCCTGGGCAGCGGGATATCGGACTGGATGCCGGCAGCTTCGCAGACGGCCTCCCTTGACTCCTGTTGCACCGGCACCCCTACGAGCATGGGGGACAGCTGCCCCTGCCCCAAGCCGGAGAACAACCGGGCCCCACAACGTGGTGCCTGCATTGAACGGCAGGGTGTGGTCGCCCAACAGGTTGCCCGAAGAGGCGACCAGGGACAGCGGCGCACCGAACCCCGGCCCGAGCCCACCACCTGGGCAGTCGCTCAGGACGTATCCTTCCTCGAGTCCGGGGACGCGCAGCCTTCCCGGGGCCGCGATCCAGACTTGGGTAGGCATCTGGCCCGACTGAGCACGTTCCGGATCTGATCGGGGATTGAGTGAAGCCTTGCCTGCTCATTCGAGTGGGCTACCCTCATTTCCTTTCCGGAGTCTTCATGCGCACCTCGCTGCGTCTGGCCCCGGCCCTGGTGCTCGTTGCATCGGGTCTGGCCCAGGCCCCCCCTTCCGCATCCCAACCTTCCGATCCCGCGCTGGCGGCGCTGCTTAGTGAGGCCTTGGCGGTCCATCCTGATATCCAGAAGGCCGAAGCGGCTGTGAGGATAGACCAGGAGCGCATTCCCCAGGCGGGCGTGCTGCCGGATCCATCTCTATCCCTGGGTATCCAGAACGATGGCTTCAAGCGCATTGAGGTGGGCCGCATGGAGACCAGCTTCTACAGCGTGGCCCTCACGCAGCCGCTGCCGTGGCCTGGCAAGCGGGGCCTCCGCAAGGAAGTGGCGGCCATCGCCGTCGATGTATCCCAGGCCGCCCGGAGCCGGGTTCAAATGGGCCTGGAGGCCGACGTGCGGCGAGGCTACACGGCGCTGCTGCTGATCCGCGGCCAGAAGCGCCTGTTGGGCGAGCAGTCGGTCTTCCTCGAGCAGGCGGAAAAACTGGCCCGGACCCGCTACGAGGTGGGTCAGGGCAGCCAGGGCGATCTGCTGCGGGCCCAGCTGGAGCGCACGCGCCTGCGACAGGCGACCTGGGCCCTGGATGCTGAGGAACGCTCCACCCTCGCGGGACTGAATCGCCTCCGCCAGCACGAGCCGGCCGACCCAATCCCCACCACCGCCGCGCTCCCGGAGCTACCCGAACCGACCCTCCTCGCGCTGAACGAAGTAGAGGCTGTCAGCCCCGAGCTGGCCGGGGCCCGCGCAGGCGTGCGTCAGACGGAAAAGCTGCTCGACCTGGCGAAGCTGGATCGGCGCCCGGACTTCGCCGTCACCGCGGGCATCATGCCCCGGGGCAGCCTCGAGCCCATGTGGCAGGTGGGCGTGAGCATCTCGCTGCCCATCTATGGCCGTCAGAAACAGCAGCGGGCCGTGGCTGAACATGAGCACCATAGGGTGGGTCAGGGGGCCGAGGTGGAGTCGGTACGCACGCTCCTCCGGCAGCGCACGGAAGAACGCAACATCCAGATTGAGACGCTGCGCCGTACCCGTGACCTCTACCGCGAAGGCCTGCTGGTGCAGAGCGAGGCCAGCTTCAAGGCCACGCTGGCCCAGTACGAGTCGGGCCGTGCACCCTTCCTGGGTGCCCTGGAAGCGCTGAACGGCTGGGTGGGTGACCAGGGAGCCTACTTGCAGATCCTGGCCCAGCTCCAGGCCCAGCACATTGCCCTGCGCGAGGCGGCCCTCGGGACCACAGCCTCCATCACCGGTGGTTCTTTGGCCTCAGCCAGCATCGCAGCAGGAGCCGCTGCCGCACCTTCCGCCTCGAAATCCTCTGCCAAGGCCCCGGGCGCGCCCCAGGACAGCGGCCCCGCCATGAACAAGATGTAGGAGATTCCCCATGAGCCTCGATCAACCCTCTTTCGATCCCCCGGCCCGCAAAGGCTTCCCCTTCCGCCCCGTCGCCTTCGTGGCCCTCGGCCTGGTGGTGGGCGTGGGTGGCATGCTGCTGCTGCGGCCCGGCGCCCGTGCGGGCAATCAGCACGACACCATGAGTGCTTTGTCCCAAAAGAAGCAGATGTACCAGTGCCCCATGCACCCGCAGATCATCATGGACCACGAAGGCGACTGCCCCATCTGCGGCATGAAGCTCGTGCCGATGGCCAGTGATGCCCCCAAGGAGAAGGGGAAAATCCTCTATTACATCTCCCCCATGAACCCGAGCATCAGCTCCAAGGTCCCCATGAAAGATGAGATGGGCATGGACTATGTGCCGGTCTTCGAAGGCGACCTCCAGGGCGAGGGGGCGAGTCTGGAGTCCCACGCCGCCGTGAAAATCGACCACGAGCGTCAGCAGCTCATCGGTCTGCGGACCGAGAAGGTGATCGAGGGGAATGTGAGCGGGGAACTCCGCACCGTGGGCCGCGTCACCGTGGATGAAACCCGGGTCCGCAAGGTGAACGTGAAGGTGGAGGGCTTCGTGGAGAAGCTCTTCGTGGACTTCGTGGGGAAACCCGTGGCGAAGGGCCAGCCCCTGTTCAGCATCTACAGCCCGGAGTTCGTCAGCGCCCAGCGGGAATACCTGCTGGCCCAAAGCACACAGAAGGCGCTCGCGGGCGGGAGCCTGCAAGGCAGCGGCAGTGATCTGCTGGAGGCCGCCAAGCGGCGCCTCACGCTGTGGGATGTGCCCAAGGAAGCGTTGGAACGGCTCGACAAGACGGGCGAGGTCCAGCGGGCCCTCACGCTGCGTAGCCCCATCTCAGGCGTGGTCACGGCCAAGAACGTGGTCGAGGGGGCCCGCATCACCTCGGCGGACATCCCCTTCGAGATCACCGACCTGGGCCATGTCTGGGTCCAGGCCGACATTTACGAGGCCGAGCTGGGCCGGGTGAAGGTGGGCATGCCCGCCGACCTGACGGTCCAGGCCTACGCCGGGAAAACGTTCAAGGGCCGGATCGCCTTCGTGGATCCGAGCCTGGATCCCAAGTCCCGTACCGCCAAGGCCCGCCTGGAGTTCCCGAATCCCAAGGGAGAGCTGAAGCCCGAGATGTTCGGGGAAGTCGTGCTGAAGGCCCAGGGCCGCAAGGGCCTTATCATTCCCCTGGATGCCGTGCTAGATGCCGGCACCTCCAAGGTGGTCTTCGTCGGGTTGGGGGATGGCAAGTTCGAGCCCCGCGAAGTCACCACCGGCACCACCATCGGCGAGAAGGTCGAGATCCTCTCCGGTCTCAAGGCGGGTGAAGACGTCGTCGTCCGCGCCAACTTCCTGGTCGACTCTGAATCCCGCCTGAAGGCGGCCTTGGCTCATTTGACCCAGAAGGGCGTGCCTCAGCCTTCCGCCCCTGCGGGCGGCCATCAGCATGAGGGGGCGAAGTGAGCGCACACGTAGGCTACGACCCCGAACACCCGACCTTCCTCCAGCGGATCATCCGCTTTTCGGCGGAGAACCGCTGGCTGGTGATGGCCGCCTCCGTGCTGCTGATCGTCATGTCCTTCTGGACCATGCGGAACATCCCCCTGGATGCCCTGCCGGATCTCAGCGACACCCAGGTGATCATCTACACCAAGTGGGACCGCAGCCCCGACATCGTGGAAGACCAGGTGACCTACCCCATCGTGACCGCCCTCCTGGGCGCCCCGAAGGTGAAGGCCGTGCGGGCCCTGTCAGACTTCGGCTTCTCCTATGTCTATGTGATCTACGAGGACGGCACGGACATCTACTGGGCCCGGTCCCGGACCCTGGAATACCTCAGCAAGATCATCTCCAGCCTGCCGCCCGGCGTGACGCCGTCGCTAGGTCCCGACGCCACCTCGGTGGGCTGGGTCTACCAGTACGCCCTGGTGGACCACAGCGGCAAGCACAGCATGGATGAATTGCGGTCCCTGCAGGACTGGTTCCTCCGCTACGGCATTCAGAGCACGCCCGGCGTGGCCGAAGTGGCCACGGTGGGGGGCCAGGCCCGGCAGTTCCAGGTCCAGGTGGATCCCAACAAGTTGGCGGCTTACAAGATCCCCATCGAAGCCGTCATCAACGCGGTGAAATCCTCCAATTCGGAGGTGGGTGGTCGCCTGGTGGAATACGGCGGACGGGAGTACATGGTCCGGGGCCGGGGCTACGTGAAGACCACCCAGGATCTCGAAAAGGCTGTGCTCAAGGCCGAGAATGGCACACCTGTCCGCATCAGCGAGGTGGCCACCGTCACCCTGGGACCGGAAATGCGCCGGGGCATTGCGGATCTGGATGGCCACGGCGATGTGGTCGGCGGCATCGTGATCATGCGCCAGGGCGAGAATGCCTTGAATGTCATCGAACGGGTCAAGACCAGGATCAAGGAGCTGAAGCAGGGCCTGCCCGAAGGCGTGGAAGTCATCACGGTCTATGACCGCTCCACGCTGATCAACAACGCCATCACCACAGTGAAGCACAAGCTCATCGAGGAAATGATCGTCGTCTCGATCATCATCCTGATCTTTCTGTGGCATATCCCGTCGGCCATCGTGCCCATCATCACGATCCCCGTGAGCGTGGCCCTGGCCTTCATCCCGATGTACGGCATTGGCCAGAACGCCAACCTGATGAGCCTGGCAGGCATCGCCATTTCCATCGGCGTGCTGGTGGACGGGGCCATCGTCGAGGTGGAGAACGCCTACAAAAAGATCGAACGGTGGATCGAAGCCGGGAAACCGGGGAGCTTCTACCACGTCCGGCTCGAAGCCCTCATGGAAGTGGGGCCCTCGGTATTTTTCTCCCTGCTGGTGGTGGCGGTGAGCTTCCTGCCCATCTTCACCCTGATGGATCAGGAGGGTCGCCTCTTCAAGCCCCTGGCCTTCTCCAAGAACTTCGCCATGGGCATCGCCGCCCTCCTGGCGCTCACCCTTGATCCGGCCATGCGCATGCTCTTCGCCCGGGTGGAGCCTTTCACCTTCAAGCCCAAGTGGCTGGCCTGGACCGCCACGCAGATTGCCGTGGGCAAGTACTACGCCGAGGAGAAGCATCCCATCAGCGTCTTCCTCCATTGGATCTACGAACGGCCCTGCCGCTTCGTGGTGAAGCACGCCAAGGCGACCATCGCCGTGGCCATTCTCCTGGTGGTGGCCACCATCCCGGCCTTCGTGAGCTTGGGCACTGAGTTCATGCCGCCCCTGAACGAAGGCACGCTGCTCTACATGCCCTCGACGCTGCCGGGCCTCAGCCAGACCGAGGCCCAGCGCATCCTCCAGGTGCAGGATCGCCTCATCAAGACGGTGCCCGAAGTGGATCGTGTCTTTGGCAAGGCCGGCCGGGCCGACACCTCCACGGATCCGGCGCCCTTTTCCATGATGGAGACGGTGATCAACCTGAAGCCCGAAGACCAGTGGCGAGAGAAGCCCCGCTGGTTCAGCTCCTGGGCTCCGGACTTCCTCAAGGCCATCCTCCGGCCCATCTGGCGGGATCGCATCACCCAGGAGGAGATCGTCGCGGAGTTGGACCGCGTCGTGAAACTCCCCGCCATTCCCAACGCCTGGACCATGCCCATCAAGGCGCGCTTGGACATGCTCAGCACCGGTATCCGCACGCCCGTGGGCCTGAAGATCAACGGCGCCGATCTGGAGACCATCCAGAAGGTCGCGGTCGACGCCGAGCGCATCCTGCAAGGCGTGCCGGGTACCCGCAGCGCCTTTGCCGAACGCACGGCCCAGGGCTATTTCCTGGACTTCGTGCTGAAACGGGAGCAACTGGCCCGCTACGGCATCAGCGTCGAGCAGGCCAACATGCTGGTGATGACCGCCATCGGCGGCGACAACCAAAGCACCGTCTACGCAGGCCGGGAACGGTACCCCATCAATGTGCGCTACGCCCGGGACTACCGGGAAAGCCCGGAAGCCCTTCAGCGGGTCCTCATCCCCGCGCCGGGGGGCGCCATGATCCCCATGGAAGCGATCGCGGAGCTCAAGTGGACCACCGGCCCGGCCATGATCCGCGATGAGAACGGCCAAATGAACGGCTACGTCCTGGTGGACTTCGACACCTCCAAATTCGATGTTGGGTCCTACGTTCACAGCGCCAAGACGGCCATCGAAAAGGAACTCAAACTGCCCGCGGGGTACAGCCTCACCTGGTCCGGCCAGTACGAGAACATGATCCGCGTGAAGGAGCGGCTGAAGCTCATCCTGCCCATCACGTTGGTGCTGATCTTCGGGCTGCTCTACGCCAACACGAAGAGCGCCTTCAAGGCCTCCATCGTGATGCTGGCCGTGCCCTTCAGCGCCATCGGCGCCTTCTGGTTCCTGTGGCTGCTGGGCTACAATATGAGCATTGCCGTGTGGGTGGGCCTCATTGCTCTGATGGGGTTGGACGCCGAAACGGGCGTGTTCATGCTGCTCTTCCTGGACCTCAGCCATGAAGAAGCCCAAAAGGAAGGCCGCCTGAACACCACGGGCGACCTCGTGGAAGCCATCATCCACGGTGCCGTCAAGCGAGTGCGCCCCAAGGCGATGACGGTCTTTGCAGCGTTCATGGGCCTGCTCCCCATCATGTGGAGCACCGGCACCGGCGCCGACGTCATGAAGCGCATCGCCGCCCCCATGGTGGGCGGCCTGGCCACCAGCTTCCTCCTCGAGCTACTGGTCTACCCCTCCATCTACTACCTCTGGAAGAAGAAGGAGGTCGTGGAAGGACCCGTGACACCCGAACCCGTTCCGAGCCTCTCACTGGAACCAGCCTGAGTTCACCTTTCATTAAGGAGTTTCCAATGAATGCATCACTCTTCTTCCTTCCCGTCTTTCTGACGCTTTTCGCGCTCCCGGCCCAGGCCCAGTGTGGCCCCAGCCATCACGGGTCAAACCAGGGACACTCCGGGCACCAGGAAAGTGCTCCCGAGAGAGTCCACGCTACCAATACGATCTGCCCCGTCATGGGACAGCCTGTCAAACCTGTAAGGGATCGCGAGGTGGTCATTCGCGGGACCTACTACTTGGTTTGCTGCGACGGGTGTGGCCCGGAGATGTCCGAGCACTACAACAAATACCTCGACAAGGATGGGCGTCCCCTGAATGACCCGCAAAGAGAATCGAACCAGGCCGGGAAGATCTCGGAACCTCCCACCACCACTGCATCTCCATCGAAGCACGATGGCCATCAGCACTGATGATGGTCGAAGGATTTCCTCATTTTTCTTGATGGCGGCCCCTGACGGCATTGGCCTTCGAGGTCCGCACGAACGGTGGCGCCATGAACGGCCTGGGCCTCTCCGTCCTTTCTTGGCCGTAACCCTGAAGGAACAACCATGCTCAACCTGCTCTTCGCCCTGGCCGTCACGGCCAGTCCCCAAGTTAAACCTGCCACCAACACGGCCTGCCCCGTCCTCGGCGGCAAGGTGTCGGAAAAATCGAAGACTGTCGTGGCGCGCGGCCAGGAATACCGCATCTGCTGCGGTGGCTGCGACACGACCCTGCTCAAGAATCCCGACAAGTACCTTGGGAAGGACGGCACGCCGAAGAACGCAAAGATGTAATCATTGCAACCATCCCATCCCCATGTGTCAATCGGCCACAGGGGGTGCGGTTACATTGGGAGCCGATGATTTCGGAGGTCTCATGTTTCATACAGCCCTGCTCAGCCTTGCCGTCCTGGCCGCTCCCGCGGCCGACAAGGCCAAGCCCGCCACCAACACCAAGGATCCCGTCTGCAAGATGACCGTGGACGAAAAATCAGCGACCTTCGCCGTGCGTGGCCGGGACTACCGCGTGTGCAGCAAGCATTGTGGCGATGCGCTCCAGAAGGATCCAGACAAGTACTTGGATAAGGACGGAAGCGTGAAGGCGGAAAAAAAGTAAAGTAGGGACATCTCCCCCTTCAGGCCCCGAGGCGGTGGCGTTGTTCGCTGTCCCGGGGCCTTGGTGCATCCAATTTTCCAACCCAGGTGAACCGATGATTCGCGAAAATTTACAAAGTCTACAAAGATGCCGTAATTGGAAAGAATGTCGGGAAATTAACATCTCTTAGCTTGCTGGAGTCGGGTTAGCGGCCTAGGGTGGATGCACTATCCCAATTCTTCCCGCGTCATTCGGGTGACCCCGTTCACCCGGATTCCGTGTTCCAGCTACCCCATCCCTCCGGAGGTTCTGTGCGACACGCAGTTCCCTTCCTCCTTCCGACCCTGCTGCTGGCGGTCCCAGCGGACCAGATCCGGTCCGACGCCCTCTTCCGCGAGGCCCGGGGCCATCTGGCCGCCCGCGCCTTCCAGATGGGCCTCGGCCCGCAGGCCGGTTTCACCTTCAAGAACCACCATGCTGACGGCCTCGGCGAGGACCACCTCCGCGTCCATCAGACCTACAAGGGTGTGCCCGTATTTGAAGGCGAGGCCATCGTCCATTTCCGGAACGGACGAGTGCGCGCCGTTACGGATGACCTGGTCCGGGGGATTTCGCTATCTGTGGAACCCACCCTTGGGCGGTCCGAGGCCCTGGCCGCCGCCCACGCCGTACTGGCACCGCGCGGAGCCTACACCCGTGAACCGGAGGTCACCCTCGTCGTCGCCGGCCTCGACTCTGAGCGCCAAGGCAACCGGATGGTCCGCCAGGCCCTGACCTACCACGTCCACACCGAGTTGGAGAATGGCGCCCAGGAGACGAAACACATGGACTTCCTGGTGGATGCCCACACCGGGAAGGTCCTCGAGTCCTGGGACACGCTCCACACGGCGGGGGCCACCGGTTCCGGCCAATCCCAGTGGTACGGGACCGTGAACCTTTCCACCAACGGCACGGCCTCAGGCTATGAACTGCGGGACATGACCCGGGGCACCGGCGGCACCTTCGGGAACAACGTCACCACCAACCTCCTGAACGGCACGTCGGGCACCGGGACGATCTTCACGGATGCCGACAACCTCTGGGGTGACGGGCTCCAGTACAACGGCTCCGCCGGCATGACCGCCAACGCCCAGACGGCGGCCGTGGATGGCCACCGGGGCGCCCAGGCCACCTGGGACTTCTACCAGAACGTCTTCGGTCGAAACGGCATCGACAATGCCGGCACGGCGTCCTACAGCCGCATGCACTACGGCAGCCAGTACGACAACGCCTTCTGGTCCGACAGCTGCTTCTGCATGACCTACGGCGATGGCGCTGCGGGCGGGTCCGTGGGCGAGGCCGACCTCGACACCGTGGGCCACGAGATGACCCACGGGGTCTGTGCCGCCACTGCCAACCTCGTCTACCGCAAGGAATCCGGCGGTCTGAACGAAGCGAACTCCGACATCTTCGGCACCCTGGTCGAGTTCTACACCCTCAACGGTGGCACCGGCAGCTTCATCCCCAGCACACCTGGCTCTGGACCCATCACCGCCAACTACAAGCTGTTCGAGAACAGCTGGGGCCACGCCTATCCGAACGAGGCCCTGCGCTGGATGTACAAACCCAGTCGCGATGGCCGTAGCCCCGACTTCTATAGCAGCACCCTCGGGAGGTTGGATGTTCACTACAGCTCCGGCGTGGCCAACCACTTCTTCTTCCTGCTGGCCCACGGTAGTCAGGTGGACAGCCTGTGCGACAACATTGCCTCGCCCATGACCAACGGGGTCACGGCCATCACGGGGATCGGCAACCATAAGGCCGGGCAGATTTGGTATCGGGCCCTCACCACCTACATGACGAAGCGCACCGACTACGCAGGCGCCCGCACCGCCACCCTGAACGCCGCTGCCGACCTCTTCGGGGGAACGGGCAGCGTGGAATACACCACCGTCAACACCGCCTGGCTGGCCGTGAACGTGAGGTAGGGGTCTGCTTTCCCCCGGGGTCAGAGCGGATCTGGTCCCGGGGAATCGGCGCAATCCTGCAGCACGTCCAGCCAGGCCTTCAGGATGAAGGCCGTGGCACCCCAGAGGGGCGCCTGAGGCAGTTCAAGACGTGGCACAGTGAGGACCTGACCGCAGCGCTCAAGGCGTTCCACGGTCCAGGGTGCCGCCATGAGCGGCGCCAGGGGCAGCATGAGCACCTGTTCCAGTTCGTGGTCCAGGCGGAACCGGGGTTCGGGGTATTCCCACCGGAAGAACACGGGCGTAAAGCGGACACGGGCCTTGGCGACGCCGTCGGGGAAGCAGCCCAGTTCCCAGAGCCCCTCGGTGACGCCGATCTCCTCGGCCACCTCACGGCGGGCGGTGGCGGGCAGGTCCCGGTCCCGGGGCTCCACCATGCCGCCCGGGAAGGCGATCTCGCCCGGGTGATGCGGCGCGCCGAAGCCCCGCTGCACCAGCACGACCTTCCGGGCGCCCACTTCGTCGCCCCACAGGATCACCCCCACGGCGGCGCGCCGGGGATCCTTCGGGATCCGGGCGCTGAGCTTGTGGGGATTCGACCCGAGGTGGGGACGGCGCAGGCTTTCGGAGATGCACGGCCAGGGCAGCGGCGGCGCGTCGACGGGAGGGCGCCAGGCGCTCATTTCACCTTCCCGAAGACCGACCCCTTCACGCGCTCAACCGTGTAAACGCCACGGATGCGGCGAAGGCCCGCCATCAATTCAACGAGGTGGGCCCGGTCGCGCACGCGCAGGGCGATGTGGAAGAGTCCGGCGCCCTCTTCGGTCGCCGAGCCATGGAAGCGCTGGACGTTGATGCCCACGCGCTGGATGCCTTCGGACACTGCGGCCACCATGCCGGGCCGGTCCTCGGTGGTGAGGGCGATCTCGGTATCATACAGCTCCGTGCCGTGCTTGCCCCAGGCCACGTTCACGCGGCGCTCGGGATGCAGGGTGGCGGTGTTGAGCTGGGGACAGTCCGCGCGGTGGATGGCGGTACCCCGGGTGCGGGTGATATAGCCGATCACCTCGTCGCCCCAAATGGGTTTGCAGCAGGCCGCCAGCGTGTACAGGATGCCGGTGGTATCGCCGACCACCACCGAATCCAGGAGGTTCGAAGTGTTTTCCTTCGGCTTGGCGCGCTCGGGTTCGGGGATCAACGGCTCGAGGAGCTTGTGCACCGTGATGCGGCCGAAACCCAGGGCCGCGTAGACCGCGTCCCAGCTGGCAATCTTCAGCTCGGCCAACCGGGCCTCGAGCTTGGCGTGCGATTCGGGATCGTCCAGGCGCACGGACAGGTGGCGAGCCTCGCGCTCGAGGCGTTCGCGGCCCAGGGTGATGGCGTGGGCGCGTTCCTCCTCGCGGATGAAGGCCTGAATTCGGCCCTTGGCGCCGGCGGACTTAACGAAGCCGAGCCAGTCGCGGCTGGGCTTGTGGTCGGGCCGGGTGAGGATCTCCACGCGGTCGCCGTTCTCCAGCGTGTGCCTCAGCGGCACGATGCGCCCGTTGACCTTGGCGCCCACGCAGCGGTGTCCCACCTCGGTGTGGATGGCGTAGGCGAAATCCACGGGCGTGCTGCCCTCCACCAGGCTGCGCAGATCGCCCTTCGGGGTGAACACCTGGATGCGGTTGAAGGTCAGCTCGCCGCGCAGGTTCGCCACCAGATCCCGGCTGTCCTGGGCATCCTGGTGCAGCTCGACCATCCGGCGCAGGAAAACGACCTGGTTGATCTCGGAGCGGTTCGCGATGCGGCCGTCCTTGTAGGTCCAGTGGCTGGCGATGCCCGCCTCGGCGTGCAGGTGCATTTCCTCGGTGCGGATTTGCACTTCGAAAACGTCGCCCGAGGTCATCAGTACGGTGGTGTGAATGCTCTGGTAGCCGTTCTCTTTCGGCAGGCTGATGTAGTCCTTGAACTTGCCGGGAACGGGCTTGAACAGGCCGTGCACCAGGCCCAGGGCCGTGTAGCAGCTGGCGCGATCCGGGCAGATGATGCGATAGGCCAGCCAGTCGTGGATGTCATCAAAGCCCTTGGCCTGGGCGCCCATCTTTTTCCAGATGCCGTAGAGGTGCTTGATGCGCCCGTACACATGGGCCGCAATGCCCTGCTGGCGAAGGATGGCCTGGAGGGCGCCGTGGATCTCCTGGATGGTGCCTGAGAGCTTGGCCCGCTTCCGTTCCACTGCCCCCAGCAGCTCGGCATGCTGCTCAGGCTCGAGTTGGCGGAAGGCGAGATCCTCGAGTTCCAGCCGCACCACGCCCATCCCCAGGCGGTTGGCGAGGGGCGCGAAGAGCTCCAGCGTCTCCCGCGAGATGCGGCGGCGCTTTTCCTCATCCATCACGCCCAGGGTCTTCATGTTGTGCAGGCGATCCGCCAGCTTCACCAGCAGCACGCGCACATCCTTGCCCATGGCCACCAGCAGCTTGCGGACATTCTCGGCGTTGAGTAGGTGCCGGTCGGTGAAGGCCAGCTTGCTCATTTTGGTGAGCCCGTCCACGATCTCGGAAATTTCTTCCCCAAATTGAGCCTTCACCTGGGCTTGGGTCATGAGGGTATCTTCGACCACGTCGTGCAGCATCCCGCAGGCCACGCTCGCCGCGTCCAGCCGCCAATCCGCCAAACTCTGGGCCACAGCCAGGGGGTGAAAGAAATAGGCTTCGCCGCTCTTGCGGACCTGGGTGGCATGCATCTCCCGGCCCACCGCGAAGGCCCGGTTCAGCAGGGCCACATCGCCGTTGGGATGGTGCTGAAGGAACGAGGCCTTCACCCGCTCATAGGCCCCCTCCAGCGTCAGGCAGGACTCATCCCCACAAGCTGAACCTTCCCCCTCGCGGAGGACGGGCTCCATGGCCTTCCCAGGCGTAACCATGGTTGAGTGTCGCGCAGCGGCTGACCAGATGCCATACCGGAAGTGCGGGAAACAGGGGGGAAGGATTTGAACTTGAAACCGCAGATGACGCAGATTGCGCAGATAAGAGATGGCGGTCACGCTCCGCATCGTGGAAAGGTGAGGCTGATGCTTCATCTGCGGGAATCTGGGCCATCTGCGGTTCCATGTCTTTCCTTCTTCTCGCCACCTGCCACACACTCGGAGCATGCCGCACCGATCCGCTTCCGACGATGCCCCCGCCTACAAGGGCTGGATGCGCCCAGGCCCCACGCCCCCCGGCGGTGTGGAGCTGGAACCCGGGGAAACCCTGGACGGCCTCTGCGGGCGGTGGCGCATCTTTCAGCTGAAGAAAGGCCACCGCTTCAGCGTGGATGACCTGGTGACGGCCTGGTACGGCACCACCTGGTGCCCCCGGGCTGGCCGCATCGCGGACCTGGGCTCCGGCATCGGCAGCGTGGCCCTGATGGCCGCCTGGCGCTGCCCCGGAGCCGAGGTGCACACCGTGGAGGCCCAGGAGCAGAGCCTGCACCTGGCCCAGAAAAGCATCCGCTTCAACGGCCAGGAGGGCCGGGTCTTCCCCCGCCTGGGCGACCTGCGGGATCCCGACCTGTTCGCGGATCAGGCTCCCTTTGACCTCGTGCTGGGCACGCCCCCCTACTGGCCCGAGGGCGACCGCTTGCCCGCCGCCCACTCCCAGGCTGTGCCCGCCCGGCTGGAGGTCCGTGGCAGCCTAGCCGACTACGCTCTGGCCGCCGCCCGTCTTTTGGCCCCGGGGGGGATCTTCGCCTGCGTCTTTCCCAATGACCAGCGGGTGCGGGCCCTCACGGCCCTGAGGGAGGCTGGCCTGCTCTGCCTCCACCGTCGCGAGATCCTTTTCAAGGACGGTGAACCCTACGGCCTGGATGTCTTCGCCGCCGGCCGACGTCAGGATTACCCCGAGGATTTCGAGTCCCGCGCCCAGTGTCCCGAGGTCGAAGCCCCGATCCTCATCCGTCAAACCGACGGCAGCGTGGATCCCGGCATCGCCCGGGTGAGGCTGGCCGTGGGGTTCCCGCCGGGGCGGTGACGTCCGAAATTGGGGAGGTTGGGGCTCCCATCCGATAAGCCACCTGAGGTCAGACCATGGATCGAGGCAGTTTCCTGGGCGTGTTGCTGGGGTTTGCGCTGCTGGCAGTGGCCATCGGACTGGGGCCCAATCCCAGGATCTTTTTCAATCTGCCAAGCATCATCGTGGTGGTGGGAGGGGTGATCTCGGCCACGTTGATCCGGTTCCCGCTGGAGCACGTGAGCTACGCCTTTTCCATCGCCTCGCGGGCCTTCTTCACCCGGGCGCCTGCGACCCAGGCCCTGGTGGGGCAAATCGTGGGCCTGTCCCAGCGGGCGCGGCGGGAGGGCCTGCTGAATATGGAGAAGTCCTTGGACGTGGAGGGCTTCCTGGCCAAGGGCCTACGCATGGTGGTGGACCAGTCCGACCGGGAGCACATCCATGGGGTGCTGGCTCAGGAACTGCGCGCCACGCAGGAGCGCCACCACCAGGGGCAGGAGATCTTCCGGTTCATCGCCTTAAGCGCGCCCTCCTTCGGCATGGTGGGCACCCTGATTGGCATGGTGCAGCTCTTCGCCAGCATCAAGGATCCTTCCAACATCGGCGGCGCCATGGCCCTGTCCCTGCTGTCCACGCTGTACGGCGCGGTCATCGCCTACCTGCTGGCCATCCCCATTGCCGGGAAGCTGGAACTGCGCAGCAAGGAGGAACTACAGCTCAAGAACATCATGCTGGAAGGGGTATTGGGCATTCAGGCGGAGATGCATCCCGCGGCCCTGGAGGCCCAGCTGAATGCCTTCCTGGCGCCGAAGGAACGGGGCGCCGACCGGAGGGCCCGTGGCTAACCCGTCCCCCATCCGCCTGACCCGCCGGAAGGCGGACCTGGAGTCGCTCTGGCTGGTGACCTTCGCGGACCTGATGGTGCAGCTCATGGCCTTTTTCGCCCTGCTGTACTCGTTCTCGGTGGCGGACGAGACCAAGTTGCGCCAGGCGGTCACCTCCATCCAGAAGGCCCTTGGCGTTACCAATCAGCTGACCCCTCCGCCAGGGGGGGAGGGCATCTTGCCGGGTTCTACCGGGTTGGACCCCACCAAGGCTGCGGACCTAGAGAAGCTCCTCAATGCGGTTGAGGCCAGCGAAGGGAAGGACACGGGGACCCGCCTACGCTTCGTGAGCTTCCGGGGGGCCCTGATCTTCGAGGAAGGCTCTGCGGCCCTGACTTCAGGCAGTGACGTACTGCTGACCCGATTGTCAGAACTGGGCATCCGCTACCAGGGCTTCACCCTCGTCTGTGAGGGCCATGCAGCGGTGGGCGAACGCGCTCGGGGCGGAGGCGATGCCCTCGACCTCAGCTCCCAGCGGGCCCTGGCGGCTCAGCGGTACCTGGCGGGGGTGGGTCTTGCGCCGGCGCGGCTGACTTCCGAAGCCCGCGGCGACAGCCAGCCTGAAGGCGATGCCGGGACCCCCGAGGGCCGCGCCCTCCAGCGCCGCGTAACCTTCCGGTTCCAGCGGGTGGCCGAGCGGTGATGAGTCCGGATTACTGAAACCTGACGTCCGACTGCGCCAGCGCATAGGCGAAGGTGGCGAGCGCCGCAGCGTTGTAGGCGAGGTCGTCCTTTTCGACCTTGTCGAAGGTGTCGGCGTGGGTGTGGTGGACGTCGAAGTAGTGGGTGCCGGCGTGCTCCACGCCGATGCCGGGGACGCCTTCGGCCACCATGGGGCTCACGTCGGCGCCGGAATGGCCCAAGCTCAGGGTCACGTTGAAGGGCTTCATCGCCGCCTCAAGGCCCTTCAGCGAAGCCAGGGCGGCCGCCTTTGCGTCCGAGCTGGCCTTGGCCAGCTCCAGGTGGAAGCCCTTTACCCGCTCACTGCCGGAGTCGGTTTCGAGGGCGGCGATGATGTTCTTGAATTCAGAACGGTGGGCATCGCGATAGGCTTTGCCGCCGCGCAGGCCGTTCTCCTCGTTGGTCCACAGCACCACGCGGAGGGTGCGGCGGGGCTTGAGGCCCAGGCTCTGGATGAGCCGCGCCGCCTCTATCGCGATGACCGTGCCCGCGCCATCGTCCTGGGCGCCCTGGCCCACGTCCCAGCTGTCCAGGTGGCCGCTGATGATCACCACCTCCTCTGGCGTTTCAGTGCCGCGAACCTCACCCACCACATTGGCCGAAGGCGCGTCCGGCAGGGTTTTCGCGCCCATCTCAAGCTTCATTTGGATGCGCTCGCCGCGCTGCTGCATGCGCCGCATCTGGGTGGAGGCTTCGATGGTGACGCAAGCCGTCGGGATTTTCGGATAGGCGGGATCGTAGTCCATGGCGCCGGTGTGCGGCGTGTCGAGACTGATGGGTCCCACGGACCGCACCAGGGCCGCCACGGCGCCGAGCTTCGCCGCCCGGGACGCACCATCGTGGCGGTAGATGACGGTGTGGCCGTAGCCCTTGAAGGGCACGTCGAAGAGGACGATCTTCCCCTTCACGGCCTCACCTAGCTTGTCCAGTTCGTCGAAGGAGCCCACCACCGCCACGTCGGCCGTGAGGCCGCCCTCCGGTGTGCCCACGCTACCGCCCAGGCCCAGGATGTGCAGGTGGTGCGGCGCGGGCAGAATCAGATCGGCAGATTCGGGGCCGCGCACCCAGTGGGGCACCATCACGGGTTCGGCGTGGACGTTGACGAGACCCGCAGCCTTCAGGCGCTCCTGGGCCCAGAGGATGGCCTGATCCAAGTGGGCCGAACCCGAAAGGCGGTGGCCGATGTGATCGCAGAGCCAAGCGAGGTCCGTGTAGGCGGTGTGGGTGCGGAAGGCTTCCGCGCGGAACCGCTCCGACGTGGCCCTGAGGGTTTCCGGGGCAGCCTGGGCGCCGAGGGCGGTGGTGGCAAGGCAGAGGAGGAGGCAGCGGGTCGGGGTCATGCCTCATCTTACTTGGTAATACTGACTATTGCGGGCTTTTTTGCCAAGGCCTCGATCTGAGCCGCCACGGACTTCATCAGGGCATTGGGAATGGGGACGCTCAGGCTGTACTGCTGGATCCGCCAGTGATCCTGCTCGCGGGTGAGCACGCCCGTGCCCCGGGCCGGGCCCAGGTTCGGGGTGGCCAGGTCTTCATCGAACCAGGCGGTACGGCCGTCCTTCGATAGGGTGATTGCGCGCCGCGTCACCTTGAAACTCCAGGCCTTGCCGCGCTGGAAGATGGGGTGGGCCCAAGTTTGGAAGGAAGCCTTCGTCCACCGCTCGGTGGCATCAGTCCCCAGGAACACGGCGCCATTCGCGAAGTGATCGAAGTAGCGGTTCTCGTCTGCCTGGGTCGCCGCCAGGTGCCAGTCGTCCAGCACTGCGACAATGGCCTTCTCTGCGGGCGATTGACCGGCGAGGGCCAGGGTTGCACAGAGCATCAGGGCAAGGCGCAAGGTACCTCCAGAAGGCGGTCAGTGGTGAGGGTCTAGCCACACCCGCACCCGCAGCCTGCCGCTGGCGTCGGTGTCGAGCACTTCCCAAGTCAGTGGTCCCCTGCGGCCCTTCGGGTTTTCGCCGGGACCCAGGTTGAAAGCGGCGTCATCGAGTTCCCACATCCGGCAGGGGAAGCGGGGCTTGGGAGGCTCGGGGGTGCCGGGATGGGCGTCCACTACGCGCACGGGGCCCTTGGGATTGCCGTGGGTCAGGAGGCGGGGATCGATGGTGGCCACCACCAGGCCTTCGTGGCCCGGGCCGAAGCGGCCGCCCACCCGGCCCCGCTCGAAGCCCCAGGGCCGGCGGACTTCCAGGCTGAAGAAACGGCCCTTCCTGCGGGGATCGGGCAGGGTGACCCACTGGGGATCAGAGCCGGGGGCCCGGGAGGCGGGCGCGATCCAGCCCTCCCAGGTCCGCCCCGGCACCGCGAGGCGGCGGATGGTGTCGCGGAAGTGACCCCGGTACCAGAGTTCGGAGCGCACCCAAGCCATCGGATGGGAGGGACTGTAGCCCGTGTCCTCCACCCAAGGGCCCTCTTCGGGGTGGGAGCGGTCCCAGCCTCGGTACTGGCCAGCGTCCATGAGATCCCAGATGCCTGCGGTGTAGGGATCCTTGCAGCCGACGTAGAGGTCGTCCACGCGGTGCTCGCCCATGGCGTGGAAGGCCTCGTGAACGATGTTCCCCAAGGGCACCGTCTCCGTCAGGAAAAGGAGGGGCCAGCGTCGGGACTTGTTCCAGGGCAGGGGCATGAGCAGGCTCACGGCCTTGAGATCGGCCTTGTCCGCCGTGAGGGACTGGGGCGGACCAGGGGTGATGATCCAGAGGTGATCGGGCTTGCCGTCGGGCTTCGAGGCGCCGGTGCGGTTGTCCACCCTGTCGCAGTCGGCCCAGGTTTCGCCGCGCAGCCGCTCCAGCACCCAGGCGGCCATGGCGGTCGTGTGCTCGTCATGCCGCGGCGCGGGCTGGTCGGCGCTGCGCAGCTTGAGGAAGCGCCCCTCGACGAGCGAGAGAGCACCCTTGCTTACCTCGTAGAGGTAGTTGGCGGCGCTGGCCACGCCGGGGCGGCGGGAAAAGATGAGTTCGCGCAGGGCACCATCCGGCAGCTTGGAGGCCTCGTCCGTGAAGTCGAGGCGGACCAGGAAGACGGCCTCCTGCCGGAAGCCCGGCGCAGGATGCAACACCATCTCGCGGGGCCATTCACAGGCAGGAACCAGATCGCGGCGCCAGCCGTCCTTCTCCACGGCAAGGACGGTGTCGCTGGGTTCCAGATCGAGGCGAAACCGGCCCTCAGCATTCGTAAAGGCCACGGGCGGATCCCCGGCGGGGGAGACCCGGGGCAGGCGATCCGGGTACACGCGCACGCCTGGCAGTCCGCGTTGTCCATCCGTGATCCGGCCCTGGACCGGGGCGGCAGAAAGCGTGGTCTTCAAAAAAACCGGAACACAGAGGACACAGAGAGCAACAGAGGACACAGAGGAAAGAGAAGAAAGAGAAGAAAGAAAGGAAAGCGCTGGTCGCGGCGGGCTCGGCGGGCCCGTGCGGCGAGTGGCAGGGCCCCTTCCGTGTCTTCCGTGGGGTTCCGCGCCTTCCGCGACCAGCCACGCTTTTTGGCTCGAGATGGGACTAAACCACATCCTCACGCCTGGACGAGCTTCTGCAGATGGGCCAGCTGGGCCAGCAGGCCCACCCGGCGGCGGGTCTCGGGGGCCAGGAGGGGCTTGTCGAGGGCGTCAGACACGGGCTCCTGAAGCCGCGACCAGGTCTCCAGCTCTCCCGGGCTGTACAGAAGCAGGATGGGCATATCCCGCAATTCCTCGGATTGGTGGACGGCGAGGGCGAGGGTCTGGGCACTGCCTTCCAGCAGCTCCGTATCCAGCACCATCACGTCCGGCCGGTGGGCCAGGATTTGGGCTCGGGCCTGCCCCTCGCCCTGGGCTTCCAGAAAGGTCGCCTGGTCCTTGCCATAGTGGTTCTGGACCTGGGACCGCACCAGGGGACTGCCGGAGACCACCAGCAGTTTAGGCCGGGCCGAGGGGGGTGTGCCCGCCCGCAGCAATAGGGCGCGAATCCGGAGATGGGTTTGCACCCGCACCTGGAGCAGCAAGGTGTTGGCGGGCTTGCGGAGGAAGTCATCGGCCCCGGCGGCATAGCTTCGGTCCTTGGCGTCGCGGCTCAGGGCCGTGAGCACGATGATGGGAACGGAGGCCGTCCTTGGATCGGCCTTGATCATCTCGCAGGCCTTGAACCCGTCCAGGGACGGCATCACCGCGTCCATGATGATGAGGTCCGGCACCGTCACCTTCAGGCGGTCCAGCGCCTCCTGACCGTTCGACGCGGTGATCAGGCGGTGGCCCAGGGGCTGGAGCTGGGCTTCGATCTGGCGCCGCTGAAGGGAATTGTCCTCCACCATCAGGATGGTCATGGGGGACGCGAACTGGGACAAGCTGACTCCTTAGCACTCTTGATTTCGAGAGTATGGGGTCTATCGGCTTGGATCAACAGTCGGATGAAGATCGGCTCTTGGGAAAAGCACGCAGACACCAATCTGATCCAACGATACAATGGTGGGTTCGAGGTTCCTCAGTGTCAGATCCCTCTCTTATCCGCAATTTCTCCATCGTCGCGCATATTGATCATGGCAAGTCCACGCTGGCGGACCGCCTGCTGGAGCTGACCAAGACCGTGGCGGGGCGCGATATGCAGGCCCAGATCCTGGACGACATGGACCTGGAGCGGGAGCGTGGTATCACCATCAAGGCCCACGCCGTGACGCTGAAATACCTGGCCAAGGACGGCCAGACCTACACCCTGAACCTCATCGACACGCCTGGCCACGTGGACTTCGCCTACGAGGTGAGCCGCAGCCTCGCCGCCTGCGAGGGGGCCATCCTGGTGGTGGACGCCACCCAGGGCGTGGAGGCCCAGACCCTGGCGAACACCTACCTCGCCCTGGAGAACGGCCTAGAGGTGTTCCCAGTGCTGAACAAGACCGACCTGCCCAGCGCCGATCCTGTGCGCGTACTGGAACAGATCGATACCGTCATCGGCCTGGTGGATACAGCCCACGCGGTGAATGTGAGCGCCAAGACCGGCGAGAATTGTGACCTGGTCCTGGAGCAGATCGTGAAGTGCATCCCCGCGCCCCAGGGGGATCCCAATGCGCCCCTTCAGGCCCTGGTCTTCGACTGCTACTACGATGCCTACCGGGGTGTGGTGAACCTCATCCGCGTGATGAACGGCACCCTGAAGGCCGGCGATCAGATCCGCTTCATGTCCACCGGCAGCGAACATCGCGTGGATGAGATCGGCATCTTCGATCCCAAGATGGACAAGCAGGAGTCCTTATCCGTGGGCGAAGTGGGCTATCTGGTGGCCAATATCCGGCAGCTGGTGGATGTGAAGGTGGGCGATACCGTGACCCACGCGGTGACCCTCACGACCAAGCCCGCCACCGAGATGCTCAAGGGGTTCAAGGAAATGCAGCCCGTGGTGTTCGCGGGCATCTTCCCCACCTCCAGCGACGACTACGAGAACCTGCGCAACGCCATGGAGAAGCTGCGCCTCAACGACAGCAGCTTCACCTACGAGCCAGAGACGTCCACCGCGCTCGGCTTCGGCCTCCGCTGCGGCTTTCTGGGCCTGCTCCACATGGAGATCGTCCAGGAGCGGCTCGAGCGCGAGTTCGATCTGGATCTCATCACCACAGCCCCCAGCGTGCGGTTCCATGTGTACCTGACCGATGGCACCGACGCCTCCGTGGACAACCCCTCCAAGCTGCCGCCGCTGCAACGGATCCTGAAAATCGAGGAACCCATCATCGAGGCGACCATCCTCACGCGCACCGATTTCGTGGGCAGCCTGCTCAAACTCTGCGAGGAGCGGCGCGGCATCCAGCAGAAGCTCGAATATGTGAGCCAGGACCGCGTCATGCTGGTCTACGAGCTGCCCCTGAACGAGGTGGTGCTGGACTTCTACGACAAACTGAAGTCCGTCTCGAAGGGCTACGCCAGCTTCGATTACCACATGAAGCACTATGCCGAATCCGACCTGGTGAAGATGGACATCCTGGTGAACGGCGAGGCGGTGGACGCGCTGTCCATCATGGTGCACCGCAGCAAAAGCCAGACCCTGGGCCTCGCGCTCTGCCAGCGGATGAAGGAAGTGATCCACCAGCAGATGTTCGACGTGGCCATCCAGGCCGCCATCGGCAGCAAGGTCATCGCCCGCACCAACGTGAAGGCCCGCCGCAAGGACGTGCTCGCCAAGTGCTACGGCGGCGACATCAGCCGCAAGAAAAAGCTCCTCAACAAACAGAAAGAGGGCAAGAAAAGAATGAAGTCCATCGGCAACGTGGAAATCCCGCAGGAGGCTTTCCTGGCGATCCTGAAGGTCGACAGCTGACAAGCGGGGACAGGATTAACAGGATTAAGTGCTTGATTAACAGGATTAAAGATTGATTGCAAAAAGCTTTGATCCTGTTAATCCTGTCCCCGCAGTTGTTCTTTGAGCGGCCTAGCCAATGCGGTCGTCGTCCTTGATCGCGCGGGACTCGAGCAGGTTGGAGATGAGGCGCTGGAGTTCGTCCTGCCCGATGATGCCGCGGCGCTGGAAGAGCCGGATGAGGCCCAGCACCAGGGTGCGGGTTCGGTAGGATTCCAGGGGCGCCACGGTGTCCCCAGCCTTGCGACTGTGCACGACATTGAAGGGGGTATCGGGTGCGGTCGGCTGGGGTGAGGGCGTCGTGAAGAAGCCGAAGGGATCGATGTTCACCGGCTGCGTGGGTGCCGAGGCGCCGTCAAAGAACGGGTCCCGGGGAAAATCGACGACTCGGGCCGTGGTGTGGGGTACGGGCAGGGGGTCCAGCGAGAAGGTCACGGGCAGGGCATCATCCTGTCCGGAGTGGTTCCCCACTTCCACCGTCAAGGCTCCAGGAGGAAGCTCGACGCGACGGTAGAGGTCGGAGATGGCCCTCCGGAGGGCGCTGTGGGAGGCCACGACCGGTTCGATGTGAAGACCGGAGGCGAACCGGGCACTGTCGATAGCGTTGAGATCCGAGGGATCGGACATCGCGAGCACCAGGGACTTCGGCTCCTTCGTGGAGATGGGGAGTATGGTGAACTGGTCGGCCAGCCGGTGGGGCACCAGTTTGAGAATCTGCGGCGGCACCTCGATGCTTCGCACATCCACTTGGGGCACGCCGGTCTGATGGCTGAGGAAGTCCATGAGCACTTCTTCAGAGATGTAGCCCAGCGCCACCAAGTTGCTGCCGAGCCGCCCCCGGGCGATCTTCTGGTGGGTGATGGCGCTCTGCAACTGAGCTGGCGTGATGAGTCCGCCCTCCACGAGCAGTTCACCCAGCCGTTTGATTGGTTGCTGCATATGGAGTCCCGGGATTTTCCGCTGATGCACAGAGGGTCGTCTCCAAGGTAACTTGATTCAAGGGTTTTGTGCAGGCGGGGAGGATAGATGACTTCCGAGGATCTCTGGCGGGCGGCGCTGCATGACTTCAACAACCTTCTGGCCGGGCTCCAGGGCGTCCTCGACTTGAGTGACCCCCGGCTGCCTCTGGATCCTCGGAACCGGGCTCGCCTGGAATTCGCCTTGGTGGATGGGAAGTCCTTGATCACCATGGCCCGAGCCCTGGCTCTCGGATGTCAACCCGATTCGGGAATGGTCTCCTGGCCGGAGTGGCACGCAGGGCTCGAGCAGAGGCTAGAGCCCCTGGCCTCGCTCTTCCGGTGTCCCATCGAAGTGGCCGACGTCGGCGCCTCCGGCGCCCCCTGGCCGGCGCCCCTGCTGCTGGATTGGGTAGCGGCCTTCACGCGGCAGATCCTCCCCTGGGCAGCGCCGGGTCCGCTCCGCCTGGAGGCGAAAATCGAACCCGACGCGTGGGTTCTGACCTGGCTGGGTGATGCCTCGCTCCCGTCGGCCCTGCGGCCTGAGCCTCCGTCCGAGGCACCTAGGAACCTGCCCTCGTACTGGCTCAAAGCCATGTGCGGACCCCTCGCCGTATCCATCGAAGAGACCCCGGTGGGTCTGGTGGCGCGGATGGACCGGCCTTGCGCGTCCTGATCGTGGAGGACCAGGCCCGCACCGCGCGGGAGCTCCAGGCCGGATTGGCGGCCTCCGACATTGAGGGCCAGGTGGCGGCGAGCGCAGAGGAGGCCCTGCGCGTTCTGGACGGCGAGCCCTTCGAGGCCATGGTCGTGGACGTGATGCTGCCTGGCCTATCGGGCTTGGACCTGGTCCAGCGGCTGCGCGACCAGGGCAGGGATATCCCCGCGGTCTTTCTGTCGGCCAAGGCGGACCTCCAGGACCGCCTGCATGGCCTGGAAGTGGGCGGGGATGACTACCTGGCCAAGCCCTACAGCATCCTCGAGGTCGTAGCCCGCCTGAAGACCATCATCCGCCGGACCCAGGCGGCACCTGCCACCCAGAGCCGGAAGGTGGCTGATCTGGAGTGGGATCCCCATGCCCGTCGCATCACCCGTTCGGGGAACCGCATCGATCTCACGCCCAAGGAATACGCCATCATGGCCCTCCTGCTCGAGCACGTGGGGGAGGTGGTGGCCCGGAACCAGATGGTTCAGACCGTGTGGGGGATCAACTGCCTGGTGGACGCCAACGCGGTGGACGTCCAGATTCTCCGCCTGCGGCGTAAGGTGGACGATCCCTATCCCGTCAAGCTCATCCACACCCTACGGGGCGTGGGCCTGGTGCTGGAGCCCCGTGGCGACGCATAGCGGCAGCATCCTCCGGAAGCTGCAGGGCGGCTTCGCCGCCACGGCAGTGCTGCTGGCGGGCCTCATGGCCATCTTCATGGATCGGGCCCTGCACCGTTCTCTGGAGGCGGAGGACGCCCAGGTCATGGCAGGCCAGGCCCACGTCCTGCTGGGGGAGCTGGTCTCGGGGCAGCCCCTGCAGGACTTCGAAGGGGGGCCGCGACCGGAAAAGGCCTCCTGGCGGATTCTGGACGCGCGGGGGCGGATCCTTTCCCAGAGCCGGGACCTCTTGGGTTTTCCTGACCTCCCCACGCCCACGCCGGGAGGTGGCGCCAAGGAGATCGAGACGGCCGGTGGCGGCGCCTATCTGGTGCTGGCCCGACCCTGGTCTAAGAGAGGGGCGCTCGGGGAGGAACGGGGCCTCCTGCTGCTGGTGATGGACCGGACCCACGAGGAGGCGCTGATCCGGGAGTTCCGGCGGACCCTGCTGCTGGGCGTGATCGCGGCCGTGGTGGGGGCCGCCCTGATGGCACGGGCCATCGCACGGTGGGGCCTGGCTCCGCTGGGGGCCCTCATCCGGGAGGCTGGATCCATCAGTGACCAGAGCCTGGACCGCCGCCTGGCTGCCGAGCACTTCCCGCTTGAACTGCAGGAACTGGTGGTCACCTTGAATGCCGCGCTTGACCGGCTGCAGGAGGCCTTCGAGCGGGTCGGCAACCTTGGGGCCGAACTGGCGCACGAGCTAAGGACGCCCCTCCAGAATCTGCGGAGCGCCCTCGAGAACCGGGCGCGGAGGACCGCCTCCCCGGTGGACCCCGCCGAACTGGGCGCTTTGATCGAGGACTGCGATGGCATGGCGGCGCTCATCGAGCAGATCCTGTTTTTGGCCCGATCCGAGCATGCCGCGCTGGGTCTGACCTGGGTTCGCATCCCCGCCCTCGACCTGCTGGAGGAGGTCCGCGGGTTCTTCGAGGCGGCGGCGGAGGAGGCAGGGGTGAACCTGCGCGTTGAGGGGGATCCGGGCCTCATCGTCTCCGGTGACCGGCTGCTGTTGACCCGAGCCCTGCACAACCTCACGGCCAATGCCCTTCGCCACACGCCCCCCGGCGGCCAGGTGGTCCTGGGGGTGGAGGTCGGCCCCCAGGGGGTGGCGGTTTCCGTGGCGGACGATGGCCCCGGGATTCCGGAGGCCTGGATTCCCCGGCTGGGGGCGCCTTTCGTGCGGCCTCCGGATACGCGCTCCGCGGAGGGACATGGCCTCGGCCTAGCCATCGTCAAACGCATCGCAGCCATGCTCGGCGGGGAGATGATCATCGAGAGCCCGTCCGGACGGGGCACCCGGGTGGTGATGAGGCTTCCTAACAGCTGACTTAATGTTCAGGTTAATGTAAGGTTATCTCTTCGATCTGTCCTCGAGGAGAATCCGTGCGGTTCCGTTTCCGAAGCCCTTTGTCTCTGTTCGCGCTAAGCCTCGCTGCCTCGGGTCTGGTGGCCGGGACCCCGCCTCCGTCCTCGGCCGTGGTGGAAGTGACGGCCACGCGGTTCCCCGAGGATCCCGCCAAAGTAACTGCTTCGATCACGGTGATCACAGCCCGGGAACTGGCGGATCGGGGGGCCACGGACCTGCGCAGCGCCTTGGCGCTGGCGGCGGGGGTGTTCATCGCCCCGGGCGGTGACAATGGCCCGGCCAGTAGTGTGCCCGAGTTCTGGGGCCTGAAAGAGTTCGACGCCTTTCTCCTGGTGGTGGACGGCGTGCCCTGGGGGGGGGCCTTCAACCCCGCCTTGTCCACCCTCAGCCTGGAGGGTGTGGAACGCATCGAAGTCCAGCGGGGCGCGGCGCCGGTCCTGTACGGGGCGACCTCGTTCGTGGGCGTGATCCAGGTCATTCGCGGCCTTCCCGCCGATTCCCAAGGCTCGGTCCGCCTATCCCTCGGGAACCATGGCAGCGGCGGCGCCGCCGTGTCGCTGCGGCTGCCTTCCGAGTCCGGCGTGGATTCCACCCTGATCGCCGATCACGATAAGCAGGGCTTCGAGGATCCCCGCACGGGGTTCAAACGCAACCACCTCCTGTGGCGGAATCGGATACAAGCCATGGACGGCGTGTTCCGCTTCGATCTGGAGGGGGCGGCCGTGGATCAGCAACCCGCCAGCCCCTTCCTCCGGGTGGGAAAGGCGCTGACCAACCAGGTGCCCCTGGACGCCAACCACAACCCTGCCGGGGCCTTCGTCAACGACCGGCGCTTCACCTTCAGCACTGGCTATGACCGGGCGCTGGGCGCCTCGACCCTTTCGTCGACCACCCTGTCCGTGTCCCGGGCCCGGCAGGAGGTCTTCCGCGGCTTCCTCACGGACGTGAGCACCGTAGATCCCAATGCCCACGGGTTCCGGGAACGCGTCGATCTCACGGATATCTATTTCGATACCCACCTCACCTGGACGGTGGGTGCGGGGCTCAAGGTGGTGGGCGGTGTGGACCATCTGCACGGTCAGGGCATCGGCCGGGGCGGGGATTTCGACTACTTCGTGGCCCTCGACGGAGCGAATCCCCCCGCGGGAGCGACCCTGCCCAATCAGGCGTACATCCGCATCGACGACCAGCGTGACTTCTCGGGGCTCTACGCCTTCACCCAGTGGCAGGCGCTGCCGCGCCTGGTGATCGAAGGGGGCCTGAGGCTCACTCGTGCCAAGGAGACTCGGCAGGTCGCCGGTGCCGAGCCGGACGCCCGGACCACCACGCGCCCCTCCGGCAGTGCCGGGGCCACCTGGACCGCTTGGCAGTCCGGCGAGGACCGCGTGAACCTGTTTGCCGGAGCCCGCAGCACCTTCAAGCCGGCTGCCGTGGATCTGGGCCTCGACAGCAGCTCGCAGATCCTGAAGCCGGAGACCGCCGTCAGCTACGACCTCGGTGCGAAGGCGGATCTCCTGGGGCGGCGGCTTGCCCTCGAACTCAGCACCTTCCTCATGGATTTCGAGAACCTAGTGGTGCCCCAGTCCGCAGGAGGTGCGCCGGTCCGGGTGAATGCCGGGACCGAGCGGTTTCAGGGCGCCGAGTTCAGCGCAGTCTACCGATTCTCCGGAGCCACCACGGCGCGCCTGGCCTACAGCTACCACGACACGCGATTCCGGGACTACCCGAAGGATTTCGGCGATGGCACCCTGACGCAACTGGCGGGGAAGCGCCTGGAGATGTCGCCCTATCACCTGGGTGGGTTGGGATTGGCCTATGCCCCCGCGCAGGGCGTGACTGCGACTGCGGAAATGAACTACGTCGGGGCAGTCTTCCTCAACCAGCGCAACACGGCGCCCATCGGCGGGTACGCCACCTTCGCCGCCAGTCTCGGGTGGCGCGAGACGCGCTGGGACCTGCGCCTCAGCGGCCAGAACCTCACCGACCGCCGGAAGCCCGTCGCTGAAAGCGAACTGGGTGACGCCCAGTACTACATCCTGCCGGGTCGCCAGGTGACCCTGAGCGCACGCTTTCGGTTCTGACGGGACGGACAATAAAAACGGGGACAGGATTAACAGGATTCTCTGGGATTAACAGGATTCAACTCAAGCGCTTGCATCTTGTCAAACAGGCCTTTCATCCTGTTAATCCTGTCCAGGCACCTTTTTCGGTACACTCATAGGTTTGGGCAAACCGATGAAGTACCACATCCAGACCTGGGGCTGCCAGATGAACGAGCACGACGGCGAGAAGCTGTCGGGGCTGCTGTCGGCGGAGGGCTTTGAAAGCGTCGAGACCGCCGAAGAGGCGGATTTGGTGCTGCTGAACACCTGCTCCATCCGCGAGAAGGCGGTGCATAAGGTCTATTCGGAGCTGGGCCGCCTCCGGCAGGAGAAGGAGCGGCGCCCCCTGTTGGTGGGCGTCACGGGCTGTCTTGCCCAGCAGGAGCAGGCGGCCCTGTTCAAGCGGGCGCCCCACATTGACTTTGTGTTGGGCACCATGGCGCTGAAGCAGCTGCCGCGGCTCGTGGCCGAGGCCCGAGAAGGCAAGGCCCGGGTCATGGACACGGGCGAGTACCCGGACAACCACCTCTTCCCGCCCTCCGTGACCCAGCGGCAGGACACCGCCAAGGCCCTGGTGACCATCACCGAGGGCTGCAACCACGCCTGCACCTACTGCATCGTCCCCACCACCCGTGGGGCCGAGCGCCATCGCCCTTGCGAGGACGTGCTGGCTGAGGTCCGAGGCCTCGTCGCGCGCGGCTACCGCGAAGTCGAGCTGTTGGGCCAGAACGTGAACAGCTATGCTGGCGGCTGCACCTTCGCGGATCTGCTTGAGCGCGTGTCGGAAGTGGACGGACTGGAATGGATCCGCTTCACCACCAGCCACCCCATGAACTTCACGAAGGAGCTGGCCCGGGTGCTGGTGACGAATCCCAAGGTGGTGCCCTTCCTCCACCTGCCTCTGCAAAGCGGGAGTGATCAGGTGCTGAAGCGGATGCTCCGCGAATACACCGTGGCGGAGTATCTGGAGCGCCTAGGCTATCTGGGCGAAGGCCGCTCAAGGATGACCCTCAGCACCGATCTCATCGTGGGCTTCCCCGGGGAGACCGACGACGATTTCGAAGCCACCCTGCGCGTGCTGGATGAGGTCGCCTTCGACGGTTCCTTCAGCTTCATCTACTCGCCGCGCCCCGGCACGCCCTCGCTGCGCCTCAAGGATGACCTGCCCATGGCTGAAAAATCGGTGCGATTGGCCCGGCTCCAGCAGCGGCAGTTGACCCTCACCCGGGCCAGCAACGAGCGCTTCGTGGGCCGTACCATCCCCGTCCGCGTCGAGACCCACGGCCCCACCTCCCATGGCTGGTGGCTGGCCCACAGCGGCGAGTGGAAGACGATCCACCTGGCGGTCGAGCCGGGGCGCGTGCCGCCCTTTGGCGAACTCGTCCAGGCGCGAATCACCCTGGCGAGCCCGCATTTCCTAGGGGCGGAGCTGGTGTAGGGACAATCCGACCGTTTGGGTTCAAATGAAAAAGGCCTATTTTTGCCAGGATAAAGGGGATGGAAGGGATAGCTCCTACCCAATAATCCAGATCCCCTTCATCCCCTCCATCCTGGCCAATCAAAGCCCGCTTTTCATCGAGGCCCACCTGGCACAAGGAGCCACCAGCTATTGGCGGTCACTGGTCAGCGCGATGCTGAAACTCCAGTGTTTGGTGGCGGCGGGGGGTAACAGAAAGTTGCCAGGTTTCTCGCTGAATTCGCCGTCCCAGCCCGCGGGGCTGGCGTAGCCCTCCCAGGGTTCGATGCAGAGGAAGGCCGGTCCCGGGTCGGGCTTGGTCCACACCCCTAGATTCGGGAAGCCTTCCCAGCGCAGCGTCAGGGAGGGACCACCCAGGGCCTCGAAGCGCAGGCTCCGGCTGCGGGCTTGGAGGAAGATCAGGGCGTCGTCGACGAACAGCTCCTCGCGCAGGGACAGTTCTCGGCCCTGAATGGGCGTGGGGTACAACTCGGGCGAGAGGAGGCCCTGGGCCTCCAGGCGTCGCAGCGGCTCCGGCTCGTCCGCCTCAAAGACCAGGCGATGGGCCCTCTTGGGTACCCCAGGTGCGAGCGGCCAGCGAAAGGCGGGATGCAGCCCCAGGCTCGCGGGCAAAGGCGACTCGCCGGGATTGTGGAGTTCCAGCTCCATGCTCAGCTTGGATCGGTTCAGCGCATAGCCCACTCGCAGGCGGAAGGGGAACGGGTAGGCCGCCCGTGTACTGGCGTCATCCTTCAGTTCCAGCGAACAAGTCGTGGCAGTGCGAGAGGTCCAGGTGAACGCCCGGTTCCGGGCGAAGCCGTGCTTGGGCATGGGAAAAGGGATCCCCAAGTGGCACAGGGTGTCCCCCTTCAGGCCACCCACCACGGGGAAGAGCAGGGGGGCGTGCCGGGGCCAGAGGGGGCCCGCCGGCCAAAGCAAATCAGCTTCCCCGAGCCTCAGGGCCTGCAGTTCCGTACCGGTCGCCGCGATGATGGCCTCGGATCCGTCCAGGTGAAGTCGATGGATGTCCATGCCGCCATGATGACCCGGCCGTGGTAAATTGGCCCCCGTCCTTCCAGCACGAGCCTTCCCTCCCGGAGCCAGCCATGCACTACACGGCGGACATCATCGCGCCGATTCTCCACGCACCCCTTGCCAATGTGCAGGCGCATTGGCCCTTGGTCGTCGAGGCCCTGGCGGCCTTGAAGATTCTGGACCCGGCGGTGGAAGCAGCGGCCATCGCCACCATCGGATCGGAAAGCTACCTCTTCGCGCCGGAGAAGGAGGCAGGCAGCGAGGCCTACTTCCGTCGCATGTACGAGTTCGATCGGAGCTTGGGCAACGTCGAATCCGGGGACGGCGCGAGATATTGCGGCCGGGGTTTTATTCCGTTGGTCGGCCGTTCTGCCTATGCCCGGTTTGGCAAGCTGGTGGATGCGGATCTGGTGGAGCACCCCGACTTGGCCATGGAGCCTCCGGTGGCAGCCCGCATCCTGGCCTACGACCTCATGCTCAAGGGCGTGCCGAAGGCCGCCGCCGAAGGCGACTGGGTGAAGGTCCGGCGGCTGGTCCACGGCGACCTGTCCGGGTGGAAACGATTCAACGGAATCCTGATCCCCCTGCTGAAATTGCTCCCCGAGAAGGTCTGACCTGGGTGGTGCGCCCGGCCGGGTTCGAACCGGCACGCCCTTGCGGGCAGCGGATTTTAAGTCCGCAGCGTCTGCCATTCCGCCACGGGCGCGTGGCTCCAGCCTAACGGCAGCCAGCCGGGCGTGATAGCTTCGACCTATGGTTTCGCGTTCTGCCGCGCTACTGCTGGCGATCCTGTCGTCACCCCTGGCCGCCGAGGTCCGGGATCTGAAGGCCTTTTTCCAGGAGCGGTGCGCCATCTGTCATGGCCCCGACGGCTCGGGTCGGGGACCCAACGGTATCCGGTTGGGTGGGCGCAACCTGTTAGAGCCCCGGTGGCTGGCCAAGCAAGAGGAGGCGGACCTCGTGACCTCGATCCTCAAGGGTCGCGGCGCCATGCCCGGCTTCCGGCGGCAGATCGATGCCGCCGAGGCCCGCCAGCTGCTGGCCGATGTGACCCATGCACATGGGTCGAAGAAAAGGCCTTGATTTCCCCCTTGCAAGACTGCGATCGGGGGCCATATTGGCTGTTTAAACGCTCAACGAGGTGCCCATGCGCTGGACGATCCTGCTCCCGGTCCTGCTCTTCCTGCCAGGCTTTTGGGCCCAGGCCCCCGCCAAAACCTTGAACGAGTTGAAGGCTTTCTATGCCACCAACTGTGTGAAGTGCCACGGACCCGATGGCTCAGCCCGCGGCGCGGATGGGAAGAAACTGGGCGGGCTCGACTTCACGGACGCCAAGGAGACGGCCAATGAGAACGACGCAGAGATGGTGAAGACCATCCGCAAGGGGCTTCTCTTTGGCATCAGGATGCCTTCGTTCAAGGACCAGCTCTCGGAGGCCGACGCCCTCATCCTGGTGCAGGGAATCGTCCGCAAGGCGGAGAAGGGCAAGGTCATCACGCCGGAGGAGGGGGTGCCCCGGTAGCATGGATGGATGCATGGCCACACCTCCGATCCGACTGAACACCCGCTGCTTCGCAACCTGAATGCACCCCAGCAGGAGGCCGTTCGCCATGCCCGGGGGCCCCTGCTGATCCTGGCCGGGGCGGGTTCCGGCAAGACCACAGTGATCACGCGCCGCATCGCGTGGCTCATCGAAGAGGAAGGTGCGCATCCGGGTTCGATCCTGGCCATGACCTTCACCAACAAGGCCGCCGAGGAGATGCGAGACCGGGTGCAGCGGCTCGTCTCGGTGCCCGCTGCGCAGATGTGGGTGAGCACCTTCCACAGCTTCTGCACCCGCATCCTCCGCCGGGAGGGGGACCGAACGCCCGTGGGCCGCGACTTCGTCATCTTCGACCCCTCGGATCAGAAGAGCCTTGTGAAGCAGGTGTTGGCGGAGCTCAAACTGCCCGAGAAGCAATTCCATCCCAAGAAGGTTCTGGAAGTCATCGGCGACTTCAAGAACCGCTGCCTGCTGCCGGAGGAGGCCCGGGAGGAGGGCCTGGATCCCTGGACCCGCAAGGTTCTGGACGCCTACGACCTCTACCAGAAGGGCCTGAAAAACCACCGCGCCTGCGACTTTGACGACCTGCTGCTCTGGACCGAACGGCTCTTCCGTGATCCCGTCCTGCAGGCGGCCTATGGCGAGCGGTTCAAGTACATCCTAGTGGACGAGTACCAGGACACCAACCGCGCCCAGTACCTCCTGGTGCAGCACCTCGCCCGGCGCCACCACAACCTGTGCGTGGTGGGTGATGAAGATCAGTCGATCTATGGCTGGCGGGGTGCCGACATCCGCAACATTCTCGATTTCCAGCAGGATTTCCCGGAAGCCGTCCGCATCGAGCTGCTGCAGAACTACCGCTCCACGAAGAAGATCCTGGACGCCGCCTCGGGCGTGATCGCCAACAATTCCCAGCGGGTGGAGGGCAAGGGCGCGCTGAAGACCGACCTGGGGGACGGCGAGGCCATCGTCTTCAAGCTCACGGATGAGGGGCGCCTGGAGGCCGAGTGGGTGGTGCAGCGCATCCAGGAACTGCGCCAGTTTGAACCGGAGTCCAAGGTGGCCGTCCTCTACCGCGCCAACTGGCAGTCCCGGCAGATGGAAGAGGCGCTGCGCGCCCAGAACCTGGCCTACCGCCTGGTGGGCGGCGTGAAGTTCTATGAGCGCCAGGAAGTGAAGGACCTTATTTCGTACCTGCGGCTCATCTCAAATCCCTTCGACCTGGTGAGTTTTCGCCGCTGCGTGAACGCGCCCCTGCGCGGGGTGGGGCCCACCACGCTGGGGAAGATCGAGGGCGTCATCCCCGAGGGGGGAACGCCCCTCGCAGGGCTGAGGGTGCTGCTCAAATCCGGCGAGCTGAAGGGCCGCGCCCAGCGGGAACTGGCCCGGTTCCTCGACCTATTCTGCCGGGCCGAGGTCGAGCGCGAGGCCCTGGGCCTGGCGGGCCTGGTCAAGTGGGTGCTCCAGGAGAGCGGCTACCTCCAGAGCCTGGAGGACGAGGCCACGCTCGAGGCCGAAGGCCGAATCCGCAACCTGGAGGAATTCCTCAGCGCCGCCGCCGAATCCGAATCCCTGGGCCTGCGGCTGGCGGAATTCCTGGACCGCATCACCCTCGCTTCCGACACGGACAATATTGAGGAGGCAGCCCACCTCAGCCTCATGACCATCCACTGCGCCAAAGGCCTGGAATTCCCCTACGTGTTCGTCATCGGCATGGAGGAGGATGTCTTCCCCAACCGCAACGCCCGGGAGACGCCGGATGGCCTGGAGGAAGAGCGCCGCCTCTTCTACGTGGCCATAACTCGGGCCCAGCGACGGCTCACCCTCAGTGCCGCGCGGCGGCGCCGCATCATGGGCACCGAAATGCTATCGATGCCCAGCCGCTTCCTGCGGGAGATCCCCGCCGAGGTGCTGACGGCCCCCATCCGCTGGGGCACCGAAATCTATCAGGCAGGCGAAGGGGTGCGGCCTGGCAGTTCCTTTACCCGCGGGGCGGGCGGCGCCTCCGTGGCCACGGAACTCCAGCGCATCCGCAGCTTCTTCGATCGAGTGAAGGAGGCGCCGTTGCCTTCGGGCGCGCCGGAAGGCGGCAGGTTGTCCGAACCTGCCGAAGCACAAGACCCGAGTGCCTTCCCGGTGGGCACCCGCGTGAAGAGCGCCCGCTTCGGCGCCGGTACCATCCTCGCTGGCTCGGGGCGCGGTGACGGCCTGACCTACACCGTCCGCTTCGACCAGGGCGGCGACAAGCGCATCATGGCCCGCTTCGGGGGGCTGGAGCGGGCGTGAAGCGGCGGGCCAGTACCGCTCGGCGATACTCGAAGATTCGGGCAATGTCCCTCCGCACCCATAGCGCCGTGACGATGCGGCCAAGGATCCCCCAGCCCACGCGGTAGCGCACCTGATCCGTCATGCGGGTGCCGCCATCGGGCAGATCCTCGAAGCGGTGGGTGTGGTGCCATAGGGCGTAGGGGCCTGCGATTTGGCGGTCGACGAAGCGCTCGCCGGGGATGAAGGTTTCGATGAGCGTTCGCCACCGGATGGGCAGGCCCCGAACCTGGACGCGGTAGTCGAACAGGGCGCCCTCCCCGCTGGGCAGGGGGCGGGGCGTGAGCATCTCGAAACTCAGCCAGGAGGGCGTGAGGGCCTCGAGATTCGCCGGATCCGCGAAGAAGAGAAAGACGTCGCCGCGCGGCGCAGGAAGGTCCTGTACCGAGATGAAAAGATCCTCCTTCACAGCAGATCCTCCAGGGCCGCTTCGGCGGTCGGAAAACGGAATTGGAAGCCCAGCACCTGGGTCCGAGCAGGGATCACGAAGGCACCCTGAAGAAGCAGGGCCTCGGCCATCTCGCCCAGCAGCAGTTTGGTGAGTGTGGTGGTGAGAAATCCCGGCACGGGGAGCAGGGGCCGCCGGAGGCGCTTGGCAACGAGGCGCATGAAGACCTCATGACTGAGGGGCTCTGGCGCCGTCCCGTTGAAGGGGCCCACCCAGGCGGGGTTGCGGGCGGCCTCGATGAACATGGTTACCAGATCGTCGAGGTGGATCCAGCTGAGGCCCTGGGCTCCGGTGCCCAGCTTGCAGCCCCCATAGAAGCGCACGGGCAGCGCCATCTTTGGCAGGGCACCGCCTTCTCTCGCCAACACCACGCCAATGCGAACCACGGCGACCCGTACACCGAGGGCCGAAGCGGCGTCGGCCTCCGCTTCCCAGGCCCGGCAGACATCGGCGAGAAAACCGGATCCAGGCTCCGAGGACTCGGCCACGGGCGACGCGCCCTTGGGGATGTAGTAGCCGATGGCGGAGGCATTGACAAGGGCCGCAGGAGGCTTCCTGCAGGCCTGCATGGCCGCCACGATGCGCCGGGTGGCGTGGATGCGGCTGTCCCGGATGGCTGCCTTGCGGGAGGCCGTCCAGCGCCCCTCAGCGATGCCTTCGCCGGCCAGGTTGATGACCGCATCGGCGCCCTCGAGCAGGGTCGGCAGGTCTTCCCAGTTCTGCGCCGTGGCCCCTGCGGGCAGGTTCAGGCGGCCGGGGTTGCGGGTCAACACCGTCACCTGGGTACCCCCATCGAGGAGGGCCTGCACCAGGGGTCGGCCCACCAGCCCGGTGCCACCGGCCACCACTACTCGTTTCAGGTCTCCTTCAACCATGGCGCCCCCTGTCCAAAATACGGTTCATCCAGAGATTTCGGGCATGGAAAGCAAAAGGAATTTCCGGTGAGGAACGGTGATGAACGGTGAAAATGAGGGTGCGCTTTCTCGCCATTTCTCACCGGTAGATCTTTACAGAGTCTTGGTCTCGTTTTTGTCCTGTCCAGGTTCGGGCGCTATCCTAATCCCAGGCTTTGAGTCCCGTGGACTCCTTCCGCCGAGGCGACCATGCGCTACCTGCTCTCCAATCTGCCGCTGGATCTGGGCGAGGAGGCGCTGGACTTGGCAATGCCCTTGGCCCACGCCCTGGGGGGCATGCCGGCGGACTACCAGGCCGTGACCTTGGAGCGCCGCAGCCTCGACGCCCGGCACAAAGGCTCGATCCGCTTCCTGGTGGCCATCAGCTTCGCGTCGGAGCGCGCGCTCACGCTGGGCCCGCTGCCCGGCGGCCTGAAGCTGGACGCGGCGCTAGAGGCCCCGCCCTACGTGGTGACTGTGCCCCCGCGCCGCCCCCGGGTGGTGGTGGTCGGCAGCGGCCCCGCGGGCACCTTCTGCGCCCTGCGCCTGCTGGACTACGGCATCGAGCCCGTCGTGCTGGAACGCGGCCCGGCCATGGGCGAGCGGGTGAAGGCCATCTCGGGGCTGTGGAAGGACGGGGTGTTGGATCCCGAGGCCAATGCCCAATTCGGGGAGGGAGGGGCCGGCACTTTCAGCGACGGCAAGCTCACCACCCGCATCGGCCATCCCGCCACCCGCTACGTGCTGGAGACCTTCGTGCGCTTCGGCGCGAATCCACGGATCCTCTACCTAGCCAAGCCCCATGTGGGCACGGATGTCATCCGCCGCTGCGCGGTCCTCATCCGCAAGGAGGCCCAGGCACGCGGCGCGCAGTACCGCTTCCGGGCCCGGCTCGCGGAGGTGCGCTTCGATGCCCAGGGCCGGGTCCGCGCTGCGGTGCTTGAGGGTGGCGAGGAGCTCCCCTGCGAGGCCTTGGTGCTGGCGCCCGGTCACAGCGCCCGGGACACCTTCGAGATGCTCCACGGCCACGGCGTGGCCATCCGCCAGAAGCCCTTCGCCATGGGCGTTCGGGTGGAACATCCCCAGGAACTCATTGATCGCTCCCAATACGGTCCCGGCGCGGGCCATCCCTCGCTGCCCGCGGCCGACTATAAGCTGGTCTGCAACTTCGGCCTGAACCGGGCCGCCTACAGCTTCTGCATGTGCCCCGGGGGCGAGGTCATCCAATGCAGCAGCGAGCCGGGCGGCGTGGTGGTGAACGGCATGAGCAATGAGAAGCGCGACTCGGGGTTCGCCAACTCAGGCCTGGTGGCCAAGGTGAACACGGCGGATTTCGGCAGCGACCACCTGCTGGGGGGCATGTACTTCCAGCGCAAGTGGGAACAGGCGGCCTTCCGCGCCGCGGGGGAGACCTATGGCGCCCCAGCCATGGCCGTGCAGGATTTCCTCAAGGGCCGCGCCACGGGCCACCTGCCGCGCACCAGCTTCCGTCCCTTCGCCGTGGCGGCGGATCTACAGACTTGCCTGCCCGACTTCGTGCGGGAACAGCTGGCCGGGGCCTTGCCCACCTTCGACAAGAAGATCCACGGCTTCGCCAGCCGGGAGGCCATCCTCCTGGCCATCGAAAGCCGCACCAGTAGCCCGATTCAGCTGCTCCGCGGCGAGGATGGACAGTCCGTGTCTCATCCAGGTCTCTACCCCTGTGGCGAGGGCGCGGGCTTCGCGGGCGGCATCACCTCGGCTGCCGTGGATGGCATCCGCGTGGCCGAGTGGATCGCCCAGAGGGCCGGTGCGCCCGTATTTCAGGCCTTCGAAAAGCAGGTGCGGGCAGGGGATCTGGCGAACGAATACTGAGCCTTCGGTCAGCGCTTCGGCGGCGGGGGCTGGCTCCGGTCTTGCTGAAGGGTGACGCCGGCCTTCTCCAGGCTTTCCTCGGTGCCCCGCTGGAGGTTCTTCACCTGGTCCGGGCTCTCCACCAGGGTCGGCGTGAGGAAGATCGCGAGCTCTGTGTGTAATTTCGTCTTTTCCCGCTTGGTGAAGAAGCTCCCGATGAAGGGGATGTTCTTGAGCCAGGGCACGCCCCGGTCATCGTCCCCTTCCTTCGTCTTGATGATGCCGGCGAGGACCAGGGTTTCGCCGGTCCGCACCCGCACCACGGTGTCGAGGTCACGGCGATCCACCACGGGCAGGTTGGCGGAGGCGCCGCCCCCGGAGCTGGTGACATTGAGGGAGCGCACCGTCACCACTTCCGAGACGCTGGGATTCACGGCCAGGGTGATGAAGCCGTCGTCGCCGATCTGGGGCAGGATGTCCAGCACGATGCCCACGGGTACAACCAGGGGCGTGATATTGGTGGTGATGATGGCGCCCCCCAGGCCGCCGCTGGGGGTGGCCTGGCTGGTCTGCAGGAAGTAGGCCTCTTCCCGCACGACTCGGAGGATGGCTTTCTGGTTGTTCAGGGTGGAGATGCGGGGCGAGCTGAGCACCTGGAGTTTGTTGTCCCGGGCCAGGGCCGAGAGCACGGTGTTGACCCGCATGTTGTCCACCACGAGCTGGAACACCCCGTTATCGCTGGTGACGTTCTGATTGAGCGTCTGGCCGCCCAGAAACGAAAGCCCGGCCGTGGTGCCCGAGGCCCCCAGGCCCGCGGCCGTGCCACTGAGGGCGAAGGCCCGATTCCAGTCCACGCCGATCTGGCTGTCCTTGCCCAGGGTCACTTCGACGATGCGCGCCTCCAGGATCACCTGTCGGCGGTACCGGCGGCCCATCTCGTGGAGGAAGGCCTCCACGCGGCGGTGAGTGTAGGGGTCCGCCGACACCGCCACCAGGCCCGCGTGGGGCTGGATGAGGAGGGTCTTGCCGTCCCGAGAGAAGGCGCGGCTGGCAGGGCCCGTGGGAGTGCCCGCGCCCGCGCCGGCTTCCCCGGTTCCCATGGGTTCCCCGAACACCAGGGCCGTGAGCCCCCCCTGGATTTCGGCCCAGGGATCGCTGGCGTTGCCCGAGGCCAGGGAGGACGTATAGGCGCTGCTGTGGCCGCCTTCGGAGGAACCACCACCCGAACTGCCGGTCTGGATGGTCTGGCCCGAGGCGTTGACCTTGAATTCCTTCGTGCCGACGCGGCGCTGGGCCAGGAAATCCACCGGGTAGAACCGCATGCCTCCGTCACTGCGGGCGATGCGCAGGGTGCGCCCGTGGCGGGTGGCGCTGAGGCCATGGATGGGCAGGATCTCGTCCAACAGTTCCTCCAGGGTGACGCCGTGCAGATCCAGGCCCTGCACCCGGGTTTCGAGGCCGGGATCAAAGGTGATGTTCAGATCGGTGCCTTCCGCCGCGGCCCGGATGATGTCCCGCAGGTCGGCATCGCGCACCGACAGGGTGATGCGCCGAGGCGGCGACTCCTGCGAGGCCACGGGGATCCCCGTGGAAAGCAAGGTGGCAGCAAGGGTCAGGGAGGCGAGGGCAGCGGGTCTCAATGGAGCTCCTTGGAGGGCGGCGAGGGATGGGTGCTGCGGGTCGACAAGCCACCCGAGCCCTTGAGAACCACCTGGGGGGCCGGGTCGAATCGGATGCCCTGAACGAGGAAGGGCTGGTCGTGCAAGGTCTGGCCTGGGCGGTAGCCCCGGCCCGCAAACCAGGCCCGCGGGCCTTCGGGCCCTTCGATGACGAAATCCAGCTGCGGCGCGAAGGCCGGGGCTGCGGGAGCAGGCGCGGGGCCGGTCCCCTGCGGGCGGGGCAGGGGTCGCCCCGGCTCCCCTGCGGGGCGCCCCACCGGAAGCGCCGCGGCGTCTTCGTCCAGATCGGTGCGGGTGAGGGCCGTGAGGGCACGGTGTTCGAAGCTGGCCCGGGCCTCCAGGGCGGTCGGTACGAAGGCCAGGGGGAGCAGATCCTCCCACAGGTTCGCTTCGCCACTGGAGGGTGCAGGGGGGGCGGGCTGGAGGGGCTGAGCCGTCTGAGCTACCTGGGTCTCCACCAGGGGTTCCTGGGGCGGCGGTGGAGGTGTGCCCGAGAAGGTGCGCACGTTGATCCAAACCACGGCTGCGGCGCCGATCGCGAGAACGGGCAGGATCCAGGTCTTGTTCTGTTCAATAAAGGACATGGTTCACCTTGGGGCCGGGGCCGTGGGCCGCACCACGAGACACCTGAGGAGCAGGGACTGGGCCCGACGCTCAGTTGTGGACTCCCAGCGCAGGCCCACGGGTTCGAGCAGGGGCGACACCTTCGGGATCTGCTCCAGGGCCTGGAACAGCCCCGCAGTGGCGCCGTCCAGCTGGACCTCCAGGACCCAGGCGCCCAGGGAGCCGTCCAGCGGATCGAGCCTGCCCGCGGGGGGCCCAGCCGGGGCCAGCGGTTCACCCAGCGTGAAGCTGGCCCGGATCGGATCCCAGCTGGAGCGCATCCCCCTGGCGTGGAGCCCTGAACTGGCCAGGACACGGTCCAGCTCCGTCACCACGCGGTGGTACTGGAGGAGCCGGTCCCGGTCGTCGCGGACCAGGGCTATGCGGGTGCGCCAAGGGGCTTGGGGATCCTC
>JANYAS010000139.1 GCA_025361205.1 Holophagaceae bacterium
ACTGAACAACAAGATCCGGGTGCTCCAGCGCCGCGCATATGGGCTCCGCGATGAGGATTACCTGCGACTGAAGATTCTGACTTGCATGCTGCCAGCGCTGTAATTTGCCCCCAAATCGCCCACACGATTTCCTGATGAGCCCCATTTCTTTTCTTGGTGTCTTGGTGCCTTGGAGGTGATCATTTCTTTTGAAATCCTGGAGGATCCCTTGGACGAACGGCTGAGCGGACTGGAACTGGTGGCCCTGGTGCAGCGGGTATTCCAGCCCCGGCCCGGCGAATCGGCGTTGGCCATCCTGGTGGACCTGCCGGACGCCAAGGTGCCCGACGACACGAGTTGGGCCGCCCGCCGGAAGATGGCCGCTGCCTGGGTTGCAGAGCTGACTGCCCATCGCGACGAACTGGGCCTGGACACCCACCTGGTGGTCTATCCCAACATCCACACCAACAACGGCGACCTGCCGGAACGTGCCTGGATCCACACGGGCGGCCCCCTGCCCTCCGTCGAGATGCTGGACCCCGCGGCCTCCGGGACCTTCGCCGACCTCTACGCCAGCCACCCGATCCTCATCGCGCTCACGAAGTTCTCGGCCACGGCGCCACTGAAACTGGCCGCGAAGCACCACCCCATCCGCGCTGCCACCATGCCGGGCTTTCGCGCTGACATGATCCCCGCCCTGCGCCTGGACTACACGGAGGTGAACCGCCGCGTGGAACTCCTGAAGGACCTGCTGGACCGGGCCGAGGGCGCGAACTTCCGTTTCGACACACCCGCGGGCCCCTGCGACCTGCACCTGGACCTGCGCCACCGCACGGGCCACGCATCGGGCGGCCTGCTGCCCAATCCTGGCGTGGCGGGAAACCTGCCCTCAGGCGAGGCCTACATCGTGCCCTACGAGGGGGAACGCGACGGCGATCCCAGCCGGACGGCAGGCATCCTGCCCGTGCAGTTCGGTACCGAGATCGTGCGTTACCGCGTCGCAGGAAACCAGGCTCTGGAAGTCATCAGCCAGGGCCCCAAGTCGCGGGAGGAAGCCACCCTGCTGGCCAAGGAACCCGCCTACGGGAACATCGCCGAACTGGGCCTGGGTGTCTTGGCGGCCTTCGGCGTGAAGCCCATTGGCGAGATCCTGCTGGACGAGAAGCTGGGCCTGCACATCGCCTTCGGCCGCAGCGACCACTTCGGCGGCCAGGTGGGCCCCGCCCAGTTCTCCAGTCCCGAAGCCGTCATCCACATCGACCGCGTCTACGTCCCCGAGACCCAGCCCGACGTGAAAGTCGTGGCCGTGGACCTGAGGATGGCCGATGGCGGGGCCGTGGCACTGATGCGGAATGGGGAATATTCTGTGGCCTTTTGAAACCGGTGATGAACGGTGATGGACGGTGATAAAAGCCACTCTCCATCACTGTTCATCTCTGTTCATCACCGGCTTCATTTGTCTTGCTTGGCGTCTTTACGCCTTTGCGTTGACGCTTTCCTAATACGAGCGACTCACCGCTTCGGATAGGCCGGCACCGGGGGGAAGGTGGGCGTTGGGCTGTCTTTCAATTGTTTCAGCAGGGTCGCGATGCCGACTTCCAGCTGGCGGTCGTAGCCCTGCATCAGGCTGGCGGGATCGTTCTCGACGGTGAGGTCGGGGTCGGCGCCGTGGTTCTCCACCCACCACTGGCCTTCGCGGCCGTAGAAGGCGTTGTTGCTTTGCTCCACCCGCCCGCCATCCAGCGTGAGCTGGGTGTTGATGATGCCCACCAGGCCGCCCCAACTGGGGACACCCACGATGGTGCCCAGGCCGCGGGCCTTCACGTGCATGAGGAAGGCTTCCCCGTCGCTGCCGTTCTGCTCGTTGCTGAGAAACACATAACGGCCATCCGAGGCCGTCCCTGGGTAGCGGAAGGGCGCCATGCCGCGCATGACGTTGAAGCCCACCTGTTTGCGCTCCAGTTTGTCGATCATGAAGAACTCGGTCCACCCGCCCCCGTTGCCGCGCACGTCAATGACGATGCCCTTCTTGTACCGGAACGCGCTCCAGTACTTGTCGAACTGGCCAATATTCTGGTCGCCCATGGCCGTGATATGCATGTAGCCCAGCTGACCGTTCGAGGCCTTGTCCACGGCCGCAATGTTGTTCGCGATCCAGCGCTCGTACCGGAGGTTCCAATCGTTGGCGACGGGCTCAACCTCGATGGTGCGGGAGCCTTCCGGCGTGGGCTTGGCATTCACGGTGAGCGTCACCTTCTGGCCCTTGATGACCTGGAGGCGCGACTGGATGGCTTCAGGGGCACGCAAGGGCTTGCCGTCGACGGCCAGGAGGTACTCGCCCTCCTTCACCTTGGGTGCTGGGTCCGCCAGGGGTGCCTTCAAATCCCGGGCATAAGCCGTGGGACCGTACACCTTCGTGAAGCGGTAGACGCCCTTCTCGACGTTAAAGTCAGCGCCCAGAAAGCCCGGGGACACCGGATTCGGCGCAGGGCGCGCGGGACCGAGGTCGCCGCCGCCCACGTAGGTGTGGCTCACGTTCAGCTCGCCCACCATCTGGCTCAGCAGCCAGTTAAGTTCCTGGCGCGAGTTCAGCTCCGGCAGCCAGGCACGGAACTTGGCGCCGATGGCGTTCCAGTCGTTGCCGTTCATGTTCGTGTCGTAGAAGAAATCCCGATACCAACGCCAGGTGTCCTCGAAGATCTGTTTCCATTCCTCGCGGGGGGCGGCGGTCATGAGCATGCGGTCCAGGTCGAGCTTTTCCGGCAGTACCTTGGAGGCAAACACGGCTGCGGCCTCGCCCGTGTGGTAATTCGGGCCTTTGCGGATAAGAAGACGCTTGCCCTCGGCATCAAAGGTCCAGTCGCTGATGCTGTCATTCAGCACGGTTTCCTTGTCCTTCTTGGCGGCGGGATCGTAGAGGTGCAGCTTCCACTTCTCGGCGCCGCGGGGGGTGTAAAGTTCCTCCACCACGCTGTCGTCCCACCCGTCGGCCTCATCCCAACCCACTAGGCCCTTGCCAGCTTTGAGGTGGAAGAGGTTCCCAGCTTTCACTGGCAGGAAGGAGATTCGGTCGGACAGGCCGGCCACATCGATGCGGAAGGGGCTGCTAGTCGTGGATGGTGCTGCTGACTTGTCGTCGCCCGCCTTAAGCTTCACAGCCATCACCTGCACCGGCGCGGACTGGATGTGGTTGTCCTGGCTGGGATCGAGCTTCGTGTGGAAGTTGCTGTAGCTGAGGAAATACAGGGTGCTGCCATCCAAGTCGAAGCAGGGATTCAGGCAGTCATAGAAGCCGTCGGTGAGTGCCACCTTCTGCTTCGAGGCCAGGTTGTAGAGGGTGATCCGGCTATTGCGGCTGGGCGCCACGAAGGCGTAGGCGATCCACTGCGAATCCGGCGCCCAGGCATAGTCGCTGACCTCCCAGGTAAACTGGTCATTCTTCAGCTCGTGGGATTCGTCCACCTTGGTGAGTTTCTTGGTGGCCACATCCATGACATAGATTGCGAAGCTCTTGTCACCGAAGAGGAGCTTCGTGCCATCCGGGCTCCATTCCTGGTGGTAGAGGGCCGTCTTCAGGCCCGTGGGCAGGCGCTCGGCGGGGCCATCCACGGTCTGCACATAGAGATCGTAGTCGCCACTGGCCTCGCTGAAGTAGGCCACGCGCTTGCCGTCGGGCGATAGGCGCGGCATGCGCTCGCGCACGCCCGGCGTCTGCGTGAGGTTCTTCGCGGGCTTGGTGGCATCTGTGGGCAGGAGGAACACCTCCCCCCGGGCCTCGAACACGGCGGTGCCACCCACCAGGCTCATGGCCTGGATCCAGTCCTTGGGGTTCACCGGACGCGGCGCCACCCTCCAGCCATCGCTGCTGGTGGTGACCAGCACCGGGCGCACGACCTTGGTAGCGAGGTCGAGGGCCTGCAGGTGACCGCC
>JANYAS010000141.1 GCA_025361205.1 Holophagaceae bacterium
TGGAGGCCTACCTGGGCCAGCCCCCCGAACCTGATGCCTCCGGTGCCCCGGCGCCGGAGCCCGCGTGAAGGAGGAGACACCCATGCTTCACGTGGAGGATCTCCATGCGGGCTACGGCGCCAGTGAAGTGCTGACCGGCACCACGCTCACCGTGAAACAAGGCACCGTGGTGGCGCTCATCGGCGCCAACGGGGCCGGCAAGACGACCACCATGCGCGCCATCTCCGGTGGCATCAAACCCAGCCGGGGCCGGGTCCTCCTCGACGGTAAGGAAGTCCAGGGTCTCGATGCCTCACGCATCGCACGGCTGGGCTTGGCCCACGCCCCCGAGGGTCGCAAGGTCTTCGGGCCGCTGTCCGTGGAGGACAACCTGTTGCTGGGCGCCTATGGGCGGCTGCCCAAGTTCTTCGGGTACCGCGCCAAGGCCCAGGCGGATCTCGACCGGGTCTACGAATTGTTCCCCCGCCTGCGGGACCGCGCCGGCCAGGCCTCGGGCACCCTATCGGGCGGCGAACAGCAAATGCTCGCCATTGGCCGGGCCCTCATGGCGCGCCCCAAAGTCATGCTGCTGGACGAACCCTCCATGGGCCTCGCACCCGTCATCGTTCAGGAGGTCTTTCGGACCATCCGCCGCCTGAAGGCCGAGGGCATCACCCTCCTCCTCGTGGAGCAGTTCGCCAAAAGCGCCCTCGAAGTGGCTGACTATGCCTACGTCATGGAGCACGGGCGCATCGCCGTCGAAGGCACCCCGGCGGAGCTCAGCCGCAACGAGCGCGTGCTGGCGGCCTATCTGGGGTAAGGAGTACCAACCTCCAGGCGATTCGGCGACGGCCATCCCCGTCTTCCTCTTCCTCCAAAGCAGAAGACCCCCGCCTGGGGGTCTTCTGCTTTGGAGCGGGCGATCGGGATTGAACCGACGACATTCAGCTTGGGAAGCTGACGTTCTACCACTGAACTACGCCCGCATAACTGCCAGCTTACCGCACACCGGCTGATCCCGCCTAGCCCTTGCCCCTGGCCTTCATCTCAATCATCCGCTTGGCCTCCCGGCGGAGGAGTTCGGCCACGTTGCGATCCTTCATGAGTAGTTTCATATCGCTTTCGAACAGCCGCTTGAAGTGCGTCATGGCCACCGGCAAGGGGGTGCGGGGGTTCATGACTAGGGACTTGGTGATGGGGTATTTCTTCATCCACTCGCGGCTATTGGAGATGATCCGCAGCACTTCCTCGTTCACCGTGCGCATATTGGCGATGTAGGCTACCTCGCCTTCGGAGATGCGGGGGTTGCGGATAACGTTGACCTGAATGAGCCGGTTGGCCTCGCGGATCAGGATTGATCGCTCTTCCTTGCCCCCCTTGATGGCCAGCATGATCTTCTGGTTGGTGCGGAGTTTTGCCGTGCGCTGGGTCAAGGTGAGATTGATCTCATTGCCCTCGTCGTCCAGCAGCGGCTTCTGGGCCAGTAAGCGCCGTTCCGCGGCCATCTCTGCGGTCTCGACCTCCGCATCGGCCTCTTCCTTCGATTTCTCCTTGGGCAGCGGCAGTTCAGACCAGGCGCGATCCAGGCGCCCGGCCTCGACCTCGTCGATGATCTCCAGGCGGTCCTTCTTGACGTCCTCCGGAATGAGGCGCAGCACATCAAAGCGGAACTCGTTGACGCGCCGCTTGATGACGTACTGGGCTTCGGGATGCTCTTCCAGGAGGTCCAGGATTCGATGCCGCTCAAGCCAAAGCACCTGGTTGTTCAGGACGATTTCGAGCACCGCCCCGGGCAGGCTCGGCACCGAGGCCTCCACGATCGCCGAGGTGAGGGACGGATTCAGGAGAGCCGTTTCTAGGAGCGCCGGTTCCTTGCGGTGGCAGAGCACCAGCTGCAGAGGGGCCGGTGGTTTGATGGCCTCGGTCAGGACGCCCGCCAACATGGATTCCGGGATGGTCGAAAAATAGTCCAGGGCCCGCTCGGTGTAGGGCGTCTCTTCCAGGCCCGCATGAGCCAGGGCCTGGAGCAGGTCGAGGGTCGGCACCGGCAGGCTGCCCCCCACGAGCGCCATGGCCATGGGTACGGGTAACCCGCCCTTGAGGAACCGTTCAACGATGGGGTGCATGCTCATGGCTTGGCTCCATCCTCATCATCGTCGGGCACCGGGGGGTCCTTTGGGAGGACCGGCGGCCCCGGCCGCAGCCAGCGCCCTTGGGCGTCGAAGCGGCCCGTCCAAGCCTCACCCACGCTCTGCCCATGGGGAATGCGGCGGCCTGCCACCTCGACATCCACCACCCCAGCATTCTCGAGGGAAAGCGTGAAGGGGCCCTTCACCCGAAGGCGCCAGGGCTCGGAGACATGGAGCGTCCGGCTCACGGGTGGGCCCCCGATCTCGGGTTGGGGCTCGATGCGCACCTCGCAGGTGTCCATGGCGCGGAGGCTCAGGAGGGCCCCCTGCTCGTTCAGAGGCGCCTCGGGCAAGAGCTCCCCGAGCACCGGATAGGGCGAGATAGAAGGAGGAGGGGGGGGCGGAAGAGTGGCCTTCGGGAGGGTCGTGAGATAGCTGGGCACCGGCTTGCGGCCCAGCCTGGGTCCAGGCACCACCAACCACACCACCACCAGCGCCGAGGCCACCGTCAACACGCCCATCACCACCCGCTCCAGCCGTTCCCGCCGAGGATCGGAAGGCTCCAATTCAGGAACCCCCGGCACGATCTGGAAGGCACCCGTATGGAACTCCAGGTCCACCCCGAGGCGCTCCGCCAGTTGCCGGGCCAAGGGCCGCGGGCGCCCGGGGGGAAGCGAGGCCCAGTCATCGCCCTCGATGGCCTCGATGTGGCGCAGAGGAAGTTTCAGTTCTGAGGCCAACGCCACCCTCGAGAGGCCTTTGGACACGCGGGCCTGCTGAAGCAGCTGGCCGACGGTTTCGTCCGTTCTTTTCATCCCGCCCATCCCACTGGAATGTCCTTCACCAGGCGGCCCAGCTGCTCGCGGCGGTCGCTGCGGTTGAGACGGCGGTCGTCCAGGCTGCCTCGGTGCGCCATGGTGTCCGCCAGGGTGCGCTGCAGGTCGTCCGGTGTGAGGTAGTCCCGACCGTCGAGCCAGGCCTCCGCCTGGGACAGGCCCAGCCAATGCTTTGCCGCCCGGGTCGAACAGAACCCACCGCCGGTGCGGATGTGTTCCACCATCCGCTCGACATAATCCAACACCGCCTCGGCGACCTTCACGTTCCGCACCGCAGCCCGGGCCTGGAGCCACCCGTCCAGGTCCAGGACGGGCGAAAGGGTGTTCAGCCTTTCTGAACCCGCCTCTCCCGTGAGAATCAATCGCTCGGCCGCGCGATCGGGGTAGCCCAGGTGGATGGTGCAGGAGAAGCGGTCCAGCTGGCTTTCAGGCAGCGGGAAGGTCCCGGCATGGTCCAGCGGGTTCTGAGTCGCGATGACAAAAAAGGGCTCGGGAAGACGATGGGTACTGCGGTCCAACGTGACCTGGCCCTCCACCATCGCCTCGAGCATGGCACTCTGGGTTTTGGGGCCAATGCGATTCAGCTCGTCCAGCAGCAGCACGTGGCAAAAGACAGGCCCGGGCTGGAATCGAAAATTCTGTTCTTTCGCATCCCAGAGGTGGACCCCCAGCAGATCCGAGGGCAGCAGGTCGTTCGTTCCCTGCACCCGCTGGAAGGTGCCGCCGAGGATGCGCGACAACCCCTTGGCCAGGGTGGTCTTGCCCACCCCTGGCAGGTCCTCCAGCAGCACGTGACCCCCCGCCAGCATGGCCGCGAAGGCCCGGCGGACCTGGGTTTCCTTACCCACCACCACGGCCTGGAGCGCCGCAAGGCCCGCCCGCGCCGCCGGACGAATCCCCTCCGGGCTGCGGACCGGCGGAATGAGACTGGGGGTGAACTGGGTCATGGTGCCTTCCGCGAGGGAGAACTCCCTTTATCTTCCAGAGGGATGCCGTGGTCCCGCAAGCGCTGGGCCAGCGTGCGGACCGAAAGGCCAAGGGCCTCGGCCGCTTGGGGCAGATCCCCTGCGGCCTCTGCCAAGTATCGCCGGAGCAGGTGCGCCTCTGCCGACCGCGTCACCGCTTTCAGCATGGTCTCCAGGTCAGCGGGCCCGGGCCAGGGAAGACAAAGCAGCGTGGTGTCGCCCAGGCCCAGATCTGGAAAAGCTCGGACGGCGTGGCCTTCGGCGAAGAGCAGGGTCCGTCCCAGCAGCATCTCCAGTTCCCGCACGTTGCCGGGCCAGGCATGGTCCAGCAGCTGGCGTTCCGCGGCCCGTTCCAGCCAAGGGGTGGGGCGGCCTTCCCGCCGGGCGGCCCGTTCCATGATCATGCGGGCCAGGGTCAGGAGATCCTCTCGGCGCTCCCGCAGGGGCGGCACGCGCAGTTCCAGGGAGCCGAGCCGCTGGGCCACCTCCGGGGCCAGGGCGCCCTCGGAATCCACACCCCCCATCCAGGCGATGCCACGTCCGGAGGCGCCCTCCATGGCCCGGGCCAGGGGTTGCGCGGCGGCGGGAGCGAGGTGTTCCAATCCGGCGAGAAAGAGGCTGCCGCCTTCCAGCAACTGGAGCGTTCTTGGGTCCGGTCCCTCCGGCCCCAGCGTGGCCGCCAACAGGCTCAGATAAGGGGCGGCCGGGTGGCGCAGGACGTGGAGCCGCCGGGCGCAGCGCTCCCGCCCCGATCCGCGCTCCCCCCGGAACACCACGGGCAGAACGGACGCTGCCGCCTGGCGGAGGGAGGCGTCCAGGGCCTGCATGGCCGGACTGTGGGCGACCCAGGCTTCGGCGGGATCCGGCGGCGGGGCCCCCACCAGGGCCCGAAGGCGGTCCAGTAGGGCCAGAAAAGTGTCGAGGTCGAAGGGCTTGGGTAGGAAGTCGTCCGCCCCGAGCCGCATGGCCTCCACGATGTCCTTCGGCTCACCGAAGGCCGACATGAGCACCACCCTCAATCCGGGGTGCAGCCGTCGGGCTCGGCGGATCAACTCCAGGCCGCTCATGCCTGGCAGGCGCAGGTCCGTCACCAGCACATGGAAGGGCTGGGCTTCCAGCGCCCTCAAGGCCTCCTGGGGATCCGCCACTGCCCGCACGGCCCAGACCGACCCTTCCAGGGCCTGCGTCAGCAGGCGCCGGAGGCTGTCCTTGTCCTCGACCAGCAGGAGATCCATGGCTCAGTCTACAGGCTGACCACAGATCCCGGGCAACGCCTGCGTTGCCCGGGGGAGTCTGGAGGTACCTCTTTTTGTGGCGCCCTGGCGGGCGCGCCTTTGGCTAGCTTTGGGCCGTTAGCGCTCGATCAGATGGGTCGGCGCCTGAAGAAAAACAAAGACGCGGCGCAAATCGCCGCATCAGAAAGCGGTACCTCCAGACTCCAGACTCCAGCCTGAACGCCTGCTCACCCCCCACAGCCCTCGATGAACCGCCGGCTCTGGGCCTCGGCCTGGGCTTCGAAGAGGTCCGAACCTGCCACCAGGTAAAGGCCAGCCCCCCGGGCCCAGAGCGCGAAGGCGGTGTCCTCCTTGTAGATCCACTCCACGGCCCAGCGGGCACGGGGCTGGGCAGCTTCCAGCAGTTGGGGGAAGGGCATCGGTTCGTCCGCTTCCATGCCCAGGCTGGTGGCCTGGACAATGCCTACCGGGGCCAGGGCAGCCACAACCTGTTCGGTGGCGGGTGCTCGGCGGGAGACCTGGAGGATCTTCCGACCCGCTGCCTCCAGCACGGCGCGGCTGGTTTCCGCCACGCCGCCCCCTCCCAGCAGCAGGACCGGCCCGGGTTCCAGCTTTGACAGTCGTTGTCCGAAAGCTTCCGCGTCCGTATTGGCACCTTGCCAAGGGTCCTCGGGTGAACGCCGCCACAGGGTATTCAGGGGGCCCTTCAGCCCGAGGGCCTCCGGAAGCGAGAGCTTCAACGGTGCCGTGATGCTCAGCCCCAGAATCCCAAGAGAATCCAAAGCCTCCACCGCCTCCCCGGCCTCACCGCAGAGCAGCGGTAGGTAGATCAGGTCCTTGAAGGCACCCTGGAAGCGCGAATTATGGAAGGCCGGCCCCCGCGAATGCAGCACGGGATCCCCGATGACGCCACATAGGCCGTGCCATGCATGGAGCTTCACGCTGCGCCAGGCCCGCAGGACCGCAAGGGGCAGCTGACCCGGGGCGGCGGGCGGGCCATCGTTGGGCGCAACATAGGTGAAGGCCCCGCCCCAGGCGGATTGCAGCGCCCGGCTGGGAAGGCCCTTGGCTCCCATCAGGAAGGCCGACAAGGCGATGCCATGGTCCCGCGCCCAGGCCAGCGGGGCGCGGAGGCGGCCGCTGTCGCCCAGGCGTCCGGCCCACCCCACCCACTTGAAGGCATCGCCCTCCGGCAAGGCGCGCAGGCGTTCCTCCAGGTCGAAAATCCCAGGGGCCACGTGGATGGATCGCAGCAGCCGGATATGGGTGCGGGCGGCCTGGATTTCCGGCGGGATGGGCAGATCCCATTCCAGATCCATCCAGGCCGGCTTGCCTTTGAGCGCCCGGATCAGATGGGCGATGCGTCCGGCCTCATCGTCATCGGGCCACCGCCCGCCTTCCGAAGTCCGGCGGCAGGTTACGAGGCAGCGCCGCCTCAGGGCGTCCACCAGCGCCTCAGGGTCCGCCTCGGGAAACAGATCCAGACGGAGCTCAGGAAGGGCGTCCTCCCCGAGGCGTTTCGCGCAGGCCCGCGCCTCTTCCCAATCGGGGTGGGTCAGGGTCACGAGATGGAAAGGCAAAGCATTCACGGGGCTGATCCAGGTCCCGCCATCCTACCCTCTTCGCCAGCTTCCTATAAGGAAAGAACTGGTATCATTCGCTTTCACGATGATTTGCAAGTGAATTTCACTGTGATTTTTGGCACAAGGTGATGCGCGTCGAGCACATTCCCTACCTATTCATCTGCTGCTCTTTCTGTCATTACAGGGTCAGTGGTCAGACCGCTAAATCCTGAGAACCGGAGAAGCGCTGATGTCCCCCGCCGTGATGTTCTGGATCCAATTCGTGCTCGTGCTGAGCGCCATCCTTCTGGGCATCCGGAAGGGCGGCGTGGCGCTGGGCCTCATCGGCGGCCTGGGCGTGGCCGTCCTGGTTTTCGGGTTCCGCGTGGCCCCCGGCACGCCACCCATCGACGTGATGCTGATCATCCTGGCGGTGGTCACCGCCTCCGCCACGCTCCAGGTGTCGGGCGGCCTGGATTACCTGGTGCAGTTGACGGAGCGTATCCTCCGCGCCCACCCCAAGTACGTGACCATCCTGGCGCCGCTGTCCACGTTTCTGCTCACGGTCTGCGTCGGCACCGGCCACGCGGTCTATGCGCTGCTGCCAGTCATTTCCGACGTGGCCCTGAAGACCCGCATCCGGCCCGAGCGTCCCATGGCGATCTCCAGCGTGGCCTCCCAGATGGGCATTACCGCCAGCCCCGTGGCCGCCGCCGTCACCACCTTCCTGGCCATGGCCGCCAAGAACGGCCATCCCGTGGGCCTCTTCGAGATCATCCGCATCACTCTGCCCGCGGGCATCATCGGCGTGCTGGTCGCCGCGGCCTGGAGCTACAATCGCGGCCTCGACCTCGACAAGGATCCTGAATTCCTCGAGCGCATGAAGGACCCCACGTTCGCCAAGGCCCTGGATGCCGATGTGACCACCCTGGACAAGGTGATCCCCCTTTCGGCCAAGCTCTCCGTGGCCCTCTTTTTCGCCGGCGTGTTGACCATCATCCTCGCCGCCCTGAAGCCTGGCCTGCTGCCCCTGGTGAACGGCAAAGTCGTACCCATGACCACCGTGGTCCAGATGGTGATGCTGGCCTTTGGCGCCTTCATCCTCTTCGCCACCAAGGTGAAGGCTCCCGACATCGCCCGCTCCAGTGTCTTCATCGCGGGCATGATCGCCGTCGTCTCCATCTTTGGCATCGCGTGGATGAGCGAGACCTTCATCAAGGCCAACGAGGGCTACCTCGTGGCCAACATCAAGAACATGGTGCAGGTCGCCCCCTGGACCTTCGCCATCGCCATGTTCTGTGTCTCCGCCTTCGTGAAGAGCCAGGCCGCCACACTCACCATCATGCTGCCCTTCGGTTACGCCCTGGGCCTGCCCACGCCGCTGCTGCTCAGCCTGATCCCCGCCAGCTACGCCTACTTCTTCTTCGCCTTCTACCCCAGCGATCTCGCCGCCATCAACATGGACCGCACCGGCACCACGCGGATCGGCAAGTACCTCCTCAACCACAGCTTCATGATCCCCGGCCTCATCGGCGTGAGCACCTCCACCCTCGTCGCCTACGGACTATCGAAGCTCTTCGCCTGAGCCTGACTCGGATTGCAAAGCCCCGCCCTGCCCGGGCGGGTTTTTTTCTGCCAGCATCTCCATGGAGGCTCCCATGCGCGACATCCGGATCGCCGTCATCCCGGGCGACGGCATCGGCAAGGAGGTGATGCCCGAAGGCATCCGCGTGCTCGAGGCCGCCGCTTTGAAGCACAACCTGCACTTTCGGTGGGATATTTTCCCGTGGAGCTGTGAAACCTTCCTCCAGACGGGCCGCATGATGCCGGAGGACGGGCTTGAAACGATCCGCCATCACGACGCGATCTTCCTCGGGGCCGTGGGCTTTCCCGGCGTGCCCGACCATGTCTCGCTTTGGGGCCTGCTCATTCCCATCCGCCGCGGCTTCCGCCAGTACGCCAACCTTCGTCCCGTAAAGCTCATGCCCGGTGTGCCCTGCCCGCTCGCTGGCAGGCAGGTGGGCGACATCGACTTCATCGTGGTGCGGGAGAACAACGAGGGCGAGTATTCCAGCATCGGCGGCCGCCTCTACGAAGGCACCGACCAGGAGATGGCCCTGCAGCAAAGCGTGTTCACGCGGCAGGGCGTGGACCGCATCCTGAAGGTCGCCTTCGACATCGCCCAGTCGCGGCCCAAGAAGCACCTCACCTCGGCCACCAAGTCCAACGGCATCGCCATCACCATGCCCTACTGGGACGAGCGGGTGAAGGCCATGTCCGCGTCGTACCCCGACGTGAAAGTGGACCAGTACCACATCGACATCCTCTGTGCCCAGTTCGTGCGCAACCCCCATTGGTTCGATGTGGTGGTGGGCTCGAACCTCTTCGGCGACATCCTCTCGGACCTCGGCCCCGGCTGCACCGGCACCATCGCCATCGCCCCCAGCGCCAATCTGAATCCCGAGCGCGAGTTCCCCTCCATGTTCGAACCCGTCCACGGCTCGGCCCCCGACATCTACGGCAAGGGCATCGCCAACCCCGTGGGCCAGATCTGGGCCGGCGCCATGATGCTGGACCACCTGGGCTGCCCCGAAGCCGGCGCCTCCGTCATGGCCGCCATCGAGAAGGTACTGGCCACCGGCCCGCGTACCCCGGACATGGGCGGGAACGCCTCCACTTCAGACATGGGGAAGGCCATCGCGGACGCGGTTTAACGCCAGGGTGAACCGACAAGGAATCTTTTTACCGGTGAGAAACGCTGAGAAACGATGATCAAGAAGGCTGCTTTCTCACTGGCCCTCACCGTTCCTCACCGGAAGCAATCGGTTCTGCATTTCAGGGTGTCTGGACGGTGTTCCTGGTCTCATTTCTGCCGTCTGCGAAGCTCACCGTGGCCGGATGGAACCCGTACCGGACGGACTCCCGGGGCCGGCTCCACGCAGGCCCTTGACCCTCGCCTGAAGCCGCCGGGCCACCTTGCCGCGCAGGCGGATCAGACGGCCTTCGGAGCCCAGCCGGAATTCCGCCGCGCTCAGGAAGGCCCACCGGCTTTCACTGGCTTCCTTCTCCAAGGCCACGTCGCCCCAGGGAATCGAGGCGGGGCCCTGCCACCAGGCCGGTTGAAAGGGGAAGGGCTGCTTGAGGTGGAGGCAGCACCGCCCGAACTTCATGGACATGGGCGAGTGGCCGCGAAGCGCTCCGAACTCCACCTGCTGCCAGCCCAGGTTCGCCTCGATGGGATCGTCCTTGTCTGCGGGAAAAGCCGCGTAGAGCGCCGGAATGCCCATCAGGCGGTTGGTGAGCCAGGACAGGGCCAGGAAAACCACCGGCACCATGAGCAGGAACCAGGGGGCCGGAGGCGTTCCGTTTCGCGGCACCAGCCCCATCACGCCCATCATGCCTTCCTCCGAATCTTCTCCGCCTGCCAGGCGACTTCCATCTCCTCCAGGGTGCGGCGCTCCCAGCCGCCATGGGCGTGAGCATCATCTTCCACGGCCCGGAACCGCGCCTTGAACCGGAGCATCTGGCGGCGCAGGGCGACATCGGGATCCACGCCCTTCTTCCGCGCCCACTGCATGAGGCTGAACAGCACGTCGCCGAACTCTTCTTCCACCCGCACGGGATCGGATTCCGCCTGCAGCTCGGCGACCTCCTCCTTCACCTTGTCCAGGACGCCCTCCAGGTCCGGCCATTCGAAGCCTACCTTGGCGCAGCGCCGGCCGATCTCCAGCGCCTCGTCCATGGGCGCTAGGGTGGCTGGGATGCCCTCCAGCAATCTCGGCTCGGTGTCCGGTGTGGGCCCCTTCTCCGCGCGCTTGATGGCGGCCCAGTTGGTGAGTACTTCCTCGGCGCCCGCCACTTCCACTTCGGCAAACACGTGCGGATGGCGGCGCACCAGCTTCTCCACCACGACCCGCTCCACGTCGTGGATATCCCAGGCGCCACGATCTGCGGCCAGCTGGGCATGGAAGGCGATCTGCAACCAGAGGTCACCCAGCTCTTCGCAGAGGTGAGCCTCTGTGGCTGCGTCGCCGGGCTGATGCTCAGCCAGGGCCTCCAGCACCTCCCCCGCCTCTTCGCGTAGGTAGCGGGCCAGGGATTGATGGTCCTGCTTCAAGTCCCAGGGACAGCCCGTCTCCGGCTTGCGAAGTGCGGCCATGACAGCGCGGAGGGTCGTGGGTTCCATGCTTCGAGGTTAGCAAAAGCGGGCCACAGAAGTCTGGAACCCTGACGGAGGACTGCCCCAGGTCGGGCTCAGTGAGTGGGGCTCCCTTCCAGCATCAGGCCCAGCGCCTCCTTCACCCGACTCTGCTGCGCAGGAGTGGTGACCGTGAGGAAGAGTTCCTGGAAATGGGGGTGGGTGACCCCGCTCTCGATAAAACAGTAGCGTTTGGCCCGCAGCACGTTGCGGAGAATCTCCTCTCGCTCAGGGGGAGTGAACTCGCGGTCGAGGTACCGTTCCAGGTTGCGCACGTCATGGCCGGTCTGCTGCTGGAGCAGCCCATCCACCGCCGCCAACAGCCAGATCAGGTCCTCGATGGCCTCGTCCCGTTCCGCGTCGTCCATGTCCTTGAAGGCCCGGATCGTTTCCAGATGATCTAGCTGCGCGTGCTGGGCTTCTTCCAGCCAGTGGCTGCGGAAGATCTCCTTGGTCAGAGGATCCAGCTCATCGGAATGCCTCATCGCACTGAGGAAGTGCAACTGGGTGAACCATTCGATGGCAGAGGTCAGCAGCAGCACCGCCCCCCGGTTCTTGCTCAGGACCGCCAGCGCGACCTCGTGCTGCCCCTCCAGGAGTTCAAGGGGGAAGCCCAGCTTCTCGTCCACCCGCCGCCGGATTTCGCGGAACAGGTGCATGTGCTTGACCTCCTCGGCGGCGAAATTCGCGAGGGCATCGAAGGCCTCCCGGTGCTCCACCTCGACCTCCCGAGCCAAGTTCAGCATCTGGGGCGCGATGAACTCCTCCACGAACCCGAAGAGGTGGGCATAGGCCCCCATCTCCACATGGCTCAGCTTCCGTTTCTCCTCTGCGTTCAGACAGAAGATCCCGTCGGCCCCCGAAAGCTGGGCAGGAAGCCAGCACCGCGAAAGGTCGAAGTCCACTTCTCCCAGCACATCCTTGATTCGCCAGTTCACCTTGTAGGCCCGTTCAAGGCATTCGCCATAGGAGTAGGTCGTCATAGGACCTCCTGGTTTCTGGATTCCGTGATGGCACGCCGCCGAAACACGATGAATGTGCGTCTCAATAAAGCAGGTGTCAACACCTTGGATCTGGTTCCCAGCCGCTGATTTCGAAGCGCCATGGCTTGGATGCGAGCGTGATTCTACGGGTTTTTACCGCCGATCCTTTTGTGAACGCGGGGAAAAGCAGAAAAAAATGAAACCACAGATGAACGCAGATGGACGCGGATGAAAGACAACTGCCTTCAGCCGGGGATGCACGGGGATTCGCGGGGGATGGGGCCGTTCACGCACGCAATCGTTGTTCCTTATCCCCGCCCATCCCCGAGCATCCCCGGCGAAAAGCCCTTTTGCATTCGGTCCTGAGAATCCGCGAGTCTCACGCAGCCAGGGATCGTTCCTTGATCCCCTTCATCCCCTGCATCCTGGCTCAACAAAACCCTGTGATTTAGCCAGGATGGAGGGGATAAACAGGATGAAAGACCACTGCCTTCTGCCGGGGATGCACGGGGATGGGGCCGCTCCTCCACGCAATCCGGTTCCCTTATCCCCGTCCATCCCCGGCGAAAAATCTTTTCAGTTCTCCCTTGCCACGAAGGACCCAAGAAGAAACCCAAGCCGCCCGAGCCACCGACGCCGACCCACACCTACCGTTCAGAGGCTGATTCAGCGCCGTTGGCCCAGTTGTGATCAGAATCCGACCGGCCTGGTGGGAGCATGAGCACGGAATTCCCAACACTCAGCATTTACTTGTCACCACCCACCATAGGCAAGCTTGGCGTTCAGTGATGTGGTTCACCGAATACAGACTTGGGCTCTACAAACTTTTCTCAATCGAGAACCCTGATGCCAATACCTGATTACCAAACCTGCATGCTTCCTCTTCTTCAATTCTTATCTGATGGAGATGAGCACTCTCTTCGTGAATCAGAAGATGCTCTGGCAAAAGTGTTTGAGCTTACCCCAGCAGAGCGAGCAGAGCGCCTCCCGAGTGGGCAACAAGGCATTTTCATCAATCGCATTGGGTGGGCCCGAACCTACCTGAAAAAAGCCGTCCTGATTGAATCGCCACGACGAGCCATCTTTCGGATAACGGAAAGAGGCAAACAATTGCTCGTGTCAAAACCAAGCCGTATTGATTCAAAGTTTCTAGAGCAATGGCCTGAGTTCTTAGAATTCAGAGATTCATCCCGACCAAGCCAAGAATCAGAACAATCAACGGACTCAGCCCCGCCTACAGCTACTCCTGAGGAATCACTTGAGTTGGCCTATTTAGGCCTCAGAGAACAGCTCTCCCAAGAATTGCTCTCTAGAATCCTTTCCTGCTCACCGACCTTTTTCGAGCAGCTCGTCGTCGAGCTTCTTGTCAAAATGGGCTATGGCGGTTCCAGGAAAGATGCTGGTGAACGTATCGGCCAAACTGGAGATGGCGGCATTGACGGAATCATCAAGGAAGACCGCCTTGGCCTAGACACCATTTTCATTCAAGCAAAAAGATGGCAAGGCTCTGTTGGTCGCCCTGAAATTCAGAAATTTGTTGGTGCTCTCCAAGGTCAACGTGCCCGAAAGGGCGTTTTCATCACGACCTCTTCCTACAGTAATGATGCCATTGCATACGTTTCAAACATTGATACCAAGGTTGTTCTAATTAATGGCAAGCAACTGTCTGATCTTATGATTGACTTCGAAATTGGCGTCTCTGTTGCCGCGTCTTATACAATTAAAAAAATCGATTCAGACTACTTTGAAGAATTGTGACGCGCCGAACCCTCCGCTCAACTTGTATGTTGTAGGAGTTCCCCAAGCAGGCCATTTTGGGAAGCGTTTGGAAGGCCGTGGAGATGGAGTTGTAGCTCAACTGGCGCCTGAAGCTCGCGTCCGAGGTTTCGCCCATCTCCTTGTCGGTGTCCAGAAGGCTGGATGACCATCATGGGCATAAAGCCTGGATCTGCAAGTGAGGTGTTCATCGGTGTCTCGCTTTTCCCCCTCACGCCACCTCAAACACATCCAGCCCATCCTGCACGGTGGTCTTGCCGCTGATGGTTACGACATCCCCCACGCGGAAGGGTCGCTGTCGGCGGCGGATCGCGTCGGGGAAGGCGACGGCTTCGGCGAGACCGGTTTCGTCTTCGAAGGTGATGAACTGCATGCGCTCCCCTTTTTCGGTGGCCACTTCCTTGTCGGCCACGACGAGTGCCCAGAAGCGCAGGCGGCGGCCGGGCTTGCCCTGCAGGGCGTCGGCGGCGCGGTCGGGGCCGCCGCCCTTGCGCACGCGGGCCAGGGCGGCGGGGTGGAGTTCCAGGGTGAGGCCCAGGGTGGCCATCTCCAGATCGGCGCGGTCGAAGGGGTCCGTGGGGCGGGGGCGCACGCCCGGGGGCACGCCGCCTAAGCGCGCCCACATGAGGCGCGTGCGGTCGCCGTCCGGGGCCCAGCGGTCGAAGGCCCCGGCGGCGCAGAGGGCCTCGGCCGCGGTGACGGAGGGCTTCACGCGGCCCAGCAGTTCGTCCAGGCTTTCGAAGGGGCCGCTGCGTTCGCGCTCCTCCAGCAGGGCGCGCACCTCTTTCTCCAGGGCGCCCTGTACCTGCATGAGGCCCACGCGCAGGCCCTGCTCGCCCTCGGCGCTAAAGGGCCAGGCGGAGGCGTTGGCATCGGGCCCCCGCACTACCAGGCGGTGGCGCCGCGCGTCGCCCAGGTAGGCGATGGCGGGGTAGAAACCGCCCTGGTTGGTGATGACCGACGCGAAGAACACGGCCGGGTGGTGGGTTTTGATCCAGGCGCTTTCGAAGCTCACCTGGGCGTAGCTGGCCGAATGGGGCTTGCAGAAGGAGTAGCCCGTGAA